>NZ_NEUB01001021.1 GCF_002910825.1 Streptomyces sp. SM1 | reverse complement strand
AGATACAAGCCCCGAGCGCGCCGGAGTACTGCCGGCCGGCGCCCACACAGTCCGTGGACGACTTCGCATCCCCTGTCTCGTCCACCACCAACACCACGTCCTGTCCGGCGAGTTCATCGATTACGAGGCGGGCGATCTCCTGCCGGGCCCGCTCGTGGTCGAACCGGGCGCGCGAGAGCAGGTGCTGCAGCCGGTGCGGGCCCGGATGCCCCAGAGCCTGCGCGAGCGTCCAGCAGTTCCGCGTGTCCACCTCCAGCAACAACCCCGCAACCAACTCCGCAGCCGTCGTCCGCGCCTCACGACGCGCGAAACAGCCCGCGACCGCCCACATCACCCTCCCGAACGTCTCGCCCCACGCCTGCTCGGCTATCGTGGCTTCCACGGCCACCGCGTCCTGATACGTCGTCACAAACGTTCATGATCGCGGTGGCCGTACTCATGCCCGCACCCGCCCCGCAAGGCGCTGATCAGCGCAGACGCTGAAACTACAGCTGCCGTGACAGTCCTCCAGGCCGAGGAGGTCAGCGCGGCGTAGTTCGGTCAGTAGGGCGGCGTGAAGGCGGGGCCAGACACCGGCCTCGGTCCACTCCCGCAGCCGGAGCCAGGCCGTCACGCCGGAACATCCCGGGGGTCTCCGCCGGGACGTCCCGCCAGGCGACACCGGTCCGCAGCACGAAGGACGCCGGCGAGTGCTGTTCGGTCAGGAACACGCAACCACATGGGATGCCGGTGGCGTCGTTCGGGAGCGGGTGGCAGCAACGGAGCCACCCGCTCCCACAGGTCGTCAGGAACAAGATCAGCACGCCCCCGGACACCCTGCCGACCAAGATCGTCGAGTACAAGACCCCCGGTATCTCATCGTGATGCGAGCGCAGGTCTGGCGTCGTTCGCCGGATCGTGCGCTCAGCCTGAGGCACCCTCCAGCGGAAGGTGGGCCGACGCCTGCGCTCGCGGATATCGGCGACCTGGCCCTGGAGAACCGAACCGGCCACGGCCTTCCATCGCCTCGCCGCACTGCCCCGTCCCGCCGACTGACCGGCAGGCCCCTGACCGCCCACGACCCGAAGGACCTTGGAGAACCCGACCACCGCGCCGGGTCTCCACCATGCCCGAACACCGAAAACGCTTCAGCCACCCGGCAGTTACCCCTCGACGACGCCTCATCGCCCCAACCGAAACGGCAAGGTCAGAGCGCGCCCGCCGAGGGCGGCGCGACGCCCGATAGGGGTGCTTCGCTACTGAGGTCGACCTTGTGACGGTGGGTTGCTTACAGTGAAGGCGCCGACCAGGTCCTGGGGCGAGGCAACCGCTGGCGTGAGTGCGGGTGAGGGCGTCGGTCAGCAACCGGTCACCGCCCCTGACGCGGGGGTTGAGGGAGCTGGATCAACGTGTCGGATTCTCTTGCCGGATCGGGGGAGTTTCCACCTTTCCCCGCTCTTAAACAGGCGGGTTCACCTAGGCATACGCGGCCCGGCGGACGTAACATCGAACCGAGGCATTACAGCGGCATTTCCGCGCGGACAACTGAATCCTGAGAGATAGGCACCGAAGTCAGTGACCCGGCGGGTCGAGCGGTCATCTGTCGGGCGCACAGAACGCGGATTGAACGAGGTCCGCTTGATTACATGCGCACGGTGGTTCGCGCAGCGAGAGCGAGGTGTGTTCTATGGGCACACTAGTCATGGCGATTCCCACGGTCGAGGACGGAGCTGCAGCGTGGCATATCGCCCGCGAATCCCGGGTACTCGACGCAAATTCCTCCTACAGTTATCTGCTGTGGTTTAGGGACTTCGCCCGTACCTCCGTGGTGGCATCGGAATCCGGCGACGGGCCGGTCGGATTCGTCACCGGATTCTGCCGTCCCGAGCAGCCCGACACCCTCGTCGTCTGGCAGATAGCCGTGGACCGCGGACAGCGCGGACGCGGCACGGCCAGTGCCATGCTGGACCACCTCACCGCCCGACTGACCGCGGACGGCACCCTGCGGCACCTGGAGACGACCATCGGCCCGGACAACGCCGCGTCCCACCGACTGTTCCGGTCCTTCGCCCAACGGCACGCGGCACCGCTCAAAAGGGACCTCCTGTTTTCGGCGGAACTCTTCCCCGACACGCATGAAGCCGAGTTCTTGTACCGCATCGGGCCGCTGCTCCGATGACCGGCCCCCTCGAAGGAACTGGGAACACAGTCCGTTCGCCCCTCCGTAAGGATCGAGCATCATGACGGTTACCCATCCCGCCTCTCACGTGTTCGAGAGGCTCGAGTCCGAGGTCCGCAGTTACTGCCGGGGCTGGCCCGCCCTTTTCGACCGGGCCGTCGGCAGCCGGCTGTACGACGAGGACCATCGTCCCTATCTGGACTTCTTCTCCGGTGCCGGGACGTTGAACTACGGACACAACAACCCGGTACTCAAGCGCGCGCTTCTCGAATACATCGAACGCGACGGTGTCACCCACGCCCTCGACATGTCGACGGCCGCCAAGCTCACCTTCCTGGAGACCTTGCAGGATACCGTGCTGGAACCGCGTGACCTGCCGTACAAGGTGATGTTCCCGGGGCCCGCCGGCACCAACGCCGTGGAGGCCGCCCTGAAACTGGCCCGCAAGGTGAAGGGCAGGGAAGTCGTCGTCTTCTTCACCAACGCCTTCCACGGCATGTCGCTGGGCTCCCTCGCCGTCACCGGCAACGCCTTCAAGCGTGCGGGCGCAGGAGTCCCACTGGTGCATGCCACCCCCATGCCCTACGACGAGCGGGCGGACGATGGCGAACCCGCATCCCGTTGGTTCGATCGGTTGCTGGCCGGCGAGGGCTCCGGCCTGGACGCCCCGGCGGCCGTGATCGTGGAAACCGTGCAGGGCGAGGGCGGGATCAACGTGGCCCGGGCCGAGTGGCTGCGTGACCTCGCCGAACTGTGCCGGCGCCGGGACATGCTGCTGATCGTCGACGACATCCAGATGGGGTGCGGCCGCACCGGCGCGTTCTTCTCCTTCGAGGAGGCCGGCATCACCCCGGACATCGTGACGCTCTCGAAGTCCGTCAGCGGATACGGACTGCCGATGGCGCTGACCCTGTTCCGTCCCGAGCTGGACATCTGGCAGCCCGGCGAACACAACGGCACATTCCGCGGCTTCAATCCTGCCTTCGTCACCGCCACCGCCGCGCTGGAGGAGTACTGGCGCGACGGCCGGCTGGAGAAGCAGAGCCTGGCCCGCGCAGAGCAACTCGAGCAGGCGTTGCAGGCGGTCGCCGACAGCCTGCCGGGTCCCGTACCGGCCGTGCGTGGCCGCGGGCTCGCGTGGGGCATGGAGTTCGCCGATCCGTCGCGTGCCACTGCCGTGTGCACCCGTGCCTTCGAACTCGGCCTGCTGCTGGAGACGTCCGGCCCCAAGGACCAAGTCGTCAAGCTGTTCCCGCCGTTGACCATCGACGACGAGGAACTGGAGGAAGGACTCACACTGTTCGGTCGTGCGGTGCGGGAGACCGGCCGGCCGCCGCGGTCCGCCGGGCCCCGCTGAGGACACGAGCGCACCGGCGACCGTGGGCGCACATGCCCACGCCGGGCAGAGAGGTGGCATCCATCGTGATCGTCCGTTCCCTGAACGAGATCGAGGACACCGACCGGCACGTCAGGGCCGCGTCCGGCACCTGGGAGAGCAAACGGCTCGTCCTGGCCCAAGAACAGGTCGGCTTCTCCCTGCACGAGACGACGCTCTACGCCGGTACACAGACGACGATGTGGTATGCCCACCACGTCGAGGCCGTGCTCTGTGTCGAGGGCGAGGCCGAACTGACCGACGAGGACGCGGGCGAGAAGCACTGGATCACGCCGGGAACGGTGTACCTGCTGGACGGCCATGAGCGGCACACCATGCGGCCGAAGACCGACTTCCGCTGCGTATGCGTGTTCAACCCGCCCCTGACCGGCCGGGAGGATCACGACGGCAACGGTGCCTACCCTCCCCCGGAGCCCAGTGACTGAGGAAATACCGAGCCGAGCCGGATGAATCCGGAATCGACGAAGCGTGAGGACGACCATGACGACGCTGTACAACCATCGCCGAACCACCGACCTGTACCCGACCCGCGGCACGAGCGAGGCGATGATGCCGCGTCACGACCCCGTGGTGTGGTCGCCACCCGGCACGCCCGGCCCCCTGGGGCGGGCCGGGCTGCTGGACTTCGAACGCGCCGGTTTCACGACCGTCGACGCACTGCTGAGCCCGGACGAGGTGGCCCTGTTCCGCGCCGAGCTGGACAGGCTGGTCCGGGACCCGGCCATCCGCGCCGACGAACGCAGCGTCGTCGAGCCCACGTCCCGCGACATCCGGTCGTTGTTCGAAGTGCACCGGATCAGCGAGGTGTTCGCCTCCCTCGTCCGTGACGAGCGCGTAGTGGGAGCAGCACGCCAGATCCTCGGCTCGGACGTGTACGTCCACCAGTCCCGCATCAACGTGAAACCCGGCTTCGGGGCGAGCGGCTTCTACTGGCACTCGGACTTCGAGACCTGGCACGCCGAGGACGGCCTGCCCCGCATGCGGGCCGCGTCGGTGTCGATCGCGCTCACCGACAACCACGCCACCAACGGAAGCCTGATGATCATCCCCGGCTCGCACAAGACCTTTCTGAGCTGCGCGGGCAAGACGCCCCAGGACAACTACAAGACGTCGCTGAGGATGCAGGAAGCGGGGACACCGTCGAACGAGGCCATCACCGCGCTGTCCGAACCGAACGGCATCCAGCTGATCACCGGCAGTTACGGCTCCGCGACCTGGTTCGACTGCAACTGCATGCACGGCTCGGGCGACAACATCACACCGTACCCGCGCAGCAATGTGTTCCTCGTGTTCAACAGCGTCGAGAACAGGGCGGAGGAACCCTTCGCTGCACCGGCACGGCGACCCGCGTTCGTCGGAGCGCGCGATTTCACCCCGGTGAGGTGAAGGCCGTGGGTGTGACCGGAGACCACCATGGCTGATGTTCGGCGGAGCGGGGAACCCACGCCCGGTGGACATGCGCCGACCGATCTGCTGTACGTACCCGTCCGGCCGGAACACCGCTGCTACGTGACGTGCTTCTTCCGCACCCCCAGCGGTCGCCGCACCGCCGTCGCGTTCACCTCCTGCGCACGGTTGCTGGCGACCCTGGGCCAGGACCACCCGTGGATCAGGCTTTCCGTCACCGCGCTGCGCGCCCTCACCGCGCCCCTCGGGTGCACCACGATCACCGTCGATCCACAGGCGTCGGTCCGCCCGGGTAGCGCCTCCCTCAAGCCCCGTCCAGGCTCCGGTGCGAACCTGTTGCCCGGGGGCACGGCCGAACCGGTGGCGGGACACGGCCCTCGCGCGGCGAGCGGTCCGTAGACGACGAGCACAGCCGGTCAGGCCGGCTACCACTCGGAAAGGAACACGACATGGCGGTCTGCGAGGTATGCGGAAATGACTACGCCCTGTCCTTCGAGGTGCACACGGCCGGTGACGGAGTGCACACCTTCGACAGCATCGAATGTGCCGCCCACCGGCTGGCGCCGATCTGCGACAACTGCCAGTGCAAGGTCCTCGGACACGGGCATCAGGTCGACGGGCGGTTCTTCTGCTGCGCCCACTGTGCCCGGGCACACGGTTACGAGACCCTCACGGACAGCGCGTAACCGGGCGGTGTGGCCGAGGCGCCGGGACGGCGGCCACAGGCGTTCCCCAGGGCGGTGCGGAGGTCGTTCAGTCCCCCACCCGATCCCGCTCAGTGCCCGTCCAAGCAGTGGGCGGGTCAGGGCGGTGCGTCACCGCGGGTCTGTTCCTGTCCGCGCACCTCGTCGAGGTCGTGGAGCCGTTGCAGCTGACGTACCGGTTGGGCCGTACGGTGGTTGTGGCCGAGGCGTTCCCGGTGCCGGTCGAGGAGGGTCCAGTAGCCGGCGGTGTAGGGGCAGGCCTGCTCGCCGGTCCGGTCGACCGGCCGGTAGCGGCACGGTCCGCACAGGTCGCTCATGCGGTGCACGTAGGCGCCGCCAGACGTGTAGGGCTTGGTCGTCATCCGGCCTGCGTCGGCGTACTGCGACATGCCGATGACGTTGGGGATCATGACCCAGTCGTACCCGTCCACGAAGCGCCGTACGCATGCTCGACCAGCTGGCCGGGCGATGACCGGGACGGCCAGCACCACGACGGTGACCAGCCGCTCCCTCAGCGGCCGCAGCTCGTCGGCGGCCTGCGCGGGCTCCGGTCCCGAGGCGGGCTCGGCGCGTACCGGCTCGGGCTCGCGGGCCGTGTAACCGGTCGCCTCCACCGTGGCGATCAGCTCCGGTACGGACACGCCACCGCCGTAACTGACCTTGGCCTTCTCCGTCGCGTAGTTGACCGTGGCGGTGACCCCGTCCATCCGGTTGAGCTTCTTCTCGATCCGGGCGGCGCACGAGGCGCAGGTCATGCCGCCGATGGCGAGTTCTACCTCGGCTGAGTCGGGGGACAGTGGTGGTCATCACTGCTCCTCGGGCTGATCAGAGCATAGGGAAGAGCTGAGGGAAGGTGGCCGGGCCCGTCAGGTCGCGCGGCCGGTGAGCTCTTCGCCGCCGCAGGCCGTCAGGGCGGCGAGCGTGACGAGGACGACGGTGCCGAGCGGGCCTCGGCGTAACCGGGGGACGCGGCGGGGTGAACCGGACCGCTGCATGAGGAGTCCTCCCTCAAGCAAGACCGTGGTGGACGCAGGGACGGGCACCGCGTTCCCTTCCGCGGGGGGTTCACACGCCCCGCCTCCGGCTGGGCGGACATCCCGTCGGCTGCGGTGGTGACCACTGCAGCGGCGATCCGGGCGCCGGGCGGCCTGCCGTCGGCGCATGCGGTGCCGCACCGGCCCTGAAGCCGTTCCCGGTTTCCGCACCGCTGAACGGCCGACCGCTCGCACACCGAGCAGCACGCGCATCCCGGCAGGCCCGCAGACCCGGAGCCGGCCGGGGGTACGACGCCCACGCCCCCGTTCGCGCCTGCCACGTGTCCCGCGCGGCACCACGGGTACCCGATCAGCACCGCATCCCGTACCAGTGAACGCTCCGTTCGAAGGGATGATCCGGATGCTCATACTCGGACTGCTCCTCCTCGCGGCCGTAGGGACCTTCACCGGCCTGGTGATCGCCGACAACGTCTCCGGTGGCCCCGAGTACACCGTGTCCGTACTCGGCCAGGACATCGCCACCATGAACACGCTGGCCGTCTTCTGCTCCGGCCTGGCCCTCGCGCTCATCTTCTGCGCGGGCCTGAGCGCGGTGGCGAGCGCAGCGGCCCACCGCCGCCGCGAGCGTCCCCGCACGCATGCGACTCACCCCGGTGGCCCCGGCCGGTAAGACGGGCTCGGAACACCCGGCTCGAGGACATTCGCGGGCCGGGCGGCCAGGAAGGGGCGCGAGACAGGGGAATCCTTCACCGTCCGCGGTCACCCGGCGAGCCGGGGAACGGCCGAGGTGACGGTTCCGCCCCTCGCGGGGCGACCGCCCAGTGCGGGTACCGCGGCAGTGGGCCCCGTCCCAAGAACCAGGCTCGCGCCGCTCGTTGGTAGTGCCTACCGTGGGTCCGAACCGCTTACGACGGCGGCGTCGAGGGCGAGCCCGTTCAGGCAGGTCCATGCCGGTCGCCATGCTCAGGGGCGGGCTGCTGTCCGACGTCGTGGTGGCGCGTTCGCCGCTGCGGCACGCCGTCCATGGCGCTTCCCGAGCCGTGTTGCGAGCGGGAGATCACGCTGAAACTGCCGTCCGTCTCCAGGACCACCGCGTGTACCAGCTCCAGCCCCCCGGTGCCCTGGGCGCGGATCGCCTGACGCACCTCGTCCGGTGTGACCCGTTGGCGTCGCATCGCCTCGTGGAGCAAGCGGCCCTCGTGCAGCAGCAGGGTCGGCTCGGCCTTCACCAGCCGGCGAACACCCCGGAAGCGGACCGATGCCCAGGCGGTGACGAACTGCAGCGTCACCAGCGAGCCGAGGGCGAGGGCCCCTTCCCACAGGGCCACCTGCCGGTTGAGCAGGATGGTGGCCAGGGTCGATCCCAGCGCGACCGTGACCACCAGGTCGAAGGCGTTCATCTTCGAAAGGGTCCGCTTGCCCGACGCACGTACCGCGGTGATGAGGATCGGGTAGGCCAGCCCCGCCATGACCAGTACACGGAAGATTTCATTCCAGGAATCGAAGAACACGAATCCTCTGGTACCCGGCGCAAGGGCCCCTCCCACAAGGACCAAGGTCCGAAAACCGGTCCGGCAGGCCGGCGGCCGCCCCGGCGCCGCCCGGCCGAGCCTCGAACGCCTTTCGGCCTCGTGCTCGTCGCCGGGAGGACACGGCCGGCTGCGTGGTCCGGCTCGCCGGCCGCCGGCTCGGCCGGTCGTGCGCCCGGAGACCGACGATGAGGCGCGTGCCGTCGTGCCGGACCGGGCATGCACCGCGCTCCGGCCCGGCGGTGGACTCACGGGTACACCTGTGCGGATTCACTTCACGGTCTCCTCGGTTCCTCCGGTGGCCGCTCGACGGTAGAGGGCCAGGCCGGGAGCCGTGGTGACGCCGTGCACGGCGGTGCTGACCGCGACGACCAGTGTCCCGGCTGCCAGAACTTCGGGGTCGGCGCCGAGCCGGTGGGCTTCCATGGTCAGATAGAACAGGGCTGAGACCCCGATGGGGCCGAACCAGCCCAGGAAGACGGCGTCCCGCCAGGACAGGGACAGGGGACGCTTGAGGGCGATCAGGACCGGCAGGCGGCGCACCAACAGCACACCGAGAACCAGCAGGATGCCGCGCCACCAGCCCAGCTCGCCCCACTCACGCCAGGGGATCATGGCTCCGAGCAGCACGAACAGCGACAGGACCAGGAAGCGGTTGATCGCTTCGTCGATCTTGTTCTCACTCGCTCGTTCGTCCACCGAGCTGACCGCGTTGAAGGCCAGGCCGCTGACGAAGACGGCCAGAACGCCGTCGAAGCGGAGCAGGCCGGACACGCCCAGCACGAAGACGGCCAGCAGCAGGGTGTACACCAGCAGGGGGCCGGGCGAGATGCTTCCGCTCCTCTCCGCCACGCGCAGTACTCTCCCGCCCAGCCAGCCCGCTGCCACTCCGAGAACGAGCGCACCCAGCACCTGCCACAGGGACTCCGACAGCGCTCGTGTCCCCGTCAGCGGTCCGGCGATCGCCACAGCGGCGAGCACCAGGGGCAGCGCGAGCCCGTCGTTGGCGCCCGACTCCAAGGAGAGCAACTGCCGGGTCCGGGCGGCGATCCCCTTTTCGGCGGGCTCGCCGGTGACGACGCTGGAGGCGAGCACCGGGTCGGTCGGGCAGAGAGCCGCTCCCAGCAGCGCCGCCGTACCGAGGCCGAGCCCGAGGACGACAGCCGATACCACCGTGGTGAGCAGCGCCATCCCGGCCATGGCCACGATCAGCAGGACCAGCAGCGGTCTCGCCCGCGCTCGCACATCACGGAACGGATAGCGCAGGGCCACGGCCATGACCGAGACCGCCAGGAGCAGACGGGAGACCTCGTGCAGTTCCTTGTGCCCCTCCACCACCGTGGGCAAATCGACGGCTCCCAGCACCTCCGGGCCGAGGACCATTCCCGTCAGCAGGGCCAGCAGCGGCGCGCTCAGCGGAGCTCGCTGAAGCCGTCCGGAGAGCGCAGCTACCACAAGACCCAGGGCACCGACCACCGTTAGCAGGACGTTCAGCATGCCCGTCTGCTTGCCCGGCCGTGAAAGGAACATGTCCTTCCAGCCCGTCAACCCGCCCGATGGACCAGCCCCGCCGCAGGCGACTGGCCCGGGTCATCGGACAGGTCCGTCGTGTTCCCGGGTGCTCCCATGGCTGGGCAAGCGGCTCGGCACCGCGTGAACCATCCACCGAACAACCCCCGGAAGGCGCAGGAAGTCGATCCGGGGTAGGAAGGGACGAGTCCAGGAACCAACGCCGTGGAGCCCGACATAGTCAATTCCGCGGAACGGGAGCCCGCCCACCTCCGGTCTCGACACCACCAGGCAACGGCAACTGCCCCACCCTGCGTACGTCACCGACGTGGCCGACGTACGCACTGCGCGGGAAAACCGGTACCGATGAGCCTCCAGCCGGTCTTCCCACCGCCCCATGCCGTGGAGCCACTTGTGGATGCGACGTCGTCGCCGGTCCCTCCACGGCCCGTCTCGCGGTTCCGCCTTGTGCGTGCAGCGGATCAGGGCCGAGCCGCCCCGGTGTTCTGCCGGAGCACGGAGTGTGGTGAGGTGAGACAGTGGCTGAGCACGCACACGAGGAAGGCTGTGCACGGACCGTCGACGAAACGAGGTCTCGTGGGCATGCTCCTTCAAGGAGGTGCCGGACCGGCGGCGGCACTGCTCGCCAGGTTGCTGGAGGCAACGATCCCGATCAGTACGGCGGCGGCCGCGGCACAAGAGGGCGGAAATGCCTTCGCCGCCTCGGTCCTGCGCGCTGGCGGCAACGGCGCGCTGGCGGCCGCGGTCTGTGTCGTCCAGTTCGCGGTGCTGCTTCTCTGCTTCAGAGGCATCCGGTTCTGCTGGAACCTCCCGCGCGGCCGGCGCTCGGAGCCGCGTCCGGTCTGAACCGGGGCCCGGTCGGCGCGCCGCGGCACGGAGCCCTGGCCGGGTCCGCGCTCGTGCGGTCACCCCGTTCCGGGCACAGCGGATCCGGACGGCACTGTGCAATGAGCAGGCCCCCGACGGGTACGCGTACCAGGCTCAGGCCATGACAGGGACACCTCCTGTTCCAGGGCCGACGTAGGAAGGGCCGGCCGACATCGGGGAGCGTTCCAGGTGGTACTCGTCATCGTCTTCGGAGTGGCGCTGCTGGTGGCCGTGATGCTGTCCGGGCTGGCCGCCCGGTCGGTGCTCTCCACCTCGCTGCTGTTCCTGGTGGGCGGCGCGATCGTCAGTGACGGCTTCCTCGGTCTGATCCACATCACCCCGGACAGCGACATCGTCGGAGTCACCGCCGACCTGGCGCTCTTCGCGGTGCTGTTCACCGACGGGATGCACGTCTCCTTCCCCGCCCTGCGCCGGTCCTGGCGCAACCCGGCCCGTGCGCTCGGCCTCGGCATGCCACTGGCCTTCCTCGGAGTCGCGCTGCTGACGCACTTCCTCGTGGGCCTCGACTGGACGACGTCTTTCCTGATCGGCGCGGTGCTGGCACCCACCGACCCGGTGTTCGCCTCGGCCATCGTGGGCCGCGAGGAGGTCCCCGCCCGGCTGCGGCAACTGCTCAACATCGAAAGCGGCGTCAACGACGGCCTCGCGCTGCCGTTCGTCCTCGTCCTCATCGCGGCCGCCGCACCTGCCGGCCACGCCGAGGACGTCGGCTTCGCCTCGATCGCCGGTGAACTCCTCCTCGGGCTCCTCTTCGGCGTGGCCCTGCCGCTACTCGTGCACTGGCTGGTCCGATTCCGGCTGCTGGGCGCGGAACCTTCGCTTCAGCCCTTGCTGCCGCTGGCGGTCGGAGTCATCCTGTACGCGGCCTGCCACCTCACCCACGCCAATCCTTATCTGGCCGCTTTCTCTGCGGGCGCGGTGATCGCCGCACTCGCGCCGCAGGCCAAGGACGCCTTCGAGCCATTGGGGGGAGCCCTGGCCGAGATGGCCAAGTTCGCGGCGCTGCTGGTCTTCGGCGCCCTGCTCACCCCGCACCTCTTCGGCGACCTGTCGATCGGCGGCTACGCGGTGGCGGTCTTGTGCATCTTCCTCATCCGTCCGGCCTCACTGCTGCTGTCCCTGGTGGGCACCGACTTCAACCGCAAGGAGAAGCTCACCGCGGCGTGGTTCGGCCCCAAGGGCTTCGCCTCGGTGGTCTACGGACTGCTGGTGCTCCAGGCCGGCATCCCGCAGGGCGAGGAGGCGTTCACCCTGATCGCCGTCACCATCGCCTTCTCGATCGTCGCCCACAGCAGCACGGACGTACCGATCGCACGGATCTTCGACGTCGAGGAACTGATCGGCCTCCCCGACGACGGAGAACCACGGCAACGGCCCCCGGCCTCCGGCATGCAGCAGGGGCACGGCGATACGGGAACCGGCAGCCGCAACGACCCGCCCCGTGCGTATTGAGCGGCTGCCCGCGCCGCCCGGTACGGCTGTCATCAGCAGGAGGAGCTCCGGAAGAGCGGCTACTGTCCCTCCGTTCCAGTACCGGTTCGTCACCAGGACGCCTCCGCGTCTTCTGTTGCGCACCGGCTGACACGACGGGGCCCACCTGCACGGGTGGGCCCCTTCTGAACTCGGCCACACCAACTCTCGCAAGGCTCTCGCAGACCATGTTCCCGACGAGTACCGAGAAATGCTCGAGACCGTAACTGGGGTGTGTTCCGGCCGAGGGCGAGGGAGACGGCCGTCAGGGCGCTGTTGAAGGAGACCTCCGAGAGCACGCCGGGCGCGGCGAGCGGTGGGCGCGGGGATCGTAGGAGAGGCCGAGGGCGTAGTGCAGGACGTCATAACCGCCGTTGCCGGACTGCGGGAGACGCGGTTCCTGCGCGCCACCCGCTCGACACCGCGGAAGGTCACCACGGACCAGATGTGCTCCAGCTCGCGGAACACGAGTTCCACCGATGTGCTGCGAACCTTGGGAGTCGGCTGTAACCGTACTGACGGATCGGCTGCTCGACGACGCGCCACCTCACCGCGTCGGGGAACCACGGTGACGGCACGACGTCCCGAGCCGGGACCGTGTCCGCCCGGAGATCTCCCGGGCGGACACGACGCTCAGCCGCAGGCGGTGCCGTGCGGGGTACAGGTGCTCGGCGACCCGTCGCCGCACACTCGCGGCCGCCACCGGCCCGGCCGCCGGCGCCCTCCTCCCCCACTCACCTTCTTGGTGGCCCCGCAATGGGGGGCCCGGCCTCGCGACCGCGGCCAGTACATGAACCCGGTGATCCGGCAGGACTTCGCGGACATCGACGTCATTCGCGTCGGCGACACCTACTACGCCTCGGCCTCGACGATGCACTACTCTCCGGGCGCGCCCGTTCTGCGGTCGTACGACCTGGTGAACTGGGAGACCGTCGGCCATTCGGTACCCGTCCCCGACCTCGGCGCCAAGTACGACCTGAACGGCGCCCGCGGCTACGTCACAAGCCAGCGGACCGGACGGCGGCGCTGCTTCCGCTGCTGGACCTCGCCCCCCTGGCCGGCTCCCTGGACGCCCCGCGCCGCGTCCGGGAGCCACCCGTTCGGACCAGGGCCCGCCCCTCCCGGACAACGAGGAGTCAGGCGCTGGCCCGGACGGCCAGGCGGGTGGGGAGGACCAGCGGGGTGGGGTCCTGCCCGTTGACGAGCGCGACGAGCATGCGCGCCATCTCCCGTCCGAGAGCCTCTACAGGCTGATGGACGGATCCTCTCCCGAGATGACCAGGGCGGCCGCTCCCGTCTGACGGGTGGCCAGCGCGCGGGCGGTCGGATTGGGTACGTAACCGAGTCGCCGCACGGCCCGTTCGACAGCCTCGCGCTTGGCTCGGCTGACGTGCGGGGCGTTGTTGAGGGCGCGGGAGGCCACGGAGCGGGACTCGCCGGCGCGTTCGGCCACCTCGTTGAGCGTCGGCTGCCGACGCGGCGCTGCTTGTGCGCAGACGGGTCATCAAGGGCGGATCCCCCACACCGGCGGAGAGCCTGCCGCGCCCATACGCCATCCCTCCGCCTCGCTTCGGCCGCCGCAATGCCGGCCCCGCGCGGAGAACGCCGCGCATGTCCCCGTCCCGGCCAGCACCGAGCTCCCTGTGGCCGGGACCGGCAGGCCCGTCAAGCGTCGCCGACTGCCGGGAGGTCTGTCGACCACCCCAGCGGATGAGGGCCCACCATGTCGTCCCGGACCGGAGCAAGCGGCTCTCCGCCTGCTTCGTTGAATGCGGCCAGCGCCTCGACGAGGGCCGATCGCTGTGTCGGGCTCAGCCGCTGCACGATCTCGGTGATCGCAGCGCGGCGGCGGGCGGTGACATCGGCGACCGTGCGGCTGCCTTCCTCGGTCAGCCGGAGCAGCGTCTCACGTCGGTTGGTGGGATTCGGCTGTCGGTCGGCGAGGCCGGCGGCGATCAGGCGATCGATCATCCGCATGGCGGTGGACGGGGCGACCTGCAGGAGTTCGGCGAGCGTGACGAGCTTGGTCGCGCCCCGTGCGGACAGCACGACGAGCATTCTGAACTGCGGGAGCGTCACGCGTTCCTCGACCGCGGCGAGGGACTGCGCGGACACCGCGACCAGCAGGCGGGACGCGGTCAGCACCGCCCGGACCACCAGGTCCACATCGTCCGTCGTTCCCACAGGGTCCTCACGCTCCGGCATGCGCCCTTTCTACCTCGTGCCAGTTGTTGCTCACTCACGCGGAGGGGACGGCTTTCCGTTCTCATCACCGTGGTAGCGCAGCAGAAGCATCGCAGCGTCATCGTGTGGCGGTCCGGCCACGTGCTGGGCGAGGTCTTCCCGCAGGGCTGCCAGGGCCCGGTGCGCGTCCGGGTCCTTCAGCAGGTGCGCCCGCTCACCGACGGGGTAGAAGCGGCCTTCCTTGTCGCGGGCTTCCGTGACGCCGTCGGTGTAGAGCAGGAGTTGCTCACCCGGGGCAAAGCTCAGTCGGTAGGGTTGTGGGCCCTCGCCACCGTCTTCCGCGAGTCCCAGCGGGGGCGTGAAGGCGGGCGGTTGGGGGAAGTCGACCGTTCCTTCCTTGCGTACGATCATCGGCGCCGGGTGCCCGTAGTTGATGAAGACGACCTCGTGCTCTGTGCCGATAGTCGGCGGTGTACTTCGTGGTCCTGAACTGGCTTTCCGAGTACGGGTTGTCGTTGCTGACCCTGGGGCGCGAGTGGCTCCTGGTGATGCCGAGGTCGATCAGCAGTTGGGACACCTTCTTGCTGGTCATCGAGGTGCCGCGGTCGGCATGCACGGTCTCGGGCACGATGCCGTTGCGTTCGATCGTCTCGCGGATCAACTCCTCGGCCCGCTCGGCCGTTTCGGCCCGTTCGACGGTGTGGCCGACGATGTAGCGGCTGAAGATGTCGATGATGACGTAGGCGTGGTACCAGATGCCCTTGTCCGGGCCGGGCAGCTTGGTGATGTCCCAGGTGAAGACCTGCGAGGGGCCGGTCGCGGTCGGCTCGGGGATCGTCCTGGGCGGGTGGGTGGCCTGGCGGCGGCGTTCGCCGTTCTGCCCGGCGGCGGACAGGATCCGGTACATCGTCCGTTCCGAGCACCAGTAGTTCCCCGCGTCCAGCTCACGCGCCCAGACCTGCGCGGGCGGCAGGTCGGCGTACTCCGGCCGGTTCAACAGCACCAGGATCTCTGCCCGTTCGGCCGGCGAGAGGGCCGAAGCGGGCGTGGGTCTTGGGGACGGTGCGGGCTTCGGCCTGGGGTTGATGTGACGGTAGTGGGTGGCGCGTGAGCGCCCGGCCAGCCGGCAGGCCGCTGTGGTCCCCAGCTGGCCCTGGACACCCGCGAACGCTTCGTCGATCACGGGTGCGGCGGCGTGCTTCAGTCCGCGCTCTCGGAGAGCAGTTCCAAGAGCGCGTTGGGTCGGGTGGCCCGGGGGAATCGCACCCCCGGGCTCCCACAGATCCCGGCGTGACAGTCTCCCGTCACCGGGCTCCTATCGCCCTCTTCGTCAGGTGACGTTGACCCATTTCCAGTGCGCGAAGAATGCAGGGTAGGCCGCTACGACCTGGTCCCATCCCCTCGTGGCCTTCTTGTAGGTCTTCAGCCGTTTATGCTTCTTCCGAACCCAGCGCAGCAGGTAGTAGTTGATGCGCTGGAGGAGGGGATACAGTTCGGTTTGATAGAACGTCCCGTAGTACTGCATCCATCCGCGAATGATGGGGTTCAGCCATTTCGCGAACTCCCCGAAGGAGTAGGTGACATGCATGTGAATCCGCCACGAGCGGACTTCCATGCTCATCTTCTTCAGGGCGTCCTTGCTGACCGCCGGAAGGAAGGACGTGAATACCTCGCCCTTCCGGTCGACCGCCGGGCGGTTGCAGAAGGTGAATCCAAGGAAAGTGAAGGACGTGGCGACTTCGCCGTGCGGCCTCGCCTTTCCGCAGTACACGATCTGCGTCTTGTCCGGGTGCAGCTGTAGCCCTACTTCTTCCATCCTGGCCCCCAACTGCGTCAGGACCTCCCGGGCCTGACGTTCGGATGAGCAGTGAATCACTGCGTCATCTGCATAGCGTTCGAACTGGACGCCAGGAAAAGTCCGGGTGATCCACATGTCGAACGCGTAATGCAGGAA
>NZ_NEUB01001020.1 GCF_002910825.1 Streptomyces sp. SM1 | reverse complement strand
CAGGGGCATTGCGCGATTGGGATTGGTCCGGTTCGTCGGTCTCGTCAGTGACGTGGCGTCATGTCCGTTGTGTGGCAAGGGACCCCGGAGAGCAGAGCAGGCACGGTGCTGGTGATCATGTGGTTGTCGAGACCCATGAGAACCGAGCGAGACCGTGCCTGCCCGAACATCATCGCCCATCCCTTCCGCGCTGGAGCAACTGGGCTCCCCGACTGATCCCCTCACCTCAAGCGATGTCGCTGACCTGCGGCGTTTCCTGATTCTGGTCGCCGATCCCCGCGATGCGCGAGGGCTGCGGTATCCGGCCCTCGCGTTGCTGTGCGCGGCCGTCTCGGCGGTGCTGACCGGGGCCCGGTCGCTCATCGCGATCAGCGAGTGGATCACGGATGCCCCGCAGCATGTGCTGGGTGTCCTCGGCTTCGCTGCCGATCCGCTTACCGGTCTGCGGCCGGTGCCGCACGCCGCAACCGTGCGCCGCCTGCTGCAGCGTGTGGACGGTGACGCGCTGGATGCGGCGATCAGCGCGTATCTGCAGGCCAGAACGCCGCCCCCGGTCGAGCCGGACGCGGAGGAGGGGCCGGTGCGACGGGTGATCGCGGTCGACGGCAAGGTGGTCCGCGGATCGCGAACCCAGACGGCCGCCGCGATCCAGCTGCTGGCGGCGATGGACCACCACGGCGTTGTCCTGGCCCAGCGGCAGGTCGCTTCCAAGAGCAACGAAATCCCCTCCTTCGCACCGTTGCTGGACGGACTCGAGCTGGCGAACACGGTGGTGACCGCCGACGCCCTGCACACCCAGCACGACCACGGGGCCTATCTGACCCGTCGCGGCGCGCACTACGTGGCCGTCGTGAAGAAGAACCATCCGGGCCTGTATGCCCAGGTCAGAACGCTGCCCTGGCGGGACATCCCGCTCGGGCACCGCACGCGCGACCACGCCCACCACCGCGACGAGGTCCGCCGGCTCAAGGCCGCCGCATTCAGCCACCTCGACTACCCCGGCGCCCACCAGGCCATCCAAGTCGTGCGCTGGCGACGCGACATAAGCGCCGGGAAGCTGACCATCGAGCGCGTCTACCTGATCACCAGCCTGACCGTTTTCGACGCCACCTGCACCGAGCTCGCCACCTGGATCAGAGGCCACTGGGGTATCGAGAACCTCCTGCACCACGTCCGGGACCGCACGTTCCGCGAGGACGACTCCAAGGTCCGCACCGGCACCCTGCCCCGCTCCATGGCCTCCCTGCGCAACCTCGCCATCAGCGTCTTCCGCCAGGACGGCCAGACCAACATCGCCGCCGCCCTCCGCCACACCGGCCGCGACTACCACCGGCCCCTACGAGCCCTCGGCCTCACGTGACGAACCCAGACAGATCTCGATCATGCAATGACCCTGCGCCGAAGGACTTGGTGAGATGGGAGAGATCGCTGCTCGTCGCCAGATGCTTCAGCTCGTAGTCGCCCTCGGATTTCGACAGGACGAACGACAGCGCTCCGTCGCTCAGGATGGACTCGGCCGAGTCCATGAACCGGTCGCGGTCCAGGGCGCACTTGTCGCCCACAACGATCAGGACCTCCGAGTAGTCGTTGGCCCGCAGCAGGCTGGATCCCAGCTCCAGGGCGGCCGACAGGTTGGAGCACTTGGAGAGGGTGACCCCGTACAGCTTGGCGTCGACCAGACCGTGGTCACCGAGGATCTGCGCCACCTCGGGGTAGTCCAGCCCCACGGCGTGGATGGAGTTGACGGTCGGCGCGAGCAGCACCGCACCGATGTCAGACGGGGCCACGCCGCTCGTCCGCATGGTCTCACCGACCGATCGATGGCACAGTTCCGGCAGGCTCAGCGGGCTCTTCCGGTAATAGTGCAGGCCGAGTTTGGTGAAGACCTGCACCTGCTCCGGATCGCCCTCCTCGACCTGCGTTCCGCGCAATTCAGGGGTTCTGGAGTACCTGCCAGGCTGAAGGTGCAGGTCAGCGGGTTGGAGGCTGGTGACGCGGCCAGATTCGCCTAGAGACGCGATTTTGCGGATTCACCTGCGCTGACCTGGAGTTGCTCCGTAGGGTCTGGAGTCGTGTATGTGAAGACGACGAAGCGGGAGAACAAGTCCGGCACGGTCCGGTACCTGCACCTGGCCCACAATGAGTGGGATCCGGTGAAGGGCCGGGCGGTCCCGAAGGTCCTGTTCACGTTCGGCCGTGCGGACGACCTCGACCGGGACGCGGTGAAACGCCTGGTCGCCTCTCTATCACGGCTGCTGGAACCGGGCGAAGCACTGGCGTCGACCGCGGCGGGTGACCTGGAGTTCGTCTCCTCGGTCCCGTTCGGCGGCACCTACGTCCTCGATCATCTGTGGCGGCGACTGAAGATCGACAAGATCGTCGGGCAGGTCGGGCAGGTCGGGCAGCCCAAGCGGGGCAGACGCCGGGACATGTCGGTGACCGAGCGGGTGCTGTTCTCCATGGTCGCGAACCGGGCCCTGGCCCCGTCGTCGAAGCTGGCCGCCGCGGACTGGGTCACCAACGACGTGCATGTCGACGGCCTGCCGGCCTGCGACGACGACGCCTGCTACCGGGCGATGGACTGGCTCCACGAAGTCCAGGACGACCTGGAGAAGCGGGTGTTCGACGAGGTCGCGAACCTTCTCAACCTCGAGGTCGACCTGCTGTTCTTCGACACCACCAGCACCTACTTCGAACTGGAGGAGGCCGACGAGCTCGTCGCCCGCGACGACAAGGGCCGCCTCCTGCCCGCCGCAGACGACACTCCCGCCGACGCGGACGACAGTGGCGACGCCCCTGATCAGGCCGGGTTCCGCACGTCCGGGAAGTCGAAGGACTCCCGCGACGACCTTCCGCAGATCGTGATCGGGATGGCCGTCACGCGGGACGGGATCCCGGTCCGTGTCTGGTCCTG
>NZ_NEUB01001019.1 GCF_002910825.1 Streptomyces sp. SM1 | reverse complement strand
ACCCTGATCCAGGGGCCGACGGATGAGCACGTGATCCAGGTGACCGAGATGGTGGAAGGTGCGGTGGATGAGATGAACCGCCGGCTCCAGGCCCCACCCGGCACCACCTTCCCGCCGCTCATCGTGCTCGTGGATGAGGCGCAGATGGCGTTCATGTGCCCGGTCAAGGATGAGGACAAGCGCCCCTACGGCGGGTCCAAGGCGAACAGCCGCTACTACATGGCCGTCCGCAAGATTCACAATCAGGGCCGTGTGGTGAACGTGCTGATGTGGCAGGGCACTCAGGACCCGACCAACGAGAACCTGCCCAAGCTCGTGCGCGAGGGCGCCCACACCCGCGCCTCCCTCGCCCTCGGCACCGAGTCACAGGCCCGCATGGCGCTCGGGGACAAGGCCATCGACGGCGGCGCCGCCCCCAACCTGCTCCGGCCCGGCCTGGACCGCGGAACGCTCGTCGTCGCCTCCGACGGCATCACGATCCCGGCCGGACAGTCGTCCATCACGGTGCGCACGCACTACATCGACGACGACGCAGCCACCGCCATCACTAACCGGGCCAAGGCCCTGCGCGACGGCGTCACCACCCTGCACGCCATCGACCGGACCACCGAGCACGACCCGCTGGCCGACATCGCGGCCGTCGTCGGCGACGCGGCCCGCGTCCGCACCAAGGACGTGTTGGCGCGGCTCGCCACCCGGAACCCGGGCGCCTACGGCGAGTGGTCGTTCCTCGACCTCAAGCGCGTCCTGGACGACGCCGGCGCCGGGCCGTACAAGTCCGACGGCGTCATGTGTGTTGCCCGCGACCGCGTCGCCCGCGCCCTCGCCAACCGCAACGCCGACGGTTCCGCTTCCACCGACTGACGGCAGGGAGGCGAACCGCGACGGGTCAGGGAGACAGGGAGAACTCCCTGAACCCCTCCCTGACCCGCCTCCCTGGCCCTGACCTGCACAAATGATCGTTCAGGGAGTCAGGGAGGCACGCAGGTCACACCCCCCGAACCCCCCTCCAGAGCGCCCCCGCAAGGGGGTGCCCCTGCCTCCCTGGCCAACGGCCGGAAGGGATTCCGCATGTACCCCAAGAACGTCAGCCACGCGCCCGTACAGGGGGCCGTGGAAATCCACCGCCCGACCCCGGTACCGCCGCCCGCCGTCGTCCACCCGGGGCCGGTCGTGCCCGTGCAGCCGGGCACCGTTCCGGCGGTGGCGAGCATCGTCCTGCCCGACGGCCGGATCGTCACCGGCTACGCCATCAACCCCACCCGCCCCGAGCCGGTCACCGCCAAGCCGGCCGTCTCCCGCGCGGCGGTGAACGTCGCCCTCGGAGGCGTCGGCTTCCTCGCCGTGTCCGGCGGGCTGCTGCTGCTCACCTCGTTCATCGCGGCCCTGACCGCGTTCATCGGTCAGCTCATCATCCTGGCCGCCGTCGTCTTCGGCGGATGGATCGCCGTCCAGATCCTCGGAACCAGCGACCACCGCGGCGGGACCACGGTGAACATCCGCCGGGCCGTCTTCAAGCGCAACCACTTCCACGGCTGACACCACCCAAGGAGAACCATGTTCGACATCCGCATCATCTGCGACCCGGCCGACGAACCGGAGATCACGCAGGCACTGACGGCAGCGTTCGACTGCGACCCCATCGAGCGCCGCCCGGCCCGCGACGGCTACCACGTCCGCCTCTACACCAAGGCGTTCCACCCCGACCCGCCGACGCCGGACAACGGCGCCAACGCCTAGCTACGCCAAGGGCGGCCCCCGCATCTCGCCAAAGAACTGGGGCCGCCCTTGTCACCCAGCACCCTTCAACAGGACTGGAGACCTCCAGCATGACCCAAGACCCCCGATCCGGGCTGCTGTGTGCAGCGCTGGACGCCGCCGCGCGCGGCTGGCACGTCTTCCCCCTGCGGCCCGGTACCAAGCGGCCCGCCTTGCACGGCGAGAAGACGTGCACCCGTACCGGACCGTGCACCGACGGGCACCGCAAGTGGGAGCAGCGCGCCACCACCGACCCGGACCGTATCCGGGCCGCGTGGTCGCGGGCGCCGTTCAACGTCGGCATCGCGACCGGCCCGTCCGGCCTGGTCGTCATCGACCTGGACGTGCCCAAGGACAAGAGCAGTTCGGACGCGCCTGACGGCGCGGCCACCTTCCAAGCGCTCTGCGAGCGCGCCGCCCACCCCGCCCCCACCACCTACCGGACCCGGACCGCGAGCGGCGGGACACACCTGTACTTCACCGCCCCGCCCGGCGTGCGACTGTCCAACACAGCGGGCAGCGTCAGCCCGTTGGTCGACACCCGCGCGCACGGCGGATACGTCGTCGCCGCGGGCAGCATCACCCCCGCCGGACGGTACGAAGCGCTGTGCGCCCCTGTGGCCGCCCCGCTTCCCGGTTGGCTGCTGAGCGTCCTGCGACCGGCCCCCAAGCCCGTACAGGCACCCACAGGGGTCACAGTGGGGCGATCCCGCCTGTATGCGGATGTAGCGCTCGCCAACGAGACCCGGAATGTGGCCACCGCCGCCGACGGGACCCGCAACGCGACGCTGCTGCGGGCCGCCCGCGCCCTGGGACGGCTGATCGCGTCCGGCGACCTCACCCGCGTACAGGTTGAGCAGGCTCTTAGGGAGGCGGCGGCGGGCAACGCCACACAGTCGCAGCGCTACTACGACGACGTGATCCGTCGCGGCCTGGACTGGTCCATCGCCCACAACCCCACCCGCAGGCGGGCGGCATGACCAAGCCCCTCTCCTCCCCTAAGAGCCTCACCGACACCCCGCCCGGACCGCGCGCCGCCGAACCGAGCAGCGCCCGGCCGACCGTGGGCGAGCCGAAAGGCGCCGCCCGTCAGGGCGTCCCTTCTGCTGTTCGCCCTGACCCGCGCCAGGAAGACGGCCGACTCCCCGTGGCGTGGCTGCACATCAGCGCGCCCAAAGGCGCCGTACCCACCGCGACCTCGCGGTGTCTGTGCGGGCGGGACCGCAGCGCCGTCGGACACCGCCGCGTGCTCGCCCTGATCACCGACCACACCGACCACCGCGACACCTGCCCGCTCCGCACCCCCCAGGAAGGGAGGGCCGCCGCATGACGGACACCCGCGCCACCATCGCAAGCGAGGAACTGCCGCCGCCGTCCAACCCCCTGGCCGTCGCCCGCCGGCTCCTGCCCGACTGGCAGACCGAGGACGGACAGCTTGTGTGCAGGCGCTGGCGTGCCTCGTGGATGCGCTGGAACGGCACTTGCTGGCGCGAGACGGACGACGCGCAGATCCGCGCCGCCATGTACACGCGCTTGGAGCACGCCGTCTTCCAGACCCCGGGCAAGGACGGACAGCCCGAGGAACGCGACTGGGCACCGACCAAGCAGAAGATCGGCAACCTGCTTGACGCCCTCGGGGCCATCACCCTGCTGCCCACCGACACCGACGCCCCCGCCTGGATCGACGACCAGGGCGACACCGGGCAGGACCACGGCCCCATCGTGGCCTGTGAGAACGGGTTGCTGCGCATCCAGGATCGGGCGCTTCTGCCGCACGGCCCCGGGTTCTTCAACCTGGTCTCCGTGCCGTTCGCCTACGACCCCGACGCCACCGCGCCGACCTGGGAACGGTTTCTCACGCAGGTCTGGCCCGAGGACCCCGAAGCTGTCGCCGCGCTTCAGGAGTGGTTCGGCTACGTCCTGTCCGGCCGCACCGACCAACAGAAGATCCTGCTCATCGTCGGCCCCTCACGCTCCGGCAAGGGCACCATCGCGCGCGTGCTCAAAGAGCTGGTCGGACGGGAGAACCTTGCCGGGCCCACCCTCGCCGGACTGGGCACGAACTTCGGCCTGTCCACCCTGGTCGGCAAGCCCCTCGCCGTAATCTCCGACGCTCGCCTGTCCGGCAACGACAACAGTCAGGTCGTCGAGCGGCTGCTGACCATCTCCGGTGAGGACACCATCGACATCGACCGCAAATACCGCGCGGTGTGGACCGGCAAGCTGCCCACCCGGCTGGTGGTCCTGTCCAACGAGCTGCCGCACTTCGGCGACTCCTCCGGCGTCATCGCCAAACGGTTCATCCTGCTCAGCATGCGCACGTCGTGGCTGGGCAAGGAAGATCCCACCCTGTTCGACCGGCTCACCGCAGAGATGCCCGGCATCCTCAACTGGGCACTGGAAGGGCTCGCCCGCCTCCAGCGCAACGGACGGATCACCGAACCCCCCTCCAGCCGTGAGGCCGTCACCACCATGCAGGACACCGCCTCACCCACCAGCGCGTTCGTCCGCGAACGCTGCACCACCGGACCCGCGTGCACGGT
>NZ_NEUB01001018.1 GCF_002910825.1 Streptomyces sp. SM1 | reverse complement strand
CACCTCGTACGTCCCGTCCGCCCCGTCGCCCGCGCCGCGCACGGTGACGGTGAGCCGGTCACCGCGTGGAGGCGCCTCCCGCGCGTACGCCGCGGCCGACGAGGCGTGGGCGGTGAGAAGAACGGCGGCGCCGACGACGGCGAACCGCCGCGCCCGCGGCACGAACCGCGACGCGACGGGAGCGACGACCTGGGACAAGACCTGGGACAAGACCTGCGGTGCGACGTGAGCCATGACCTGATCAACGCGCCACCGCGCGGGACGTTGCGCCACGCCGGCCCCACGGCCGGAAGGACTTTGCCCTGCGGGCTCCCCGCCTAGTACCGTGGGCGTCGATTGGTGACACCCCACGCGGTTGTGTCATCATCGGCACGCACCGACCCGCTCGCACTCACGCGCGGAAGGTCTGTGCGAGGAGGCGTCGCCTAGTCCGGTCTATGGCGCCGCACTGCTAATGCGGTTTGGGTCTTAAAGCCCATCGAGGGTTCAAATCCCTCCGCCTCCGCCCTCACCACGAAGCCCCGGCCCCTGCGGCCGGGGCTTCGTCGCACTCCCCCTCCGAACCGGCGTCCGTGCAGCTCACAAGGGGTGCACCAAACGGATTTCACATGGCGGCGGCAGTCATGTAGTGTTCTTCCTGTCGCCGCGAGCGGGCCCCAGAGGCCGGGAGCGGTGAGAAAACTGAAGAGACAAGCACTCGTAGCTTAACGGATAGAGCATCTGACTACGGATCAGAAGGTTGCAGGTTCGAATCCTGCCGAGTGCACACAGGTCAAAGGCCCCTCCGGTTTATCCGGAGGGGCCTTTGACATCAGCGGGTGACATCAACGTCCCCGCGCGGCGCCGTTCAGGCGGCCGTCTCGTCGTCCGTGTCGCCTTGGTCGTCGTCCAGCCCCAAGGCGTCGTCCATCCGGTCGGCTGCGGCCCGCAGCGTGGTCCCCATCACGTGCGCGTAGGTGTCCAGCGTCATCGTGATCGTGCTGTGTCCCAGCGTCTCCATGATGGTGCGTGCGTCGACGCCTTGAGCCAGCAGCAGCGACGCGCACGTGTGGCGCAGGTCGTGAACCCGCACCCGCCGTACCTTGGCGTCCCGGCACAGAATCGTCAGCATCCTGTTCAGCCCGCGCGGGTCGATCACCCTGCCTGTGGAGGTCGTGAAGACAAGGCCCGCCGGCTGTCCCTCCGTCGGCTTCCACTTCGGTCCGGCGATCTTGCGTTCCCGGTCCTGCGCCGCGCGGTGCTCCGTGAGCGCTTGTACGCACCGGCGGGGCAGGGAGACGGTACGGACGGACCGCATCGTCTTCGGTGTCCCGAAGATCAGTTCTCGCCGGATGCGCTGCACGTTGCGCCGCACTCGGAGGGTCCCGGCGTTCAGGTCCAGATCCGACCACGTGAGTCCAAGCACCTCACCGCGGCGCAGGCCGGTGGAGACCAGCAGCAGCCACAGGGCGTAGAGGCGGTGGGGCCGGGCTGTCTTGAGTAGGGCTTTCGTCTCGCCCACGTCCAACGGACGAACCTCCTTGGGGTCCACAGTGGGGGTCTCCACAATCCGGGCCACGTTCCGCGCGATCAGTTCCTCTCGGATGGCCTGTTGCAGTGCGGACCGCAGTACGGCGTGTACGTACTGGACGGTGCGCGCGGACGGCCGCCGCTCGCAGCAGCGACCGACCGCGCAGCACGTGCGCTTGTCCTCCGGGCGTTCGTCGTCCGCCCCGCGCAGGCAGCAGAGGCACGCCGACTTGAACTCGGAGAGGAAGCGACGCACGTCCGTCGGCGACAGGCGGTTCAGCCGCTTTCTTCCGAGCGCGGGCCGGATGTAGAGCCGGGTCAGCCCTTCGTAGCTGTTCAGCGTGGCGGGCTTGAGCCGTTCCGGGGCGATTGCGGCGAGCCAGTACGTCAGGTAGTCCCCGAACGCCATGGTGGACGATGCCGCTGGGATGCCCTGCCGGGTCATCTCCTGCATCTCCGTGAGCTTGCCGGCGACTTCCTCGCGGGTCCTGCCGTAGACGAACTTCCGCGTGCGGGTGCCGTCGGGGCGGTAGACGTACGCGGCGGCTTGGTACCGGCCGTCCTTCCTTCTCGTGATCGTGCCTTCACCGTTGGCGCGGCGCTTGGCCATCAGGCGGCTTCCTCCAATCGGTCCTGCATGTACTGGCGAACGGCGTCGACCGGGACACGGCGAGCCCGGCCGGCGGTGAAGCTGTCGAGCTGCTTGCTGCGGATGAGGTCGTAGACCTTGCTGCGGCTCAGACGCAGCGCGGCCATGACTTCGGGGACCTTGAGTGCTTCGTGGCTCGGGGGCATGGCGGTGTTCATGCAGGGATCTCCTTGGATCGAGGAGAGGACGGCGCGGGGCGTTGGTGGCGTCACAATGCTGTGGGTCGCGGCCCATCGCGGCCCAAGGCTGTGACCTGCGGTTTTGTGACGCGGTTGTGCGGTCCATTGCGGCCCAGCCCGTTCGGGTGTGGGCCGCGATGGGCCGTGGTGGGACTCCGGAGAAGCCGCAGGTCAGGGCTGTTGGGTCGCGATGGGCCGTGACCCGGCGGATTGTGGGCTCAACCGGTGAGGGCGATCCCGTGGTACGTGGCGATCCGCTCGCCGGTGGAAGCGCGTGGGCGGGTGCGGTTGAGCTGGGGGAGGACGGAGAGCAGGTTGCGGCCGAAGACCTGTTTGGTGCCGGGGCGGACGCCGTTGTCTTCGGCCCACTCGCGCCAGACGTTCCAAAGGACATCCACGGGAACCGTGCACGCGGGTCCGGTGGTGCAGCGTTCGCGGACGAACGCGCTGGTGGGTGAGGCGGTGTCCTGCATGGTGGTGACGGCCTCACGGCTGGAGGGGGGTTCGGTGATCCGTCCGTTGCGCTGGAGGCGGGCGAGCCCTTCCAGTGCCCAGTTGAGGATGCCGGGCATCTCTGCGGTGAGCCGGTCGAACAGGGTGGGATCTTCCTTGCCCAGCCACGACGTGCGCATGCTGAGCAGGATGAACCGTTTGGCGATGACGCCGGAGGAGTCGCCGAAGTGCGGCAGCTCGTTGGACAGGACCACCAGCCGGGTGGGCAGCTTGCCGGTCCACACCGCGCGGTATTTGCGGTCGATGTCGATGGTGTCCTCACCGGAGATGGTCAGCAGCCGCTCGACGACCTGACTGTTGTCGTTGCCGGACAGGCGAGCGTCGGAGATTACGGCGAGGGGCTTGCCGACCAGGGTGGACAGGCCGAAGTTCGTGCCCAGTCCGGCGAGGGTGGGCCCGGCAAGGTTCTCCCGTCCGACCAGCTCTTTGAGCACGCGCGCGATGGTGCCCTTGCCGGAGCGTGAGGGGCCGACGATGAGCAGGATCTTCTGTTGGTCGGTGCGGCCGGACAGGACGTAGCCGAACCACTCCTGAAGCGCGGCGACAGCTTCGGGGTCCTCGGGCCAGACCTGCGTGAGAAACCGTTCCCAGGTCGGCGCGGTGGCGTCGGGGTCGTAGGCGAACGGCACGGAGACCAGGTTGAAGAACCCGGGGCCGTGCGGCAGAAGCGCCCGATCCTGGATGCGCAGCAACCCGTTCTCACAGGCCACGATGGGGCCGTGGTCCTGCCCGGTGTCGCCCTGGTCGTCGATCCAGGCGGGGGCGTCGGTGTCGGTGGGCAGCAGGGTGATGGCCCCGAGGGCGTCAAGCAGGTTGCCGATCTTCTGCTTGGTCGGTGCCCAGTCGCG
>NZ_NEUB01001017.1 GCF_002910825.1 Streptomyces sp. SM1 | reverse complement strand
GGCCGTCCACGTCCTCGCCGCCGTCCTGGTCGTCGGCGCCCTCCTGATGCCGAACACCGCTCCGTCCCTGCGCCCGGGCGGCTTCACGCGCATTCCCGCCGAGGCGATCGTCGGCGCCGTCGTGCTGCTCGCCCTGCCCCGCCGGCCGCGCGTCGCCGTGGCCGCGCTGTACGGGGCGGCCATCGGCGTGCTGACCGTGCTGAACCTGCTGGACATCGGGTTCTACGAGTATCTGGGCCGTGGCTTCAACCTCGTCCTCGACTGGGGTCTGCTCGACGACGCCCAGGCCTACATCGAGGACTCGATGGGCCGGGCGGCGGCCGTCGCCGCGGCCGTCGGCGCGGTCCTCCTCGTCCTGCTGCTCGTCGTCGTCATGGCGCTGGCCACCGTCCGGCTGGGCAATCTGCTGGCCCGGCACCGGAACCGCGCCACCCAGGGCGCGCTGATCGCGGGCACCGTGTGGATCACCTGCACCGCGCTCGGCGTGCAGATCGCCGGACTGCCGGTCGCCGCCGACCGGGCCGCCGAGACCGCGCAGGGCCAGACGGAGCGCGTGCTGGACACCCTGCGCGACGAGGCGGCGTTCGCGAAGGAGGCGCGGCAGGACTCCTTCGGGGCCACTCCCCCCGACCAGCTCGTGCCGGACCTGCGTGGCAAGGACGTCGTCCTCGCCTTCATCGAGAGCTACGGCCGCAGCGCCCTGGAGGACCCGCTGATGGCCCCCGGGGTCATCGACACCCTCGACACCCGCACGTCCGCGCTGGCGCGGGCCGGCTACCGGGCGCGCAGCGGCTGGCTCACCTCGGCGACGTACGGCGGCAGCAGCTGGCTCGGCCACTCCACCACCCTGTCCGGCCTGTGGATCGACAACCAGCAGCGCTACCGCACCGCCACCAACAGCGACCGCCTCACTCTCACCAAGGCGTTCCAGAAGACCGGCGCCTGGGACACCGTCGGCATCATGCCCGGTGTGCAGAAGGCCTGGCCGGAGGCGGAGTGGTACGGCCTCGACAGGGTCTACGACGCCTTCGAACTGGGCTACCGCGGGCCGAAGTTCAGCTGGTCGACCATGCCGGACCAGTACGCCCTGGAGGCGTATCAGCGGCTGGAGCACGGCAGGGGACACGACCGGCCGCTGATGTCGGAGATCATCCTCACCTCCAGCCACCAGCCCTGGGCGCCGATCCCCGAGATGGTCGACTGGGAGGACCTCGGCGACGGTTCGGTCTTCGACGCGATCCAGAAGGCGGGGAAGGACTCGTCCGACGTCATCGCCGACGCCGACGAGTCCAAGGAGGAGTACGGCAGGTCCGTCCAGTACTCGGTCGACGCCCTCACCCAGTGGCTGGAGCGCTACGGCACCGACGACACCGTGCTGGTCTTCCTCGGCGACCACCAGCCCATCGCCCGGGTCAGCGGCCACGGCGCCGACCGGGACGTGCCGGTGACGGTCGTCGCCAGGGACCCGGCGGTGCTGGAGAAGATCGAGGACTGGAACTGGACCGAGGGGCTCCGGCCGGCGAAGGACGCGCCCGTGTGGAGGATGGACGCCTTCCGCGACCGCTTCCTGAGGGCGTACGGCTCCGTCCCGCACCCCACCGGGAACAAGGACTGATCAGCCGCCGGAGGTGTCGAGTTCCGCTTCCTCGCCGACACCCGCGCAGTCGTGGGGGTCCTTCAGCCAGCCGTCCGGCAGCACCACCCGGTTGTTGCCGGACGTACGGCCGCGGGGGCCGTCGGCGCCGGTGGGCCAGGGCTGGTCCAGGTCGAGCTCGTCGAGTCCGGCCCGCAGGTCCTCCAGGGAGGAGGTGATCGCGAGCCGCCCCCGCATCTCGGAGCCGACCGCGAACCCCTTCAGGTACCAGGCGACATGCTTACGGAAGTCGATCACGCCGCGGGACTCGTCACCGATCCACTCACCGAGCAGCGTGGCGTGCCGGACCATGATGCCGGCCACCTCGCGGAGCGTGGGCCGCGCCAGGGCGTCGGCGCGCCCCTCGAAGGCCGCGACCAGATCCGCGAACAGCCACGGCCTCCCCAGGCAGCCCCGGCCCACGACCACCCCGTCGCAGCCCGTCTCGCGCACCATCCGCAGCGCGTCCCCGGCCGACCAGATGTCGCCGTTGCCGAGTACCGGGATCTCCGGCACGTGCTCCTTCAGCCGGGCGATGGCGTCCCAGTCGGCGGTGCCGCCGTAGTGCTGGGCGGCGGTGCGGCCGTGCAGCGCGATGGCGGTCACGCCCTCCTCGACGGCGATCCGGCCGGCGTCCAGGTAGGTCAGGTGGTCGTCGTCGATGCCCTTGCGCATCTTCATCGTCACCGGCAGCTCACCGGCGCCGCTGACCGCCTCGCGCAGGATGGACCGCAGCAGGTTCCGCTTGTACGGGAGGGCCGAGCCGCCGCCCTTGCGGGTCACCTTGGGGACCGGGCAGCCGAAGTTGAGGTCGATGTGGTCGGCGAGGCCCTCCTCCGCGATCATGCGGACGGCCTTGCCGACGGTGACCGGGTCGACTCCGTACAGCTGGATGGAGCGCGGCTGCTCGGTCGCGTCGAACCGGATCAGCTGCATGGTCTTCTCGTTGCGCTCGACCAGCGCCCGGGTGGTGATCATCTCGCTGACGAACAGGCCCTTGCCGCCACTGAACTCACGGCACAGCGTGCGGAACGGCGCGTTGGTGATCCCGGCCATGGGGGCGAGGACGACGGGCGGCTGCACCGCGTGCGGTCCGATGGGCAGGACGGTGTTCACGGTCGGCGAGGGCGTGGGCATTCCCTCATTGTCCCGCATGCCGCGGGGTGCCCGGCACGACGATCCCGTCACGGCCGTCGGCCGGCGGTCGCCTCCCGCGCCCCCGGTCGCGGAATTCCCTTCGCGGGAGCACCCGTTGATGTTGCTCTTGCTGCACACTCCTTGTCGTCCCCGAACCGGGGCACAAGAACGGCAACACCCACACGCGAACCGCCGGAGGCGTCATGCCGCAGATCGACACCAGCAGGGTCAGCCGCTGGGACCTGCACGGCCGGGAGCACACCGTGCACGTACAGCGCACCGGCGTGCAGCGCACGCTCAGATGTGACACCTGCGGCTGGCGCAGAGGCGCCCAGTTCCTGCCGTGGCTCAAGGCTCAGGAGCACCTGGCGGAGGCCCACCAGGCGACGGTGGACCCGACCGCGGCGTGAACGCGCCGCCCACCGGCACCAGAACGCCCACCCTCCAGCCGGACGGGTCGGATGGAGGGTGGGCGGAGGCCCGGGGATCCAGGGGGCGGAGCCCCCTGGTGCGGCACCTACGACGAACGTCAGCAGCCGATCAGCCGGGAGGCGAGGTACCCCTCGATCTGGTCGAGAGACACCCGCTCCTGCTTCATGGTGTCGCGCTCGCGCACGGTCACCGCGTTGTCGTCCAGCGTGTCGAAGTCGACCGTGACGCAGAACGGCGTACCGATCTCGTCCTGGCGGCGGTAGCGGCGGCCGATCGCGCCGGCGTCGTCGAACTCGATGTTCCAGTTCTGCCGCAGCGCCTGGGCGAGCCCCTTCGCCTTCGGCGACAGCTCGGCGTTGCGGGAGAGCGGGAGCACGGCCACCTTCACCGGAGCGAGGCGGTGGTCGAGCCGCAGCACGGTCCGCTTCTCCAGCTTGCCCTTGGCGTTGGGCGCCTCGTCCTCGATGTAGGCGTCGAGCAGGAAGGCGAGCATGGCCCGGCCGACACCGGCCGCCGGCTCGATGACGTACGGCGTCCAGCGCTCCTGGGCCTCCTGGTCGAAGTAGGAGAGGTCCTGGCCGGAGGCCTTGGAGTGCGCGCCGAGGTCGTAGTCGGTGCGGTTGGCGACGCCCTCCAGCTCACCCCACTCGCTGCCGCCGAACTGGAAGCGGTACTCGATGTCGGCGGTGCGCTTGGAGTAGTGGGAGAGCTTCTCCTTCGGGTGGTCGTACCACCGCATGTTCTCCTCGCGCAGGCCGAGACCGGTGTACCAGTTCCAGCGCTGCTCCATCCAGTACTCCTGCCACGCCTCGTCCTCGCCCGGCTTGACGAAGAACTCCATCTCCATCTGCTCGAACTCGCGGGTGCGGAAGATGAAGTTGCCGGGCGTGATCTCGTTGCGGAAGGACTTGCCCATCTGGGCGATGCCGAACGGCGGCTTGCGGCGCGAAGTGGTCTGCACCTGGGCGAAGTTGGTGAAGATGCCCTGGGCGGTCTCGGGACGCAGGTAGGCGACGGAGCCGGAGTCCTGGGTCGGGCCGAGGTGGGTGGAGAGCAGACCCGAGAACTGCTTGGGCTCGGTGAAGGTGCCCTTGTTGCCGCAGTTGGGGCAGTTGAGGTCGGTCAGACCGTTCTCCGGGGCGTGGCCCTTCTTCTCCTCGTAGGCCTCCTCCAGGTGGTCCGCGCGGAACCGCTTGTGGCAGGAGGTGCACTCGGTCAGCGGGTCCGTGAAGGTCGCGACGTGACCGGACGCGACCCACACCTCCGGGGCCAGGATCACGGACGAGTCGATACCGACCACGTCCTCGCGCGCGGTGACCATGTAGCGCCACCACTGGCGCTTCAGGTTCTCCTTGAGCTCGACACCCAGCGGTCCGTAGTCCCAGGCGGCCTTCGTGCCACCGTAGATCTCACTACTGGGGAAAACGAAGCCACGGCGCTTGCTCAGGCTGACGATGGTGTCGATCTTGTCGGCGGCCACGGTGCTCTCTTCATTACGACGACGGTGACTGACTGGTGCGGCGCGAAGCGCCTCGATGGGGGGTGGTGGTCGGGAGACGGGCGGGCGAAGCGAGATTGCTTCCAGCGAAGCACTCAGGCTACCGGCGCGCCCTGCCCCGCGACCAATTCGGTGCCCCTTACATGCCCTCACGTGCCTTGTTGACAACGGTTTCCATATTAGTTGAAAATGAGTGTCATGAACGTACGACGACACCACATATCCGCGGCCGCCCTGGCCGCGGTCACCGCCCTCGGTCTCGGCACCCTCACCGCCTGCTCCTCCGACAGCACCGCCGCGGGCAACACCGACAAGTTCGACGTCGTCGCGTCGTTCTACCCGATGGCCTTCCTCGCCGAGCAGATCGGCGGCGAGCACGTCAGCGTCACCAGTCTCACCCAGCCCGGCCAGGAGCCGCACGACCTGGAGATCAGCGCCAAGCAGACCGCGCAGCTCCAGGAGTCCGACGCGGCCCTCTACCTCAAGGGGCTCCAGCCCACCGTCGACGAGGCCATCGGCCAGTCCGAGGTCGGGACGAAGATCGACGCGGCCACCCTGACCTCCCTGGAGTCGCACGCCGCCGAAGCCGGCGGCCACGAGGACGAGCACGCCGATGAGCACGCGGACGAACACGCGGACGAGCACACGGACGAGCACTCCGCCGAGGAGGAGCACGGTCACGAGCACGAGGACGGCCAGGACCCCCACGTCTGGCTCGACCCGGTCAAGTACGCCGAGGTCGCCGAGGGAGTCGGCAAGGCCTTCGAGAAGGCCGACCCCGACCACGCCGCCGACTACAAGAAGAACACCGAGGCCCTGGTCGGCAAGCTGAACGCCCTGGACGAGGAGTTCGAGGCCGGCCTCGCGGGCAAGAAGAACAGCGTCTTCATCACCACGCACGCCGCCTTCGGCCACCTCGCCGAGCGCTACGGCCTGACCGAGGAGTCCATCAGCGGCCTCGACCCCGAGTCGGAGCCCAGCGGCGCCCGCGTGAAGGAACTCCAGAAGACCGCGAAGGCCGACGGCGTCACCACCGTCTTCTACGAGACGCTCGTCAGTGACAGGACCGCCAAGACCCTCGCCGCCGACGCCGGACTCAAGACCGACGTCCTCGACCCCCTCGAGGGCATCACGGACAAGTCCCGCGGCGACGACTACTTCCAGGTCATGGAAGCCAACCTCGAGGCCCTGCAGACGGCCCTGGGCGCCAAGTGAGCGACGGACCGACGGAGGACGGCATGACGACCGAGCCCGTCATCTCCCTGCGCGGCGTCCGCGCCGAGCTGGGCTCCCGCCCCGTCCTGCGCGGCATCGACCTCACCGTGCACCGCGGTGAGGTCGTCGCCCTGCTCGGCGCCAACGGCTCCGGCAAGTCGACGGCCGTACGCGGTGTCATCGGGCAGGTGCCGGTCACCGCCGGCGAGATCGAGCTGTTCGGCACCCCGCGGCACCGGTTCCGCGACTGGGCGCGGGTGGGCTACGTCCCGCAGCGCACCACCGCCGCCGGCGGCGTGCCCGCCACGGTCGCCGAGGTCGTCTCCTCCGGCCGCCTCGCCCGCACCCGCTTCGGCCTCTTCCGCAAGGCCGACCGGGAAGCCGTACGTCATGCCCTGCACCTGGTCGGCATGGCGGACCGTGCCAAGGACTCCGTGGACGCCCTCTCCGGCGGACAGCACCAGCGGGTCCTGATCGCCCGCGCGCTCGCCGCCGCACCCGACCTGCTGATCATGGACGAGCCGATGGCGGGCGTGGACCTGGCCAGCCAGGAGGTCCTCGCCGAGACCCTCAGGCACCAGGTCTCCGAGGGCGCCACCGTCCTCCTCGTCCTGCACGAACTGGGTCCGCTGGAGCCCTTGATCGACCGGGCGGTCGTGCTGCGCGACGGCTGCGTCGTGCACGACGGGCCGCCCCCGAAGGCCGTCGGCCAGCACGCCCTGCCGGGCCACGACCACGTACACCCGCACGCCCCCGCGGGCGCCGAACCGATCCGCACAGGACTGCTCATCTGATGGACATCCTCGACTACGCCTTCATGCAGCGGGCGCTGCTCGCCGCCGTCCTGGTCGGCATCACCGCCCCCGCCGTCGGTATCTACCTCGTCCAGCGCCGCCAGGCCCTCATGGGCGACGGCATCGGCCACGTCGCCATGACCGGCGTCGGACTCGGCTTCCTGCTCAGCTGGTCCCCGGTGTGGATGGCGGCCCTGGTCTCCGTCCTCGGCGCCGTCCTCATGGAACTGGTCCGCTGGTACGCCAAGACCCGCGGCGACATCGCCCTCGCGATGCTCTTCTACGGCGGCATGGCCGGCGGCGTGATGCTCATCAACCTCGCCCCCGGCGGCTCCACCGGCAACCTCTCCTCGTTCCTCTTCGGCTCCCTGTCCACGGTCTCCGAGTCCGACGTCACCGCGATCTGCCTGCTGGCCGCCTTCGTGATCCTGGTCACCGTGGGCCTGCGCAAGCAGCTCTTCGCGGTCAGCCAGGACGAGGAGTTCGCCCGGGTGACGGGCCTGCCGGTGCGGTTCCTGAACCTGCTCACGGCGGTCACGGCGGCCGTCACCGTCTCCGTCGCGATGCGCGTGGTCGGCCTGCTGCTGGTGAGCGCGCTCATGGTGGTGCCGGTGGCGGCGGCCCAGCAGCTCACCCGGAGCTTCGCCGCCACGTTCGCCATCGCCGTCGCGATCGGTGTGAGCGTGGCCATCGGCGGCACGGCCACCTCGTACTACCAGGACGTGCCGCCCGGTGCGACGATCGTGCTGCTGACCATCGGCGCGTTCATCGTGCTGACCGCGCTGGCCACCCCGCTGGCCCGCCGCCGCGCCCGGGCCCTGGCCGCCGCACAACCGGGCGACGATCCGGCGGAGTGCGCGATTCCGGCCGGCCGCACAGCCGGCGACGGGGTCGGCGCCTGACTGGCCTCCGCCCGGGCTGGCACAATGGCCCGGGCAGAGGCCAGATGCGAGGAGGGAACCCCGTGACGACCGCAGGACCGCCCGTGAAGGGCCGCTCCACCCGGCAGCGTGCCGCCGTGGCAGCGTGCCTTCAGGAGGTCGACGAGTTCCGCAGCGCGCAGGAGCTCCACGACATGCTCAAGCACAAGGGCGACTCGGTCGGGCTCACCACGGTCTACCGCACCCTGCAGTCCCTCGCCGACGCCGGCGAGGTCGACGTCCTGCGCACGGCCGACGGCGAGTCCGTCTACCGCCGCTGCTCCACCGGCGACCATCACCACCACCTGGTCTGCCGAAGCTGCGGCAAGGCGGTCGAGGTCGAGGGCCCGGCGGTGGAGAAGTGGGCGGAAGCCATCGCGTCGGAACACGGCTACGTCAACGTGGCCCACACGGTGGAGATCTTCGGCACCTGCGCGGACTGCGCCGCGGCGTAGCCCCGCCCGGACGGCAACCCCCGCACCACCACGGCCGGCCGGCCGCGCCGCGCGCCCGCGTACGGCGCGGGACAACCCTCAGACCCGAGCAAGGTGCCGGTCGAGCAGAACCCGCAAGCGCCGAAGATCCTCCTCACCGCCCAGCCCGCGCTTGGGTTCGACCTGCACCACCGGAAGACCCGGGTCGCGGCTGAGCAGCACCACGTGCTCGGGAGTCTCCCGGTAGCCGCGGAACAGCGTCCAGCGCTGCACCACCGTCGTGTACTCGTTCTCGACCGTGATCCCGGCATCGGTCACGGTGACGCGGTACTCGCCCTGCCACGAGACGGCCCGGAACACCTGGCCGGCCTGGATACGGGGCGTGCCCCAGACCAGGGCCGCGGTCAGCAGCAGGAGCCCGGTCAGCACCGCGGCGTCCGCCCCTGCGAGCGCGGTGAACGCGGCGAATCCGGCCAACAGCACGACGAACATCCACCGCACCGGCGCCAGCCCGCGCACACGGGCACGGACCTGGATGCCCTGGAGGATGTCGGTGCGCGTCGGCCGGTAGGCCAGCTCCACGACGTCGGTGCCGCTGTCCTCGATCATGTCCCGCCCCTGGTGATCCATGGGGCGGAACCCTGACGTCCCGGGTCCCGGCGTCAGCCGTCGGGCTGCGTACCCTCCATGGCCAGCAGCTCCTCGTTCGGGATCGCCCCGCCGAACCGCCGGTCCCGGGACGCGAATTCGAGACACGCCCGCCACAGGTCACGCCGGTCGAAGTCCGGCCACAGCACGTCCTGGAAGACCATCTCCGCGTACGCGCTCTGCCACAGCAGGTAGTTGGACGTACGCTGCTCACCGCTCGGCCGCAGGAACAGGTCCACGTCCGGCATGTCCGGGTAGTACATGTACCTCTGCAGCGTCTTCTCGTTGACCTTCGACGGATCGAGCCGCCCGGCCCGCACGTCCTCCGCCAGCGCCTGAGCGGCGTCCGCGATCTCCGCGCGCCCGCCGTAGTTCATGCAGAAGTACAGGGTCAGCCTGTCGTTGTCCTTCGTCTGCTCCTGGGCGATCTGCAGCTCCTTGGCCACCGACTTCCACAGTTTGGGCATCCGCCCGACCCACCGCACGCGGATCCCCAGCTCGTCCAGCTGGTCACGCGTCTTGCGGATGAAGTCCCGGTTGAAGTTCATCAGGAAGCGCACCTCGTCGGGCGAGCGCTTCCAGTTCTCGGTGGAGAAGGCGTACAGCGAGATGGCGCCCACCCCCATCTCCACCCCGCCCTGGAGGACGTCCAGCACCCGCTCGGCGCCGACCTTGTGCCCCTCGGTGCGCGGCAGACCGCGCTCCTTCGCCCAGCGCCCGTTGCCGTCCATGACGATCGCCACATGCTTCGGGACCAGCTCCCCGGGGATCTTCGGGGGCCGCGCGCCGGACGGGTGCGGTTCCGGCGTCCTGTACTCCCGGCGCTGCCGCCCCAGGAACCCGCGTACGGCCATGTGTCTCTCGTCTCCTCGTGCTTACTTTTCGACGTACCTCAGCGAGCGCAGCCCGCGCTCCAGATGCCAGTGCAGGTACGCGGACACCAGCCCGCTCCCCTCCCGGACGTACCGCGCCTCGCACGCGTCCGCGGTCTCCCAGTCTCCCGTAAGCAGCGCCGCGAGGAGTTCCAGGGCCTGCGGGGAGGGTACGACGCTGCCCGGCACCCGGCAGTCGGGGCAGACGGAACCGCCCGACGCGACCGAGAAGAACCGGTTCGGTCCCGGCATCCCGCACTTCGCGCAGTCGGTGAAGCTGGGCGCGTACCCGTTGACGGCGAGGGAGCGCAGCAGGAACGCGTCGAGCACGAGATGCGGCGCGTGCTCGCCCCTCGCCAGGGTCCGCAGCGCGCCCACCAGCAGCAGATACTGCTGCACCGCCGGCTCCCCCTCGTGGTCGGTGAAGCGCTCGGCCGTCTCCAGCATGGCCGTCCCGGCGGTGTAGCGCCCGTAGTCCGTCACGATCCCGCCGCCGTACGGCGCGATCGTCTCGCTCTGCGTGCACAGCGGCAGGCCGCGCCCGATCAGCTCGCTCCCCTTGGAGAAGAACTGCACGTCCACGTGCGAGAAGGGCTCGAGGCGCGCGCCGAACTTCGACTTCGTCCGGCGCACACCCCTCGCCACGGCGCGTACCCGTCCGTGACCCCGCGTGAGCAAGGTGATGATCCGGTCCGCCTCACCCAGCTTCTGGGTGCGCAGCACGATGCCGTCGTCGCGGAACAGACTCATGGCATCCATTGTCGCCTACGCTCAGGGCACCTCCCCGCGACTGCGGGCATTGGCGTACGCCGTCGCCGTGCGCAGCCGCTCGGCGGGGGTCGCGTGCCGGACGACTCCGGGGTCGGCGTCCCACTCCCGGCCGCCGCCGTACGGTCTCAGCTGGACGTAGGGCCCCTCATGCCCCATGACGATGCCGATCCGCTCGGTCCCGGTGTCCACGACGTACGCGCCGACGGGCGGTTTCACCGCAGCACCGCCGCCGCGATCCGCCGCGCGGTCTCCACGGAGCACCGTCCCAGTTCGATCAGCGGACAGGGTGCCTCCCGCGCAAGACTCACCGGGTCCAGCCCCAGTGACGGCAGCGTAATTCCTGCCTTCGCGAGTGCCGCCCGCAAATCCTCCACCACTTCCTCCGCTTCCTCGACGCAGTGCACCGCGTGTTGTGCCGTCACTTTGATTCCCCTCACCTTCGACTTTCACTCTTCGTACCCCAAGAGTGACGCTCCGTGCCTACACTCGGAAGGGGTTTGCGCCCTACAAGTGCGGCGCTGCACAAAGGGGTTAACAATGGCCAACGGTTCGCGCCAGGCGGCATGGGAGTTCTTCGGGGCGGAGCTGAAGCGACGCCGGGAGGACGCGGGGTTCACGCAGGTGGAGCTGGGGACGAGGGCCTTCGCCTCGGGCGGCTACATCGGCCAGTTCGAACAGGCCATCCGCAAACCCCAATTGGACGTGGCCCAGCGGATCGGCGAGGCACTGCAAAGCGACGGTATTTTCGAGCGGCTGTGCAGGAAGCTGATTGACGACCGGCGGTACGCGCATTACTTCGCCAAGGCGGCGGAGTTGGAGACACTGGCGATCAGTATCTGCGAGTTCGCGCACGCGTTGGTACCAGGCCTCTTGCAGACACCGGCCTATGCGAGGGCGGTCACCCTGGCCATGAATCCCTTCGCCTCCGATGGGTTCATCGACGAGAAGGTGTCGGGGCGCATGGAACGCGGACGCATCCTCACGGACGCAACTCGGCCGAAGTATTGGGCGATCCTGCACGAGAACGTGCTGCGGATTCCAGTCGGCGGGGAGGCCGTGATGGCCGAGCAACTTGAGCACATCGCGACGCTCGCGCGCGAGCGGACAGTGGCGGTGCAGGTGCTGCCGTACACGGCTGGTGGGTACGCCGTGATGACCGGAGATCTCCGGCTCATGGAGTTCGAGGACGCGCCGCCAACGTGACTGTTTACGGCCGTCCGTGACCTGCGGTGACGTGGTGCGGGGCAGTCGCGATGGTCGAGTAGATTGATCTTGTGACCTCCGAGCAGCCGCCGCCGTCGTACAACGAGCTGGCCGGTCTGATCGTGGAGCTGAGGCTGGTAGCAGCCGCGCAGGCCGCGACGATTGAGCGACGTGAAGCACGGATCGTCGAGCAGGACGCTGAGATCGCGGAGTTGAAGCGGCGGCTGGCCGCTGATTGGCGCAACTCCTCCAAGCCGCCGTCCAGTGACGGGCTGGACAAGAGGCCCGCACCGAAGTCGCTGCGCAAGGCGTCGGGGCGTCGGCCGGGCCGGGCCAAGGGCGATCCCGGTGGCCGGCTGGAGCAGGTCACCGACCCGGACGTGATAGTCGATCATCATCCGGCCGCGTGCGGCAGCTGTGGCGGTGGTCTGTCCGATGCGTCGGGTTCGGGCTTCCGGGCCCGGCAGGTCTTCGATCTGCCCGAGATCCGCCCCCAGGTGACCGAGCACCGGCTGCACCGGGCGGTGTGCGGTTGCGGGTACACCACCACGGCGACGGCTCCGGACCTGCCCACGGCGGCCGCCGTGTACGGACCCGGCGTCCGAGCCGCGATCGCCTGCCTGTCGGCCTATCAGCACCTGCCGGCCCAACGCCTCGCCGAGGCCATGGACTGCCTGTTCAGCCTGCCGGTCTCCACCGGCACCGTCCTGTCCGTCCCGGCTCGCGCCCACGACGGGCTCGGGTCCTTCGAGGCCCAGGTCAAGGACCACCTGGCCACGGTGCCGGTCGCGCACGCGGACGAGTCCGGGGTACGGGTCGCGGGGAAACTGCACTGGCTGCACGTGATGTGCACCCACCTGGTCACCTTCTACGGCATCCACCACCAGCGCGGCCGGGCGGCCATGGACGACCTCGGCGTCCTGCCCGGCTTCACCGGCACCCTGGTCACCGATGCCCTGGCCCCCTACACGGTCTACGGCGACGCGCAGGCCCTGTGCGGGGCGCACGTGCTGCGTGAACCCATTGCCGTGACCGAGGACACCCGCCATGACCCCGCCTGGGCCCAGGCGATGATCGATGTCCTGGTCGAGGCGAAGGACGCAGTCGCCGACGCTGTGGCCACCGGGCACGACGCCCTGGACGCCGAGACGTCGGCCGGTTTCCAGGACCGCTACCGGCAGGCAGCGTTGTGCGGCATCGCCGCCAACCCCTACGCCGGCACCGGCCCCCGCTCCAAGGCCAGGGCTCTGGCCATGCGCCTGCGGGACCGCACCACCATGTACCAGCGGTACATGGTCGGCTTCAGTGTCCCGTTCGACAACAACCAGGCCGAACGCGACCTACGGATGATCAAGGTGCAACAGAAGGTCTCCGGGGCCTGGCGGACCCTGACCGGCGCAAGGCGCTTCGCCCGGATCCGCGCCCACATCTCCACCGTCCGCACACACGGCATCAGCCCCCTCACCGCCCTGCGCGACCTCTTCGCCGGACGGCCATGGATGCTGCCCGC
>NZ_NEUB01001016.1 GCF_002910825.1 Streptomyces sp. SM1 | reverse complement strand
TGCTCACCCACCGGGGACGGCCGCTCGTGGAGCACGCGGTGGCGGCCCTCCGCACGGGGGGCTGCGCACGCGTGCACGTGGTGCTCGGCGCGCGGGCGGACGAGGTGCGCGCCCGCGCCTCGCTGCCGGACTGCGTGCTCGTCGACAATCCGGCGTGGGAGCTGGGCATGGGCACCTCGCTGCGGGCCGGACTGGACTCACTGGCGGGCACGGGCGCGGGGGCCGCGCTGACCCTTCTGGTCGACCAGCCCGGGATCGGCCCGGAGGCGGTCACCCGGGTGCGCGGCGCCTATGACTCCCCCGAGTCGCTCGTCGCGGCAGCCTACGACGGCGCGCGTGGCCACCCGGTGCTGTTCGGTGCCGCGCACTGGGCCGGGATCGCCGCGACCGCGACCGGCGACCGGGGGGCACGCGCCTATCTGAGGGAGCACGCGGACCGGGTCGCGCTCGTCGAGTGCGGTGACGTGGCCGAGGCGTACGACATCGACACCGAGGCGGATCTGGCGCACCTTGAATGAGCCGGGAGACACCGGGCCCGCTCCCCCTCGACCCGGAGAGTCTCGACATCAACAGAACATTGAACTTCCACCATGAGGAAACTACTATCCACCGACCAGAGGCGTCCGGTGTTCGCTCGGACGTCCACAGCCGTATCCGGGCCCGACCGGCACCCGGTGCCCCGCACGCCGAAGGAAGTGACAGCCGATGTCCGCTCCAGCGCCGTCCCCGCTGGCCATCGTCGACGCCGAGCCCCTGCCCCGGCAGGGGGAGGTCCTCACCGAGACGGCGCTCGCCTTCGTGGCCGCGCTGCACCGGCGGTTCACGCCCCGGCGTGACGAACTGCTCGCCCGCCGCGCCGAGCGCCGCGCGGAGATCGCCCGCACCTCCACGCTCGACTTCCTCCCGGAGACCGCCGCGATCCGCGCGGACGACTCCTGGCGGGTGGCTCCGGCCCCCGAGGCCCTGAACGACCGCCGCGTGGAGATCACCGGCCCCACCGACCGCAGGATGACCGTCAACGCCCTCAACTCCGGCGCGAGGGTCTGGCTCGCCGACTTCGAGGACGCCTCGGCGCCCACCTGGGAGAACGTGGTCACCGGCCAGCTCAGCCTGATCGACGCCTACACGCGGAACATCGACTTCACGGACCCGGCGTCCGGTAAGTCCTACGCCCTGCGCCCGGCCGGGGAGCTGGCGACCGTCGTCGTGCGCCCGCGCGGCTGGCACCTGGACGAGCGCCACCTCACCGACGCCGACGACACCCCGGTGCCGGGCGCGCTGGTCGACTTCGGCCTGTACTTCTTCCACAACGCCGAGCGGCTGATCGAAGCCGGCAAGGGACCGTACTTCTACCTTCCCAAGACGGAGTCGCACCTCGAGGCCCGGCTGTGGAACGAGGTGTTCGTCTTCGCCCAGGAGTACCTGGGCATCCCGCGGGGCACCGTCCGCGCCACCGTCCTGATCGAGACGATCACGGCCGCGTACGAGATGGAGGAGATCCTCTACGAACTGCGCGACCACGCCTCCGGCCTGAACGCCGGCCGCTGGGACTACCTCTTCTCCATCGTCAAGAACTTCCGTGACGGCGGCGCGAAGTTCGTGCTCCCGGACCGCAACGCGGTCACGATGACCGCCCCGTTCATGCGCGCGTACACCGACCTCCTCGTGCGCACCTGCCACAAGCGCGGCGCGCACGCGATCGGCGGCATGGCGGCGTTCATCCCGTCCCGCCGGGACGCGGAGGTCAACAAGGTGGCCTTCGAGAAGGTCCGCGCCGACAAGGACCGTGAGGCGGACGACGGTTTCGACGGCTCCTGGGTCGCCCACCCCGACCTGGTCCCGATCGCCATGGAGTCCTTCGACCGGGTGCTCGGTGACCGGCCGCACCAGAAGGACCGCCTCCGCGAGGACGTCGGCGTCAAGGCGGCGGACCTCATCGCCGTCGACTCCCTGGACGCCAGGCCGACGTACGCGGGCCTGGTCAACGCCGTGCAGGTCGGCATCCGGTACATCGAGGCCTGGCTGCGCGGCCTCGGCGCGGTCGCCATCTTCGACCTGATGGAGGACGCGGCCACCGCGGAGATCTCCCGCTCCCAAATCTGGCAGTGGATCAACGCGGAGGTCGTCCTCGACAACGGCGAGCAGGTCACCGCGGAACTGGCCCGCAAGGTCGCCGCCGCGGAACTGGCGGGCATCCGCGCCGAGATCGGCGAGGAGGCGTTCGCGGGCGGCCACTGGCAGCAGGCGCACGACCTGCTGCTGAAGGTGTCCCTCGACGAGGACTACGCCGACTTCCTCACCCTTCCGGCGTACGAGCAGCTCAAGGGCTGAGTCCTACGTGTCCGGGCGGCCCAGGTGCACCGACCCGTCCGGGGCCGCCGCCGGCTTGCCGTGCAGGTCGGGGACCTGCTTCAGCCAGTCGGGACGCCCCCGCCGGGTCCTCGCCGCCCGCCGCGCGTTCTCCTCGGCGAGCTCGTCCGCGCCGGGGAAGTCGGTGGGCAGCCAGGCCCGCGAGGACCGTACGCGCGCGTGGAGATACGCCACGTACGCCTCGCGGACCTCGTCGGGTGCGGCGAAACGGGAGTCGCCGGCCAGCCAGTCGTCGGGCACCTCGGCGGTGATCGACCGCAGCAGCTCCTCGGTCACCTTCGGCGCGAGTTCGGCGTCGGCGGCGCGTACGTCGGGTCCGTAGTGACCGAGGGCGTGATGACGGAAGTCGTAGGCCCTGGCCGGGTCGGAGCCCTCCCAGCGGTGATGGAAGACGAGCGCGGCCCCGTGGTCGATGAGCCACAGCCTCGGCGGCGCGACACCCAGCGTCGGCCATACGACCAGATTGGAGCTGTGGACGGTGCGGTCCACGTTCACGGTGAGGGCGTCGAGCCAGACGACCCGCCCGGCCTCGAGCGGATCGACGGGGAAGCCCTCGGCGACCTCCGGGGTGAAGTCCCGTGCCCCCGGCAGGTAGTCCATGCCGAGATTGACCCCGGCGCTGGCGGCGTGGAGCTCCCGCACCTCCTGGTGCGGTTCGCCGGCCGCCACCGCCGGATCGAAGTGCACCAGCACCAGCTCGGGGAACCGCAGCCCGAGGGCCCGCGCCAGTTCCCCGACGATCACCTCGGCGACCAGCGCCTTGCGCCCTTGCGCCGACCCGGTGAACTTCACGACGTACGTCCCGAGGTCGTCGGCCTCGACGACACCGGGGACGGAGCCCCCGGAGTGCAGGGGTTCGACGTAGCGGACCGCGGTGACCTGTTTCAGCATGCTCCCGGGGCACCCCGTCCTCGTCCGGCGTCAAAGAGGCATGTTAACCGGGCGTGACGAATGGCTCGGATGGCACGGGCTGCCGGATCGTACGGTCAGGCGGTCGGCCCGGCCTGTTTCTGTCACCGGTCTGTTCCGCCGTGTGCGCCGCGCGTCGAATGTGCCGGGACCTGTTCGGGAACGTAGTCCTCGCACTGTGGGTTGTGACAAGGGCCCGCCGTCCAGTGGGGCACGTAGATGCCCATGGTCTTGTGTCGTTCGACCACGGTGTCCACCGGCTGTCGGCATGAGCCGCACACATGCCCGGACGGCCGGGTCCCGTCGCGTTTCCGGTCATCGCTCATACAGACATTTTACGCCCCCTTTGCACCTTTTTGGGAACAGGTGGGACTCGGTCACCCGTGCTCTGCCTTCTGCGGCGGCGGACGCAGCATGCTGACCACGACGGACACGGTCAGCACGACGACGATGACGCCGAGGCTGACGAGCGACGGGATCTCGGGCACGGCCGTGCTGATCGTCTCGTGGGCCGCCTGGAGGACGAGCTTGACGCCGATGAAGCCGAGGATCAGGGCCAGACCGACGCTGAGGTAGTGGAAGCGGTCGAGGAGACCGGCGAGCATGAAGTACAGGGCCCGCAGACCGAGGATGGCGAAGGCGTTGCTGGTGTAGACGATGAAGATGTCACTGCTGACGGCCAGGACGGCGGGCACGCTGTCGACGGCGAAGACGAGGTCGGCCGCCTCGATCGCGACGACGACGGCGAGCAGCGGGGTCCCCACCCATGTGCCCGCTTCCTTGACGAAGAAGCGGTGGCCCGCGTAGTCGTCCCGGACGGGGATGAACTTGCGCAGCAGTCGCACCGCGAAGCTCTTGCCCGGGTCGAAGCTCTCCTCCTCGCCCTGGAGAATCTTGTAGGTGCTGTAGAAGAGGACCGCCGCGAAAAGGAACAGTACGGCGGTGAAGCGGCTGACGACGGCCACACCGGCGGCCAGGAAGATGCCGCGGAAGACCAGGGCGCCCAGGACGCCCAGGAACAGCACGTGGTGCTGGTAGGCCCGCGGCACCTTGAAGTAGCTGAAGATCAGGGCGAAGACGAACAGGTTGTCGACCGACAGGCTCTTCTCCAGCAGCCACGCGGTCGTGTACTCCACCCCGGCATCCGTGCCGACCACGAGGAAGACGGCGCCTCCGAAGGTGATGGCCAGCCCGATCCACAGCACGCTCCAGGCGGCCGCCTCCCGGAACTCGATGACATGTGCCGAGCGGTGCGCGAGAAGATCGACCGCGAGTGACACCAGCACGGTGACGGCGAACACCATCCACAACCAGAACGGCACTTCGTGCACGGACACGCCTCCTCGGGCGCTGTGGGCCGGCGGACTCTTCTCCGAGTCTGGGGTATCCGGAGGGTTGTCGCCTCTTCGTCCTCACCCCCCGGTCAGCGGGTTCGGCAGCGGCAGGTAGCGGGCGTCGGCGCCGTCCGCCGCCGTCCAGCGCAGGAGGAGGTTGGTCTTGGCCGGGAGGGTGGGGGCGGCGAGGAGGGCGGGGATCTCGGGGAGGTCGTGGCGGACCAGCTCGCGGCGGGCGGCGGGCCACGGGTCGAGGCCGGGGTGGTGCTCGGCGAGGGCGGCGGCGATCTCCATGAGGTGGTTGACGACCAGGCAGTACACCAGGCGTTCCCAGCCGGCCGCCCGGGACACCGCGGGCGCCGCGGCTCCGGAAGCCCGTCCGAGGAGCTTCACCCCTTCGGCGTCCCGGAACAGGGCCTGGACGGGCATGCCGTCGGCGTCCACGGCGATCAGGGTGTTCTGCAGATGGGCCTCCAGGACGACGCCGTGCTCGGCGAAGGCCCTCAGGGCCGGGGGCACCACCCGGGACAGGTACGCCTCCCACCAGGCCGCCGGGTCGGCGGCGCCGGCGAGCGGACTGCCGTCGAAGCCCTCGGCCAGCGCGGCCGCGAGGCACGGGGTCGCGCCGGGCGCGACCTGTCCGCGCAGTCCGTCGCGCACGACGACGGCCAGTTGCTCGAAGGCGAAGTCCGCGGTGCGGTGGCCCCGGTCGCTCAGCCACGCCGGGGCGGCCGGACCGTCGAACGCGGCGAAGGCGTCGCGTACGGCCGTGTCGGTGGCGCGCAGTCTCACCAGGTCGTGGCGCCACAGCCGGCGGATGTCGTTGGTGATGCGCACGTCCAGGCTGAACTTGAGGAACAGGTCGTCGCCGGGCGCGTACACCGTGCGGATCGCCGCGGTGGGCCACACGGGGAACGCGGTCGTACCCAGCCGGCGCAGGCGGCCGTCGGCGAAGGCGGGGGCGAGGTCGCGGGCCGCGAGGTCGAGTTGCCAGGGGTGGGCGGGCAGCAGCCGGTAGCCGGGCGGGGCGGTGCCCAGGCGGTCGAGGGCCGCGGTGTCGCCCTCCTCGACCACCGTGTCCTCGCGCACCGCCAGCAGCGTCAGCGGGAAACGGGCGTACGCCTCGGGCGCGTACGGCAGCCAGGCGGCAGCGGGGCCGCCGCCGCGCGCCTTCGGGGCCGGGTGGTGGGGGTGCCCGGTGAGGAGGGACTGTTCGGAGCGCAGATAGAGGCCGCCGGGCGGGGCGGCCCGGGCGCGGGCTTCCAGCAGCGCGGCCACCGCGTCCCGGCTGTCGGACATCTCGGCGGGCAGTTCGTGGTTGGACAGGCCGGTGTGCCGGCGCAGTTCCTCGGCGACGAGTTTCACCAGTTCGGTGTGGCCGACGGGGTGCCACGCGCCCGCCGTGTACACCTCGGGGGCGGCGGGGCGGCGGCGGGTGCCGCCCACCCGCAGCAGCCGGCCCGTGCCGGGGAGCCGGTACGTCCGGCAGGTGCCGGCGTCCGGTGCGCCCGCCGAACCCGCCGGCTCCGCCAGGGGCCGGGCCACGTCGCGCAGCAGGCAGTTCAACAGCGGTACGGCCGCGTACGCGTCGGCACGCCCGGCCAGGATCGCGCGGCTCGCCGCGTGGTCGTCTGCGGGCGGGGGCATGAGGTCCACGCGTTCTGGTTCCCTACGGTCTGTCCGGCGGAGACGATCAGTATGTCTGTCATCGTCCCCCCGTACGTCCCGCCCTGTGCGTACCCGAGGAGTCCGCCCGTGCACCGTTCCCCCACCGCCGAGAGCGAGATCGCCGACGAGCTGACCTCCGTACGGCCCGATCTCGTCACCGCGTACACGGGCGGGCTTCCCGGCGCACGCGCGGCCGTGCTGACCCGGCTGTGGCGCGGTCTCGCACACGAGCCGCTGCCGTGGGTCACCGGCCGGGAACCGGGGGGCGACGGGCTCACCCTGCGGCTGACGGACGGGCGGCGGCTGCACGGCCCGCGGCCGGATCCGTATGCGACGGGCGCGTACGTCACCGCCGTGCGGCTGGACGAGGCGGCCTACGACGACCCGGCGCGGCTGATGACGGATCTGGCCGTACCGCACTCGGCGGGGTTCGCCGCCGAACTCGGGCACAGCGTCGCGTCCATGGCGCTGTCGCGGACGGGCGGACGGGTTCCCCCGCGGGAGTGGCCGGCGCGGAGCCGGGAGTGGGAGTGGGAGCAGCGGATGACCGACGGGCATCCGTTCCATCCCAACTGCCGTTCGCGGCCCGGCTTCTCGGCGGCGGAGCAACTGGGGTACGGGCCGGAGCACCGGCCCGTCGTGAAGCTGGAGCTGCTGCCGGTGCCGGCCGGGGAGTGTGCGGTGACGGGGATGTGGCCGGGGTGGCTGCGGGAAGCGGGGCGGGTGCTGGTCCCGGTGCACCCCTGGCAGGCGGCGCATGTGCTGAAGCGGACGGGTGAACGGCGGCTGGCGGCCCATCCGCTGATGGCGCTGCGCACGCTCGCGCTGCCGGACGGGCCGCACGTCAAGACGGCGCTGAGCGCCCGGCTGACGTCCTCGGTGCGGGACATCTCGCTCGGTTCGGTCGCCGCGTCGGCGGTGCTGTCGGACTTCGGGGAGACCGTGGCCGCGCGCACGGACGGGCTGCTGCACATCACCCGCACCCTGGGCGCGGTCGCGGCCGGGTCGCCCGATCTCGCGACGGTGCTGCGCGAGTCGCCGGAGGAGTACGCGGGCGACGGCGAGCGGGTCGTCCCGGTGGCGGCACTGGCGACCACCGAACTGGCCTGCTCGGCGGCCTGGTTGAGCCGGTTCGCGGTGCTCGCCCTGACGGTCGGTCTGCGGTTGCTGGAATGGGGCGTGGCGCTGGAGGCGCACGGCCAGAACCTGCTCGTGGTGCTGTCGCCGGACGGGGATCCGGTGCGGCTGGTGTACCGCGATCTGGCCGATCTGCGGGTCGGGCCGGACCGGCTCGCCCGGCACGGCGTTCCGCTTCCCGAACTGCCCGCACGCATGATCACCGACGACGAACGCACCTTGCGGCGCAAGCTGTTCGGCTCCCTGGTCGCGGGCGCGCTGGCGGGTGCGGCCGGTTCCGGCCCCGCACTGCGCGCGGCCCTGGAGAGCGCCGCGCGGGATCTGCCGCGCACCCCTGACCTGGCCGCGCTGCTGGAGGATCCCCTCCCGGCGAAGGCACTGACGCTGATGCGGCTGTCACCGCGGACGGGCGGGGACCAGTGGGCCGAACTGCCCAATCCCCTGCGATACGACCGTCTGTGACTTCCCGTTTTGGAGGGCGGCGCTCCCGGTCAATAGGATCCGCCGATGATCAGAAGAAAACGGCCGGTGGCAGGCGCATGCGCTCTGCTCGCCGCACTGACGGCCGGGCTCGTCTTCCCGGCCGGGGCGGCCGCCGATGAACCCGCGGGCCAGGACGCGCCCAAGGTCAACCTCCTGCTCGATGTGAGCGGCTCGATGCGGGCCAAGGACATCGACGGGCAGTCCCGGATGGCGGCGGCGAAGCAGGCGTTCAACGAGGTGCTGGACGCGACGCCGGAGGAGGTCCGGCTGGGCATCCGGACACTCGGCGCCGACTACGCCGGCGACGACCGCAAGGAGGGCTGCAAGGACACCGCGCAGCTCTACCCGGTCGGCCCGCTGGACCGCACGGAGGCCAAGACGGCGGTGGCCACGCTGGTCCCGACGGGCTGGACCCCGATCGGTCCCGCCCTGCTCGAGGCCGCGGACGATCTCGACGGCGGCGAGGGCTCCAAGCGCATCGTCCTGATCAGTGACGGTGAGGACACCTGCGCCCCGCTCGACCCGTGCGAGGTGGCCCGCGAGATAGCGGCCAAGGGCATCGGCCTGATCATCGACACCCTGGGTCTGGTGCCGAACGCCAAGCTGAGCCGGCAGCTCAGCTGTATCGCCGAAGCGACCGGCGGCACGTACACCTCGGTCGAGCACCAGGACGAACTCACCGACCGGGTGAACGAGCTGGTGGACCGCGCGGCCGAACCCGTGGTGACTCCGGTGGCCGCCGAGGGCGCCGACTCGTGCGCGAAGGCTCCGGTGCTGGAGTCCGGCCTCTACACCGACCGTGAGGAGTTCGGGCAGCAGCGCTGGTACCGCGTGGAGGTGCTGTCGGGGCAGGAGCTGCGCGCCTCGGTGAGTGTGGCGGCGGACCGGGCCGTGCGTCCGGACTACGGCGTGCTGCTGCGGGCCGTCACGGTGCACGGCCGGGAGATCGTACGCGGCGAGGCCACGGGCAACGGCCGTACCGACGTCCTCTCCACCGGTCTACGCTACCCCAAGGCCGAGCGGGACGACGACGACAGCGGCAAGCCGGCCGCCGAGGTCGTGTGCCTGGCGGTGACCAACTCCTTCTCGGCGGACTCCGGGGTGAAGACCACACCCGGTCTGCCGCTGGAGCTGACCGTCGACGTCGTGGACGGCCCGGACGGGTCGAGCGACGTGGCCTCCTTCGGTCTCGGCCGGGGCTGGTGGCTGCTCGGCGCGCTGATCCTCACCGGCTTCGTCGCCGGTCTGCTCTGGGGCTGGCTGTCCCGCTGGCGGTTCGCTGTCTGGAGGACCAACTGATGCGCGCCATACGTGTACTGGGCGTAGCCCTGCTGACGCTCGGACTGGCCGCGGCCCCCGCGGCGGCCGACTCCTCGCCCTCTCCCGAGGCATCCGGTGACAGCGCCGGCCCCACCCGCGCGGGCACCTCGTTCCGCACCGCGACGGAGGTCGAACAGGGGCAGACCGCCACCGCGCGCGCCTCCACCGGCGACTACCTGTACTGGTCGTTCCCGGCGGACGCCGGACAGCGCCCCACCGTACAGGCGACGGTGAAGCTGCCGGAGAGCCACGCGGCCGAGACCTGGCAGATCGACGTGTACGACGGCCTGCGCCGCCGCCAGGCCTGCCAGTACGGGGCGCAGACCCGCAAGGCCGCCGCCGACACGCCCTCGGTGGCGCTGGAGTGCGTCCTGCGCACGGTCCGCGCCTGGTCGGAGCCGTGGGCCAACGACCCGCTGCCGGGCACGTACTACGTCCGCCTCACGGCGCTGCGGCTGTCCCCGGCCGACCTCGGCCAGGCCGTCGACGCCGAACTGCGGGTCGAATCCAAGGACATGGGCGGCGCGGCGGCGGTCGACGGCACGCTGTCCGAGCCGCTGGTACCAGGCATCGCGGCCCGTACCGCGTCGGACCCGGCGGACGACGACGACTCGCCCACCGCCGTGCTGGCCGACCTGGAACCGGAGGACGGCTGGACCTCCGGCTGGTGGTCCGACCGCTGGATCTGGACCGCGGCGGGCGGCGCGCTGGCCGCCCTGGCGGGCGTCGCCGGCTACCGGCTGACCCGCGGATCCGGGCGTCCGCGCGGGGTACCGCCGACCGCGTGACACCCTCCCGGAAGGCCCGCCCCGCGCGGGCCTTCCGCTTTTCTCCCTCAGGCCTCCCGCAGGGTCTTGGCGAGAGGGCCTTCGCCGGTCACCTCGACCCGCCCCGCGCGCACCGCGCCGGACAGGGTCAGGTCGCCCCGGCCGATGGCCGTGCAGGTACCGGTGTCCAGGGACAGCCGGGCGTCCGGCTCGGCCGGGGCGGGGCCGTCGCCGTAGACGGGGCCGCCGTCCTCCGCACCGGCGTGCAGGTGGAACCGGCCCTCCTCCAGATGGACCTCCACGAGTCCCGCCTCCCCCTCCAGCGCTCGCAGCAGGGGCAGCGCGAACCAGTGGGCGCGTACCGCGTCCGTGGGGCGCCGCTCGCCCAGTTCGGTCTCGCCCCAGGCGCCGAGGGCCTGGAGGACGGGGAGCAACGCGCCACCGCGCGGCGTGATTTCGTAGACGTAGGCCGCGCCGGGCGGGGGGAGCCGGCGGCGGGTGGTGAGGCCGTCGCGTTCCATGTCCTTCAGCCGTGAGGCCAGCACGTCGGTGCTGACGCCCGGCAGGTCCGCGTGCAGGTCGGTGTAGCGCCGCGGGCCGGCGAGGAGTTCCCGGACGATCAGCAGGGTCCAGCGGTCGCCGACGGCGTCGAGCGCACGCGCGGCGGAACAGTACTGGTCGTAGCTTCGGCGAGGTGGCATGCGACGCAGTCTAGACAAGTTGTTGGACTTTCCAAGCGTCTACTTGGTAAAACCAAGCAACACCAGATACCGGAGGGAAGCCGCGCATGGAGTTCCGGCAGTCGAGCAAGCTCAGCGAGGTCTGTTACGAGATCCGCGGCCCGGTGATCGAGCACGCCAACGCACTGGAGGAGGCGGGGCACAGTGTGCTGCGCCTGAACACCGGCAACCCGGCCCTGTTCGGCTTCGAGGCGCCGGAGGAGATCCTCCAGGACATGATCCGGATGCTTCCCCGGGCGCACGGCTACACCGACTCGCGCGGGATCCTCTCCGCCCGCCGCGCGGTCGCCCAGCGCTACCAGACCCTGGGCCTGGAGGTCGACGTGGACGACGTCTTCCTCGGCAACGGTGTCTCCGAGCTGGTGTCCATGGCCGTACAGGCGCTGCTGGAGGACGGCGACGAAGTCCTCATCCCCGCCCCCGACTTCCCCCTCTGGACGGCGGTGACCACCCTCTCCGGCGGCAAGGCCGTCCACTACCTCTGCGACGAACAGGCCGACTGGTACCCGGACCTGGACGACATGGCCGCGAAGATCACGGACCGCACCAAGGCCGTGGTCATCATCAACCCCAACAACCCCACGGGCGCCGTGTATCCGAAGGAGGTCCTCGAGGGCATCCTCGACCTCGCCCGCCGGCACGGCCTGATGGTGTTCGCCGACGAGATCTACGACCAGATCCTGTACGACGACGCCGTGCACCACTCCACCGCCGCGCTCGCCCCCGACCTGGTCGTCCTCACCTTCTGCGGCCTGTCCAAAACGTACCGGGTGGCGGGCTTCCGCTCCGGCTGGATGGTGGTCACCGGACCGAAGCAGCATGCGAAGAACTACCTGGAGGGCCTGACCATGCTGGCCTCCATGCGGCTGTGCGCCAACGCGCCCGCCCAGTACGCCATCCAGGCCGCGCTCGGCGGCCGGCAGTCCATCCGCGAACTGACCGCACCGGGCGGGCGGTTGCGCGAACAGCGGGACGTGGCCTGGCAGAAGCTGAACGAGATCCCGGGCGTGAGCTGTGTGAAGCCGAAGGGCGCGCTGTACGCGTTCGCGCGCATCGACCCGGCGGTCCACAAGATCCACGACGACGAGAAGTTCGTCCTCGACCTGCTGCTGAGGGAGAAGATCCAGGTCGTCCAGGGCACCGGCTTCAACTGGCCCTCCCCCGACCACTTCCGCATCCTCACCCTCCCCCACGCGGACGTCCTGGAGACGGCGATCGGCCGCATCGGCCGGTTCCTGAGCGGGTACCGGCAGTGAGAGCCCAGGGGGAACCGCCCGCACGGTGATCGCGTCGGATCACGGCGTGAGTTGACGCCGAGCGCCGGGCGGGCCCGGAGTATTCGGCGTCCGTCCGGTTCAGAGGTAGCTGACTCCGGTCAGTTCCTCGGCCGCCGCCCAGAGCCGTTCGCCGACGGCCGGGTCGGCCGCCTCCCGGCTGATCCGGGCCTCTGTGACCCGGCCGCGCGTCTCGAAGAAGCCGGAGGGCCCGAAGAACTGGCCGCCCCGCACACCGGGGTCGGTCGCGGCGCGCAGCTGCGGCAGCGCGCCCTGCTCGACAGGCTGCGTGACCAGCAGGCCGGCCCGCGTGATCACCCGCCCGAGCCGGCCACGGTGTTCCCAGGCGCGCGGAGTCAGGTTGGTGCGGGTGAGACCGGGGTGGGCCAGTGTGCTGGTGACCGGCGATCCCGCGGCGCGCAGGTGCCGGTCAAGCTCGATGCCGAAGACCGTGGTGGCGAGCTTGGACCGGCCGTAGGCGGGAGCCGCCCCGTAGTCACGCTCCGACATCAGGTCGTCGAAGTCGAGGTGCGCGTTCTTGTGGGTGATCGAGCTCAGACCGACCACCCGGGGCTCCTTCGCCGCTGCCAGCCTGTCGAGCAGCAGGCCGGTCAGTGCGAAGTGCCCCAGCATGTTGGTGCCCAGGTGCAGTTCGAAGCCGTCTGCCGTGGTGCGGCGCGGGCCGGGCAGTACCAGGCCCGCGTTGTTGACCAGCAGGTCGATCTTCCGGTGGCCGGTGGCCAGCTTCGCGGCGAACGCGCGGACGGAGCCGAGGGAGGCCAGGTCCAGTTCGCGCACCTCCACCTCGCCGCCGATCCGGCGGGCGGCCTCCGCGCCGGCTGCGGTGTCGCGGACCGCGAGCACGACGTGGGCGCCGTGGCGGGCCAGCTCGGTGGCGGTGACCAGGCCGAGGCCCGAGTTCGCGCCGGTCACGACGGCGGTCCTGCCGCGCTGGTCGGGGATGCGGTCGGCGGTCCATCCGGCCATCTGCTGCTCCTGAGGGGTGTGAGTGGGGCGGACCGGCGACGTTGGGAGCGGTGCGGGCCGGTTCCGTCGTTCCCGTTTGCCTAGGTCTGCGGGACCTACCCTGACTGCTCGGCGGGGAGGCACACTGACGGTATGACCCACCCGTACGCCCGTGAGCTCGGTGATTTCCTGCGCGCCCGGCGCGACAGGCTGACCCCCCACGACGTCGGCCTGGAACCGGGCGGCCGCCGCAAGGTCGCCGGACTGCGGCGCGAGGAACTGGCCCTGCTGGCCGGGCTGAGCACCGGCTACTACCAGCGGATGGAACAGGGCCGGGAGGTACGTCCGTCCGACGACGTCCTGGACGCGCTGGCCGGCGCGCTCTGCCTCGACGACGCGGAACGACGGCACCTGTTCCGCCTGGCCCACGCCGCTCGCCGGCCGGTGCCCACCCGGCCGGACCGCGGTCCGGAGAGGGTGCCCGACAGCACCCGGCGGCTGCTGCGGATGATGGACACCCCGGCGGTCGTCCTCGGCCGCCACCTCGACCTGCTCGCCTGGAACCCGATGGCGGAGGCGCTGCTCGGCAGCCCGGACAGCCACCCGCCCGACCGGCTCAACATGCTCCTCCTGCTGTTCGACGACACGCTGACCGGTGAGCGGAGCTGCCCGGACCGGGAGCGGCAGGCCCTGGAGTACATCGGCACGATGCGCGCCGCCGTCGCCGCCGACCCCATCCATCCGCGCGCCACCGCGATCATCGGCGAACTGAGCATCCGCAGCGCCGAGTTCCGGCGGCTGTGGGCCCGGCACGACGTACGGGCCTCGGTCAGCGGCACCAAGACCTTCCGGGTCCCCGAGGTCGGCGACATCGTCCTGGACTGGGACACCTATCCGCTGCCCGGCAGACCCGGCCCGGTCATGCTGGTCTTCACCGCCGAGCCGGGCGGCGCGGACGCGGACCGGCTGCACCTCCTGGCATCGTTGCGCGCGACCCGCTCGAACGGGAGGGCCACGCCAGCGGCCACGTCACGCTGAGCCCACGGGGAGCTCGCACCACACCGTCCTTTCGCGAGGACCACGCCGGACTCGCAGGGGCACTGCAACTGCTGCGACCGAGGGAAGGGGGCACCGTGGGCCACATGGAAGTCCCGCCGATCAACCGGCTGATCTCCGACCCCAGAGACATCCGGGTCCTGCAGATCCGCTATGGCATCATCCGGGCCCAGGCGCTCACGCCCCGTGAGTCGCCGGCGTATGTCGAGAAAGTGCAGGGAGAGACCTGATGACCAACCGCCCGTCCGGGAACGGTCCCGCGCTGGAGTGGTTCAAGAGCAGTCACAGCACGAACGGCGGCGCCGAGTGCGTCGAAGTCGCCACCACCCCCGAAACCGTCCACGTACGCGACTCGAAGCACATACACGGCCCCCGCCTGGCCTTCGCACCCGAGCAGTGGGCCGCCTTCCTCCCCTACGTCTCCGGGCCCCGATGACCCGACCGCCCACCGCCGCGCAGCGCCGTCTCATCGAGGCCGCCGATCCCGACACCGGGCGGCTGAAGGGAACGCCGGCGCAGCTCGCCGCGCTGGTGACGCGCGGGCTGGCGTTCCGGCATCCGAGGCCGCCGCACGATCACTTCCTGACTCCGGCGGGACACCGGATCCGGGACGCGGAACCCGAGACCGGACAGCCGGACCCGCCGGCCACGACCGGCGGGTTCGCGGCGCAGGTGGGCGGCGAGGAGACGGCTCCCCCGGGCGGTCCCGCCCGGCTCCGGGAGGTGCGGAGCGCGTGGCGGGGCATGCTGGAGCTGCGCCGGATGACCAACCCCGACGGCGCCACGGACCGGCCGTGCGGCTGGGAACGTTCGCATCTGGTGCGGGCCGCGGCCCTCGCCCTGGAGGCCGCCGGTCACCGGCCGGCCGGCCCGGACGGCGGGGACGGCGGATACCGGGTGCGGGAGACGCCCCAGCCGGAGGCGGTCGCCGTGTACGAGCCGGACGGCGAGGCGCTGCTGGCCTGCGCTGCCACGCTGGAGCGGGCCGGCTGGCAGGCAGGCGCGTACACGGAGCCGAGGACGCGGACGCGTTATCTGCTGGCCTCCCCGCGCCGGGTCTGAGCGGCGCGTGCCAAGATCGGTGGACGAGGCATCGAGCCGAGCAGGCATGAAGGGGACAGACGCAGTGAGCGAGCCGTTTTCCGTCCGGGTGACCGTGCGCGGGTACGAGACCGACGTACAGGGCCATCTCAACCAGGCCGTGTATCTCAACTACGCCGAGCACGCGCGCTGGTCGCTGCTCCAGGCGGCGGGGATCACCCAGTCGGGCCTGATCGCGCGTGGAGTGGGACCGGTCGCCCTGGAGACCACCATCCGCTACCGGCGTGAACTGCTCGCGGGTGACGAGGCCGACGTGAGCTGCGCCTTCCTCTGGAGCGGCGGCAAGATCTTCACCATCGAGCAGACGATCACCAAGGCAGACGGCACCGTGGCGGCCGAACTCACGGGCGTGGGCGGGCTGATGGACCTGAAGCAGCGCAAGCTCCTGCCGGATCCGGGGGCGGTATTCCGGGAGCTGGCGAAGGACCCGGCCCTGTTCGGGCTGTAGCCGGGGTTCGCAGGCGGCGAACTCCTCGCCGTCGTACCACTCGGCGCCGGCCAGGCGGGCACACAGGTCCTCGCGGCGGAACTCGTCGCGGCCGTGCCGTTCGCCCAACCGCTCGGCGCGGCCCACGGGTTCTCACCTCCACTACGTGCTGCCATGCCCCTCGACACCCCGATGAAACGTAACTGTTTAGGGGTTTCAGCTGGTTGCGGGCAGCATCCATGGCCGTCCGGCGAAGAGGTCGCGCAGGGCGGTGAGGGGGCTGATGCCGTGTGTGCGGACGGTGGAGATGTGGGCGCGGATCCGGGCGAAGCGCCTTGCGCCGGTCAGGGTCCGCCAGGCCCCGGAGACCTTCTGTTGCACCTTGATCATCCGTAGGTCGCGTTCGGCCTGGTTGTTGTCGAACGGGACACTGAAGCCGACCATGTACCGCTGGTACATGGTGGTGCGGTCCCGCAGGCGCATGGCCAGAGCCCTGGCCTTGGAGCGGGGGCCGGTGCCGGCGTAGGGGTTGGCGGCGATGCCGCACAACGCTGCCTGCCGGTAGCGGTCCTGGAAACCGGCCGACGTCTCGGCGTCCAGGGCGTCGTGCCCGGTGGCCACAGCGTCGGCGACTGCGTCCTTCGCCTCGACCAGGACATCGATCATCGCCTGGGCCCAGGCGGGGTCATGGCGGGTGTCCTCGGTCACGGCAATGGGTTCACGCAGCACGTGCGCCCCGCACAGGGCCTGCGCGTCGCCGTAGACCGTGTAGGGGGCCAGGGCATCGGTGACCAGGGTGCCGGTGAAGCCGGGCAGGACGCCGAGGTCGTCCATGGCCGCCCGGCCGCGCTGGTGGTGGATGCCGTAGAAGGTGACCAGGTGGGTGCACATCACGTGCAGCCAGTGCAGTTTCCCCGCGACCCGTACCCCGGACTCGTCCGCGTGCGCGACCGGCACCGTGGCCAGGTGGTCCTTGACCTGGGCCTCGAAGGACCCGAGCCCGTCGTGGGCGCGAGCCGGGACGGACAGGACGGTGCCGGTGGAGACCGGCAGGCTGAACAGGCAGTCCATGGCCTCGGCGAGGCGTTGGGCCGGCAGGTGCTGATAGGCCGACAGGCAGGCGATCGCGGCTCGGACGCCGGGTCCGTACACGGCGGCCGCCGTGGGCAGGTCCGGAGCCGTCGCCGTGGTGGTGTACCCGCAACCGCACACCGCCCGGTGCAGCCGGTGCTCGGTCACCTGGGGGCGGATCTCGGGCAGATCGAAGACCTGCCGGGCCCGGAAGCCCGAACCCGACGCATCGGACAGACCACCGCCACAGCTGCCGCACGCGGCCGGATGATGATCGACTATCACGTCCGGGTCGGTGACCTGCTCCAGCCGGCCACCGGGATCGCCCTTGGCCCGGCCCGGCCGACGCCCCGACGCCTTGCGCAGCGACTTCGGTGCGGGCCTCTTGTCCAGCCCGTCACTGGACGGCGGCTTGGAGGAGTTGCGCCAATCAGCGGCCAGCCGCCGCTTCAACTCCGCGATCTCAGCGTCCTGCTCGACGATCCGTGCTTCACGTCGCTCAATCGTCGCGGCCTGCGCGGCTGCTACCAGCCTCAGCTCCACGATCAGACCGGCCAGCTCGTTGTACGACGGCGGCGGCTGCTCGGAGGTCACAAGATCAATCTACTCGACCATCGCGACTGCCCCGCACCACGTCACCGCAGGTCACGGACGGCCGTAAACAGTCAC
>NZ_NEUB01001015.1 GCF_002910825.1 Streptomyces sp. SM1 | reverse complement strand
ATGTTCGGCAAGAAGACGCAGCAGTCGACCGACCTGACCAGCCCGGAGAGCGTCAAGAAGAGCCAGACGGTCTACGACCGCATCGTCTCCGGCGAGTGCAAGGACGCCACGGCCGAGCTGGACGCCGCTCACGGCCGCAAGCCCAAGCGCGGCTGACCACACCCATCCACAAACGGCACGCCCCCGGTGCTGGAACACCGGGGGCGCTGTTCGGGCCGTACCAACCCTGTGAGAGGAACCACGACCCATGGACCACATCGTCACTGTTCAGGACGCCGTTACCGCGTTCGCCGACTTCATGGAGCCGACGAACGCCGAGCTGGACGCGATCGAGCGTGAGATGCCCGTCATCCTGGCGGACGTCGAGCTGCTGGACGCGCACATCGTCACCATCGACCGCACGCCGACCGAGCTGGACAACCGGCGCATCCGCCGGGCCCGCCGCCGCGCCCTCGCCGCCCGCGTCGCCCTGCTCAACCGGGCGGCCGGCGCGAGCCTGCCGGGGGGTGCGGCATGAGGGCCAAGACCGTTCTTCCGGCTGTCGCGATGACGGCCGTGTCCATGGTCCTCACGCTGGCCGTGGTCGTGATGTGGCTGGGCACCGCGATGCCGTGGCCGGTCGCTCTGGTCGTGGGTCTCGGGATCGACGGGGGATGGCTGGCCACCCTCGCCTACGAACGACGGCTCGCAGCGCAGGGCGACCACAACCGGGCCGTGACCGCCGCCGGCTGGTCCTTCGGCCTTCTCGCTACCGGGGTCCTGGTCGCGCACGCGCTGACTGCCGACCATGCCGTCGGGGCGTGGCTGGCCGTGGCGTGGCTGCCAATCGCGGCCAAGGCCCTGTGGCTCGTGCATGGCCTGTGGGAGCGCACCGCGCTCACCCCGGTCGCCCTCGATGCGATCCGGGGAATTCAGCAGGAAGCGCGCGATGAGGCGGCCGTGGCCCGCGCCCGCCTGAGGGCGGAAGCGGCCACCGAGGAGACCCGGCTGACGGCCGTGACGGACGCAGGGGCCCGCGTCGCACGCGTCCAGGCACGGACCGCTCAGACGCTCTCCGGGGCGTGGTCGACGCTGGAGACGGCTCGCGCGGGTGAGGAGACGGGCAGGGCGCTGACCAGCGTGACGAGCCGCGTCACGCCCGGCGTCACGCCCCGGTGGGAGCTGCCGGTGTGGGGCCCGACCGAGCCGCTCACGGCCCGTTCGCTGGAGGCCGTTCCCGCGCTCACTGATGAGGCGCTGGATGTCGTCGTTGACGAGATCCGGCACAGCGAGACCCCTGCTCTGTCGTACCGGGAGATGTCCGCCCGGTTCCGGGCCGCCGGGCACTCCGCGTCCGAGGTCCGTTTGCGGGCGGCGTGGAAGCGGGTCGCGGCATGACGTCGCTGCGGATCGGCTCCGTGTGCACCGGCTACGGCGGCCTGGACATGGCCGTCCAGGCCGTGCTCGGTGGCGAGCTTGCGTGGGTGGCGGACAACGACCCCGGCGCGAGCCGCATCCTGGCCCACCGCTACCCGCGGGTACCGAACCTGGGCGACATTACCGCCGTCGACTTCGCGCGCGTCGGGCCGGTCGATGTGGTGTGCGGCGGCTATCCGTGCCAGCCGTTCAGTTCCGCCGGCAAGAGGAAGGGGACCGCTGATGAGCGGCACATCTGGCCCGACATCGCCCGTGCCCTTGGGGTTCTACGACCCCGTCTCGCGGTGTTTGAGAACGTCGCAGGGCACCTTTCTCTCGGATTCGACACCGTGCTTGGAGACCTTGCCGCCCTCGGGTTCGATGCGCGGTGGTGCACTCTTCGCGCATCTGACGTGGGAGCGGCTCACCAGCGCAAACGGCTGTTCGTCCTCGCCTGGCCTGCCGACTCCGGCGGCACGGGACTTCAAGGGTGGTGGGCAGCGCGGGCAGCTTCCGACCGCCGTCGGCTTGCTGCTGCCGACCCCGTCGACCTCGGAGAACACCGGAGCCGGGCACGCGGCGCAGGGCGGGATGAATCTGCGGCACGTCGTCTCGCTGCTGCCCACCCCGCGCGCGTCGGAGAACGAGAACCGGCAGACCAAACGCAGCCCCTCGCAGGAAGCGGGCACGCACGGCAAGAGCCTGGCCGCCGAGATGGGCTCGCTCCTGCCGACCCCGAGGGCCACGGACGGCACGAAGGGCGCGGTCTCGCGCACGGAAGCGACGGACCGGCGGGTCCGGTCGGGCAGGGCGAACCTGCCCGAGACGGCGGTGAGCACGTTCCCGGCGGAGCCGTCGAATGGGGCGAGTACGCCGAAGCGGTCACGCGGTGGGAAACGGTCCTCCAGCGCCCCGCCCCCGGGCCAGTTGACGCTCTGGGACGGCTGAGCCCCGCCTTCGTCGAATGGCTCATGGGCCTGCCCGCCGGACACGTCACCGCCGTCCCCGGCCTGTCCCGCTCCGCACAGCTCAAAGCGCTGGGCAACGGCGTGGTCCCCCAACAGGCC
>NZ_NEUB01001014.1 GCF_002910825.1 Streptomyces sp. SM1 | reverse complement strand
GAACGACCACTCGCCGTAGGCGCCCGGGTTCCGGGTGGCGAGCCGCGCCAACACGTCCTTGGTGCGGACGCGGGCCGCGTCGCCGACGACGGCCGCGATGTCGGCCAGCGGGTCGTGCTCGGTGGTCCGGTCGATGGCGTGCAGGGTGGTGACGCCGTCGCGCAGGGCCTTGGCCCGGTTAGTGATGGCGGTGGCTGCGTCGTCGTCGATGTAGTGCGTGCGCACCGTGATGGACGACTGTCCGGCCGGGATCGTGATGCCGTCGGAGGCGACGACGAGCGTTCCGCGGTCCAGGCCGGGCCGGAGCAGGTTGGGGGCGGCGCCGCCGTCGATGGCCTTGTCCCCGAGCGCCATGCGGGCCTGTGACTCGGTGCCGAGGGCGAGGGAGGCGCGGGTGTGGGCGCCCTCGCGCACGAGCTTGGGCAGGTTCTCGTTGGTCGGGTCCTGAGTGCCCTGCCACATCAGCACGTTCACCACACGGCCCTGATTGTGAATCTTGCGGACGGCCATGTAGTAGCGGCTGTTCGCCTTGGACCCGCCGTAGGGGCGCTTGTCCTCATCCTTGACCGGGCACATGAACGCCATCTGCGCCTCATCCACGAGCACGATGAGCGGCGGGAAGGTGGTGCCGGGTGGGGCCTGGAGCCGGCGGTTCATCTCATCCACCGCACCTTCCACCATCTCGGTCACCTGGATCACGTGCTCATCCGTCGGCCCCTGGATCAGGGTCGTGGCCAGGCCGTCGAACATGGCCCAGTCCCCCACGCCCTTGAGGTCGCCCACGAGGAACTGCACCGACCGATCCAGCGCGAGCCACAGGGCGAGCGAGCGCAGGGCCACGGTCTTGCCCTGGTTGGACAGACCGGTGATGAGCAGGTGGCGCTGATACAGGGACAAGGCGGCGGCGTCCCCGCGCAGGTCCTGCCCCCACGGCGCCTTTCCCTTGGCGTAGTCGGCGGTCATCGTCTCGTCGGTGACCAGCGGGGAGGGGCCGATCGGCTCGTCCAGGGCGCCGGCGTCGGCGATCCACAGGCGCACGGTGCGGGCCGCCTGGGGGATGGTGATGAACACTTCGTGTTCGTGCCGGGTGAGGTTCTCGGCGAGCTTGCGGCGCTTGCCCTGTACCTCGTTGGTCGACACTCCCGAGGGAAGGGTCACGTCCACCTCGACACCGCATCCGGCGATCGTGATCGGCCCGAGCATGCTCGCGCCGGCGTCCCCCATCTCCTTGATGGCCCGCGCCAGGGCGGGCACTCCGAGGTCGCGCAGGGCCTTGACCACGATCGACGGCGTGATCGGCTCCCCCTCACCCGACCGGACGTTCGCGGGCAGTGCCCACTGGGGTGCGGCATGCTGCTTGCGACCGACCGACCACAGGGCCAGCAGCGCGAGGAACGGGCCGATCGAGACCAGCGGGCCCCACACCACCTGCACGATGCGGATGAGCAGGGCGATGAAGTCGACTGTCGCCGACAACGGCGTGACGACATCGGCGGCGTCGCCGGAGTTGATGGCCATGACGATACCGAGGGCGACCAGCACACCGACGCTCATGCCGGCACCCACGGCTACGCCCTTGGCGGCCTCCGTGGGGGAGTGCAGCAGGTCCATGCGGCGGTGGTGGCGGGCGGCGCGGAAGCGCTGCAACCGCTCCTCCCACTCCTCCGCAGCTTCCAGGTTCCCCGCGGCTTCCGCCGCCCGGATCATCCGCTCATACCGCGAACCGGTACGGCCGTCCCACGCCCGACGGGCCACGATCCGCCCACCGTTGAACGTGTACAGACCGTGCCGCACCGCAGCGCGACCGGCCGACCGGGTGCGCTCGTGCGTGACCGCGTGCTTCACCGCGCGCCCGGAGCGCATCCACAAGGGCACCGGCGGGGCGGGCGGCGCGTCCGGCACCACGGTGAGCACCGTCGGCGCCGTGTCGCCGGTGGGCGGGTCGGTGTGCTTGTGCAGGTGAACGACGTTGTCGCTCATGACGGAACGTCTCCTGACTGCCCCTTGCCCGGGGCGGGAAAATGAGGGTGAGACACGCCGTCGCCCCGCACCGGGACGGGTGCGGGGCGACGATGCGGGGGTCAGTGCGGGCCGACGGCCCAGCAGAACGGGCGGAGGGTTGCGGCGGCGGTGAACACGCGGATCGCGGCACCGGCCGGCGTGTCGGGCAGCGGGTAGACGCGGCCCCCGTCGAGGGAGGCCAGCAGCCGGGCGGCGTGGTGCTCGCACCCGTCCGCCCCGCCGCCCACCGAGTCCAGCACGGTCACCGCGACCGGGCCCACACACGGGGTGGGGTCGTCGGGGTGAGCGGACCGGCAACGACCGGTCACGGGCGCCATGGTCACCACCAGCCGGAGGACTTCTTGGCGGCCTTGGTCCGGGCGGTCTCGGTGACGATGCGCTGTCGCTCGCCGTGCAGGGCGGACAGTTCCGCGGTCAGCCGCATCTCGGCGGCGGAACCGGTGGAGTCGATCCGCTCTTCTGCGCGGCCGGTGCTGCGGCCCCGCAGGGTGCGGTAGGCGCCGCCGGTGACGGCGCGGGCCATGGCGCGGCGCTCACGGCCGTTCAGCGGCCACAACTCACCGCGCCGCACGGCTTCCAGCTTCTTGGTAGTCACCCGGATCTCACGGTCCAGACGACGCAGATCAGCGTTGCTCATGGTCGGCTACTCCTCGAAGGGTTCGGGATGGTCAGGCGGGGAGGGCGGCGGGCGCGAGGAAGCGCAGCGCGGCAACGGCCTGTTGGGGGACCACGCCGTTGCCCAGCGCTTTGAGCTGTGCGGAGCGGGACAGGCCGGGGACGGCGGTGACGTGTCCGGCGGGCAGGCCCATGAGCCATTCGACGAAGGCGGGGCTCAGCCGTCCCAGAGCGTCAACTGGCCCGGGGGCGGGGCGCTGGAGGACCGTTTCCCACCGCGTGACCGCTTCGGCGTACTCGCCCCATTCGACGGCTCCGCCGGGAACGTGCTCACCGCCGTCTCGGGCAGGTTCGCCCTGCCCGACCGGACCCGCCGGTCCGTCGCTTCCGTGCGCGAGACCGCGCCCTTCGTGCCGTCCGTGGCCCTCGGGGTCGGCAGGAGCGAGCCCATCTCGGCGGCCAGGCTCTTGCCGTGCGTGCCCGCTTCCTGCGAGGGGCTGCGTTTGGTCTGCCGGTTCTCGTTCTCCGACGCGCGCGGGGTGGGCAGCAGCGAGACGACGTGCCGCAGATTCATCCCGCCCTGCGCCGCGTGCCCGGCTCCGGTGTTCTCCGAGGTCGACGGGGTCGGCAGCAGCAAGCCGACGGCGGTCGGAAGCTGCCCGCGCTGCCCACCACCCTTGAAGTCCCGTGCCGCCGGAGTCGGCAGGCCAGGCGAGGACGAACAGCCGTTTGCGCTGGTGAGCCGCTCCCACGTCAGATGCGCGAAGAGTGCACCACCGCGCATCGAACCCGAGGGCGGCAAGGTCTCCAAGCACGGTGTCGAATCCGAGAGAAAGGTGCCCTGCGACGTTCTCAAACACCGCGAGACGGGGTCGTAGAACCCCAAGGGCACGGGCGATGTCGGGCCAGATGTGCCGCTCATCAGCGGTCCCCTTCCTCTTGCCGGCGGAACTGAACGGCTGGCACGGATAGCCGCCGCACACCACATCGACCGGCCCGACGCGCGCGAAGTCGACGGCGGT
>NZ_NEUB01001013.1 GCF_002910825.1 Streptomyces sp. SM1 | reverse complement strand
GACCGGTCCAGGGCCAGCCACAGGGCCAGGGCGCGCAGGGCGGCGGTCTTGCCCTGGTTGGACAGACCGGTGACGAGCAGGTGGCGCTGATACACGCTCAGTTCAGCGGCGTCCCCGCGCAGGTCCTGTCCCCACGGGGCGCGGCCGGTCTTGTAGTTCGCGGTCAGCGTCTCGTCGGTGACCAGCGGGGACGGGCCGATCGGCTCGTCCAGAGCGCCGGAGTCGGCGATCCACAGCCGCACCGTGCGGGCGGCCTGGGGGAGGGTGATGAACACTTCGTGTTCGTGCCGGGTCAGGTTCTCGGCAAGCTTCCGGCGCCGCTTCTGTACTTCGTCTGTCGCCACCCCCGAGGGCAGGGTGACGTCCACCTCGACACCGCACCCGGCAATCGTGATGGGACCCAGCATGGACGCGCCGGCGTCGCCCATCTCCTTGATGGCACGGCCCAGGGCGGGCACCCCGAGGTCGCGCAACGCCTTGACGACGATGGACGGGGTGATCGGCTCCCCCTCGCTCGATCGCACGTTCGCGGGCAGGGCCCATGCGGGTGCGGCCTGCCGTTTGCGGCCGACGGACCACAGGGCGAGCAGGGCGAGGAACGGGCCGATCGAGATCAGCGGTCCCCAGACGACCTGAACGATGCGCATGAGCAGGGCGATGAAGTCGACCGTTGCGGACAGCGGGGTGATGACGTCGCCGGCGTCGCCGGTGCTGATGGCCATGACGATGCCGAGGGCGACCAGGGCCCCGATGCTCATGCCCGCGCCGACGGCTACGCCCTTGGCGGCGTCCACGGGGGAGTGCAACAGGTCCATGCGGCGGTGGTGGCGGGCGGCGCGGAAGCGCTGAAGGCGCTCCTCCCACTCCTCTGCCGCTTCCAGGTTCCCGGCGGCTTCCGCCGCGCGGATCATCCGCTCGTAGCGGGAGCCGGTGCGGCCGTCCCAGGTTCGGCGGGCCACGATCCGCCCACCGTTGAACGTGTAGAGGCCGTGCCGGACCACCGAACGGCCAGCGGCCCGGGTGTGCTCGTGCGTGACGGCGGTCTTCACGGCGCGGCCGGAGCGGACCCACAGGGGCACCGGCGGAGCGGGCGGGGCGTCGGGCACCACGGTGAGGGTGGTCACGGTCGCTGTATCGGCGGTGGGCGGGTCGGTGTGCTTGTGGAGGTGAACGACGTTCTCAGTCATGCTGGGAGTGCTCCTGACTGCCCCCTCGGGGGCGGGAGTGAGGGAATGAGCCGGGGTGGCCGTGTCCGTGGAAAGAGGCGGCCACCCCGGTACCGACATGGCTGGTCACCACCAGCCGGACGACTTCTTGGCGGCCTTGGTGCGGGCGGTCTCGGTGACGATGCGCTGCCGCTCGCCGTGCAGGGCGGACAGTTCCGCGGTCAGCCGCGTCTCAGCGGCCGACTCGGTGGACTCGATTCGCTCTTCCGCGCGGCCGGTGCTGCGGCCTCGGACGACGCGGTAGGCGCCGCCGGTGACGGCGCGGGCCATGGCGCGGCGCTCGCGGCCGTTCAACGGCCACAGCTCACCGCGCCGCACCGCTTCCAGCTTCTTTGTGGTCACCCGGATCTCACGGTCCAGGCGACGCAGGTCGGCATTGCTCATGGTCGGCTACTCCTCAAGGGTTCGGGATGGTCAGGCGGCGGCGCGGGCGGGGAGGGCGGCGGGCGCGAGGAAGCGGAGCGCGGCGGTGGCCTGTTGGGGGACCACGCCGTTGCCCAGCGCTTTGAGCTGTGCGGAGCGGGACAGGCCGGGGACGGCGGTGACGTGTCCGGCGGGCAGGCCCATGAGCCATTCGACGAAGGCGGGGCTCAGCCGTCCCAGAGCGTCAACTGGCCCGGGGGCGGGGCGCTGGAGGACCGTTTCCCACCGCGTGACCGCTTCGGCGTACTCGCCCCATTCGACGGCTCCGCCGGGAACGTGCTCACCGCCGTCTCGGGCAGGTTCGCCCTGCCCGACCGGACCCGCCGGTCCGTCGCTTCCGTGCGCGAGACCGCGCCCTTCGTGCCGTCCGTGGCCCTCGGGGTCGGCAGGAGCGAGCCCATCTCGGCGGCCAGGCTCTTGCCGTGCGTGCCCGCTTCCTGCGAGGGGCTGCGTTTGGTCTGCCGGTTCTCGTTCTCCGACGCGCGCGGGGTGGGCAGCAGCGAGACGACGTGCCGCAGATTCATCCCGCCCTGCGCCGCGTGCCCGGCTCCGGTGTTCTCCGAGGTCGACGGGGTCGGCAGCAGCAAGCCGACGGCGGTCGGAAGCTGCCCGCGCTGCCCACCACCCTTGAAGTCCCGTGCCGCCGGAGTCGGCAGGCCAGGCGAGGACGAACAGCCGTTTGCGCTGGTGAGCCGCTCCCACGTCAGATGCGCGAAGAGTGCACCACCGCGCATCGAACCCGAGGGCGGCAAGGTCTCCAAGCACGGTGTCGAATCCGAGAGAAAGGTGCCCTGCGACGTTCTCAAACACCGCGAGACGGGGTCGTAGAACCCCAAGGGCACGGGCGATGTCGGGCCAGATGTGCCGCTCATCAGCGGTCCCCTTCCTCTTGCCGGCGGAACTGAACGGCTGGCACGGATAGCCGCCGCACACCACATCGACCGGCCCGACGCGCGCGAAGTCGACGGCGGT
>NZ_NEUB01001012.1 GCF_002910825.1 Streptomyces sp. SM1 | reverse complement strand
CCCGGCTGGCGGGGGCGTTGACGCCGGAGGTGGACGCGGTACTGGCCCGCCATCCACTGCGGGAACACGTCACCAGCAGCGACCCGCTCCCTCTCCTGGTGGAACGCGAGCGGGCCCTCTACGGCTCCTGGTACGAGTTCTTCCCCCGCTCCGAGGGCACCCCCGAACAGCCGCACGGCACCTTCACCACCGCCGCCCGCCGCCTCCCCGCGATCGCCGCCATGGGCTTCGACGTCGTCTACCTCCCCCCGATCCACCCCATCGGCACCACCTTCCGCAAGGGCCCCGACAACACCCTCGACGCCGCACCCGACGACGTCGGCGTCCCCTGGGCCATCGGCTCACCCGAAGGCGGCCACGACGCCGTCCACCCCCGGCTCGGCACCCTGGAGGACTTCACCCGCTTCGTCACCCGCGCCCGCGAACTCGGCCTCGAGGTCGCCCTCGACTTCGCCCTCCAGTGCTCCCCCGACCACCCCTGGGTCCACAAACACCCCGCATGGTTCCACCACCGCCCCGACGGCTCCATCGCCTACGCCGAGAACCCCCCGAAGAAGTACCAGGACATCTACCCCATCGCCTTCGACGCCGACATGGACGGCCTGACCACCGAGACCTGCCGGATCCTGCGCCACTGGATGCACACCGGAGTACGCATCTTCCGGGTGGACAACCCCCACACCAAACCCGTCGTGTTCTGGGAACGCGTCATCGGCGACATCAACCGCACCGACCCCGACGTCATCTTCCTCGCCGAGGCCTTCACCCGCCCCGCGATGATGCGCACCCTCGCCGACATCGGCTTCCAGCAGTCCTACACCTACTTCACCTGGCGCAACACCAAACAGGAACTCACCGACTACCTCACCGAACTCTCCGGCGACGCCGCCGCCTCCATGCGGCCCAACTTCTTCGCCAACACCCCCGACATCCTGCACGCCTACCTCCAGCACGGCGGCCGCCCCGCCTTCGAGGTCCGCGCCGTCCTCGCCGCCACCCTCTCCCCCTCCTGGGGCATCTACAGCGGCTACGAACTCTGCGAGAACACCCCCCTGCGCGAAGGCAGCGAGGAATACCTCCACAGCGAGAAGTACCAGCTCCGCCCCCGCGACTGGGAATCCGCCGAACGCGAGGGACGCACCATCACCCCCCTCATCACCAGGCTCAACACTCTCCGCCGGGCCCATCCCGCACTCCACCGGCTCAGGAACCTGCGGTTCCACCAGGCCGACAACGACGCCGTCATCGCGTACAGCAAGCGCAGCGGCCAGGACGTCGTGCTGGTGGTCGCCAACCTCGACCCGCATCACCCCCAGGAGGCCACGGTCTCGTTGGACATGCCGCAACTCGGCCTGGACCGGCACGAGTCGGTGCCGGTGCGCGACGAGCTCACCGGCGAGACCTATCACTGGGGCCACACCAACTACGTGCGGCTGGAGCCGGGGCGGGCTCCCGCGCATGTTCTGCACGTCCAGCGACCGCCCGCCGCACAGCGAAACGGAGGGCGAGGAACGTCATGACCGTGAACGAGCCGGTGCCGGACACGTTCGAGGACACACCGGTCAGGGACCGGGACCCGGACTGGTTCAAACGAGCCGTCTTCTACGAGGTCCTGGTCCGCTCCTTCCAGGACAGCAACGGCGACGGCATCGGCGACCTGAAGGGTCTGACCGCCAAACTCGACTATCTGCAGTGGCTGGGCGTCGACTGCCTGTGGCTGCCGCCCTTCTTCAAGTCGCCGCTGCGCGACGGCGGTTACGACGTGGCCGACTACACCGCCGTGCTGCCCGACTTCGGCGACCTCGCCGACTTCGTCGAGTTCGTCGACTCCGCGCACCAGCGCGGCATGCGCGTGATCATCGACTTCGTCATGAACCACACCAGCGACCAGCACCCGTGGTTCCAGGAGTCGCGCAAGGACCCGGACGGCCCCTACGGCGACTACTACGTGTGGGCCGACGACGACAAGCAGTTCCAGGACGCCCGCATCATCTTCGTCGACACCGAGGCGTCCAACTGGACGTACGACCCTGTACGCAAGCAGTACTACTTCCACCGCTTCTTCTCGCACCAGCCGGACCTCAACTACGAGAACCCGGCGGTCCAGGAGGAGATGATCTCCGCCCTGAAGTTCTGGCTGGACCTGGGGATCGACGGGTTCCGGCTGGACGCGGTGCCGTACCTGTACCAGCGGGAGGGGACGAACTGCGAGAACCTCCCGGAGACCCACGCGTTCCTGAAGCGGGTGCGCAAGGAGATCGACACCCAGTACCCGGACACGGTGGTCCTGGCGGAGGCCAACCAGTGGCCGGAGGACGTCGTCGACTACTTCGGCGACTACTCCGCCGGCGGCGACGAGTGCCACATGGCCTTCCACTTCCCCGTCATGCCCCGCATCTTCATGGCCGTGCGCCGCGAGTCCCGCTACCCCGTCTCGGAGATCCTCGCCAAGACCCCCGCCATCCCCTCCGGCTGCCAGTGGGGCATCTTCCTGCGCAACCACGACGAACTGACCCTGGAGATGGTCACCGACGAGGAACGCGACTACATGTGGGCGGAATACGCCAAGGACCCCCGCATGCGCGCCAACATCGGCATCCGCCGCCGCCTCGCCCCCCTGCTGGACAACGACCGCAACCAGATCGAACTCTTCAACGCCCTCCTGCTGTCGCTCCCCGGATCACCGATCATCTACTACGGCGACGAGATCGGCATGGGCGACAACATCTGGCTCGGCGACCGCGACGCCGTCCGCACCCCCATGCAGTGGACCCCGGACCGCAACGCCGGCTTCTCCTCCTCCGACCCCGGACGCCTCTTCCTCCCCGCCATCATGGACCCGGTCTACGGCTACCAGGTCACCAGCGTCGAAGCGTCCATGGCCTCCCCCTCCTCCCTGCTCCACTGGACCCGCCGGATGATCGAGATCCGCAAACAGAACCCCGCCTTCGGCCTCGGCTCCTACACCGAACTGCCGTCCTCCAACCCCGCCGTCCTCGCCTTCCTGCGCGAGTACGAGGACGACCTGGTGCTCTGCGTGAACAACTTCTCCCGCTTCGCACAGCCCACGGAGCTGGATCTCAGCGCCTTCGAGGGGCGGCACCCGGTGGAGCTGTTCGGCGGGGTGCGGTTCCCGGCCGTGGGGGAGCTGCCGTACCTGATGACCCTCGG
>NZ_NEUB01001011.1 GCF_002910825.1 Streptomyces sp. SM1 | reverse complement strand
CGTCGCGGACGGCCCGCGTCGTCCCACGTACGGGCCTCCGTCAGCAGCCGTCCGGCCCCCGCCGACCAGTCCACCTCGGGCGTCGGGCCATCCACGTGCAGCGTCTTCGGCATCACCCCGTGCCGCAACGCCAGCACCGACTTGATGACCCCGGCGACACCGGCGGCTGCCGAAGCGTGCCCGATGTTGGACTTCAGCGAGCCGATCCACACCGGCCGGTCCGCCGGACGCCCCTGCCCGTACGTCGCCAGCAGCGCCTGCGCCTCGATCGGGTCCCCCAGCCGGGTCCCCGTACCGTGCGCCTCCACCACGTCCACCTCGGCAGCCGACAAACCCGCGTCCGCCAACGCCGCCCGGATCACCCGCTGCTGCGACGGACCGTTCGGCGCCGTCAACCCATTGCTGGCACCGTCCTGGTTCACAGCAGAACCACGGATCACCGCCAGCACCGGATGCCCGTTCCGCCGCGCGTCCGACAACCGCTCCACCAGCAGCATGCCCACGCCCTCGGCCAGGCCAAAGCCGTCGGCCGCTGCCGCGAACGCTTTGCAGCGGCCGTCCGGGGCCAGGCCGCCCTGCTGGCTGAACTCGACGAACATGCCGACCGTGGACATCACGGTGGCGCCTCCGGCGAGCGCCAGCGAGCATTCGCCCGACCGCACCGCCCGTACCGCGAGGTGCAGGGCGACCAGCGAGGAGGAGCAGGCCGTGTCGACGGTGACCGCCGCTCCCTCCAGCCCGAGGGAGTAGGCCAGCCGGCCCGAGGCGACGCTTCCGGTGTTGCCGGTCAGCAGGTGGCCGCCCGCGTCGGCGCCCTGTTCGAGGGAGGGACCGTAGTCCATGGTCATCGCGCCGACGAAGACGCCCGTCCGGGTGCGGCGCAGGGTGGAGGGTTCGATCCCGGTCCGCTCCAGCACCTCCCAGGTGGTCTCCAGCAGGAGCCGCTGCTGCGGGTCCATGGCCAGCGCCTCGCGCGGCGAGATGCCGAAGAACTCCGCGTCGAAGTCGGCCGCGTCGTACAGCGACCCGGCCTCGCGCTGGTAGTAGCGGCCCGGTGTCCCCGGCGCGGGGTCGTAGCGCCCGGCGGTGTCCCAGCCTCGGTTGTCGGGCAGCGCGGAGACGGCGTCGACGCCGTTCGACACCAGCTCCCACAGGTCGTCCGGGCTGCCGACGCCCCCGGGGTAGCGGCAGCCCATGCCGACGATCACCACGGGGTCGTCGTCCGCGGCCCGCACCGGCACGGGCGCGTCCGCGTCGGCGTCCTCACCGGCCCGTTCACCGGAGAGCGCGGCGCACAGGTACGCGGTCAGGTCGTCCGGGGTCGGGCAGTCGAAGACGACCGTCGCGGGGATACGCAGCGTCGTCGCCGCGCTCAGCCGGTTGCGCAGCTCGACCGCGGTGACGGAGTCGAATCCCAGGTCGAGGAAGGCGAGTCGGCCGGGGACCGGGTCGGAACACCCGGTCAGCGCGGCGATCTCCACCGCCACCAGCCGGGCCAGCGCGGCGCGTTGCTTCGCCGGGTCCATGGCGGCCAGCTCCGAGCGGAACGCGGCGCCGTCGTCGCGCTGCCCGTCGCCGTCCGCCGTCCCGTGCCCGTCCGCCGCTCCGGACGCGCCCGCCGGGACGGCCTCCGTGAGGGCCGCCAGCGGGAGTTCGGGTACAAGGGTGCCCGGCCCGGCGGAGTGCGACTCCGGGTCGGGGCACGGCGCGGCACCGCGTACGTACAGTTCACCGAGCGAGGTCAGGAACCGGCCCGGCCCGCCCTGGTTGCGGCGCAGCGTGCCGAGGACGGCGGCCTGTGAGCCGTGCTCCTGCGCGGTGTCCATGAGGGCGGAGGTGAGCACGGTGTGCGGGCTGGCCTCCAGCAGTACGTCGTGGCCGTCCCTCAGCAGGGCCCCGGCGGCCTGCCGGAAGAGGACCGTGCCGCGCAGGTTGCGGCACCAATAGTCGGCGTCAAGGACCGGGACGTCCAGCCGTCCGCCGGTCAGCCCGGAGTAGTAGGGCAGATGCGGGGTGCGGGGGCGGACCGGGGCGAGGTCGGAGCGCATCCGGGGGACGATCTCGTCGATGTGCGGGGAATGGGCGGCCAGGCCCACCGCGATCCGCCGTGCGTGCACCCCGTCGGCCGCGAGACCGTCGAGGAGTTCGGCCGCGGCGTCGCGGTCGCCGGAGACGATCACGGACCGCGGGCCGTTGTGCGCAGCGACGACGAGGCGGCCGTCCCAGCGGCCCAGCCGCGGCTCGACCTCGCCGGCCGGGGCCATCACGGAGACCATGTCCCCGCGCCCGGCCAGGGTGGCCTGGGCCTGGCTCCACAGGGCCACCACGCGCGCGGAGTCGTCCAGGGACAGCGCGCCGGAGACCTCGGCGGCGGTGACCTCGCCGACACTGTGGCCGAGCACCGCGTCCGGCCGTACCCCGTGCGAGCGCCACAGCGCGGCCAGGGACACCGTCACGGCGAACAGCACGGGCTGCACCACGTCGGCCCGGTCGGCCGCGGGGGCGCCGGGCACGTCCGGGTCGCGGAGCACGTCCATCAGCGACCAGTCGACGAACGGTTCCAGGGCCTGCGCGCACGCGTCCATCCGGTCGCGGAACACCGGGGAGGCGTCCAGCAGGTCGACCGCCATCCGGGGCCACTGCGCGCCCTGTCCGGGAAACACGAAGGCGACCCGCCGGGCGGACCCGGCGGCCGTCCCCTCCACCAGGCCGGGCATGGTCCGGCCGCCGGCGAGCGCGTCCAGCCGCTCCAGGAAGCCGTCGCGCCCGTCCGCGACCAGTGCCGCCCGCCGGCTCCCTCCGGACGCGGTGCGCGCGAGGGTGAACGCGACGTCTTGCGGGCTCCAGTCGTCACGGCCGGCCAGGTGCGCGTGCAGCTCGTGTGCTCCGGCCGTCAGCGCGTCCTTGCCGTTGCCGGCCAGTGTCCACAGCAGCGGTGCTTCCGTACCGTCGGGGTGCGCCATCGTGTTTTCGGACTCCTTCACGGCGTGCAGGACCTTCCGTCACCGGACCTGGGCGGGCGCCCGCTCCCGCGGGTCCCGCGCCGGCCGGGGCGCCTTCGTCCTGCCCGGCGCGTACCTCCACCGGACCCGCGACGCCGATCTTGCCTAAGTCGCATAGCGGCCCGATAGCGCAGGCCGCGACACGGACAGGGGTACGCGTACGGGGTGTGCCACGAACGCGGGAGGCCGCAATGGGTAGTTGAGCGGCTGAACGCGATGCTGTGCGAGCGATGAAGGTAGGCCCTTCGGAGCCGCCCATGCGGGGGGAGGCTTCAAACCGCCACATGCTGCGGAAGCGGTGACGCGACCGTGGTGAGCGATGTGGAAAAGGCGTCCAAGAGGGCGTCAGGTGGGGATCAGGAAGACGGAGCGCAAATCCCCGTGAGGGGGACGCTGTTGACGCGTCGTTAAGGATTGAAATGGCATCAAAACCGGGGGTTACTTTTTGCCCCGGGATGAGCCTGGCGGATACCCGATCTACTGGCCAGGTGGTGCCCGGCGTGGAGGCGACGTGATCCTGGTCTGCGGCGCTCGTAGGGAACGTGGGAAGACACGAACTGATGCTGCGGTAGCCCGTTTTGGATGATGCCGCGTAAGGGAGGACCTCAAGCGGACAACCCGCGAGAGGCAGAGTACCGATGCAGATCGTGTTGGCGGACCGGTTCGT
>NZ_NEUB01001010.1 GCF_002910825.1 Streptomyces sp. SM1 | reverse complement strand
GCGCTTCGCCGCCGGAGGCTGGCATCTGCTGCTCAGCGGACGGGACCGGCGGCGGCTGGAGGAGACGGCGTCCGGTGCCTCGGCGGTCCTGCTGCCCGCCGACCTCGCCGCCCCGGACGGGGCGAAACTGCTGGCGCAGGCAGCGCTGCGGGAGACCGGCCGGATCGACGTGCTGGTCGCCGGCGCGGGCATCGGCTGGGCGGGACCGTTCCTGACCATGCCGCACACGGACATCGAACGCGTGCTCTTCCTGGACCTCAACGCCACGCTGCACCTCGTACGGGAGGTGCTGCCCGCCATGGTGGCGGCCGGCCGGGGCCGGGTGGTGCTCGTCGGCTCGGTGGCCGGCTCCGTGGGCGTCCGCGAGGAAGCGGTGTACTCCGCCGCCAAGGCGGGGCTCGCCGCGTTCGCGGAGGCGCTCCGCCAGGAACTGCGCGGTACGGGCGTGGGAGTGAGCCTGGTCGTGCCCGGCCCGGTCGAGACGGGCTTCTTCGCCCGCCGCGGCAGGCCCTACCACCGCGCCCACCCCCGGCCCACCTCACCCGGCCGGGTCTCGGCCGCCGTGTGGGACGCCGTCTCCCGGGGCCGCGACGACACCTACGTCCCCGCCTGGCTCACCCTCCCGGCCCGGGTGCGTGCCCTCACCCCGAACCTCTACCGCAGACTCCTCAACCGCTTCGGCTGACCCCCGTGCGGAGTCCGGCGCGGGTACGGACGGCCGTTCCCTGCCCGCGCCGGACTCCACGCGAGCCGACGCCGCCCCCGCCTGCGCCCCGCTGCCCGGCCCTCTCCGCCGGCCTCACCGCCGGTTCCGCGGGGGAGTGTGCCGCACCGCCGTCACGGCCGTACCGCTACCCTCTGCGTGAGCAACCGACCCGAACGGGCGAACCGGGGGAGACCGTGCGGGACGAACCCGTGCGGGAGGCGCCGAACTCCGTGGAGACACCGGCCACCGGCCCCGTCGCCGAGGCCGCGCGTCACTCTCGGGGAGGTATGCGCCGCCCATGAATGTGAGGCGACTCTCAGGTGACGTCTTTGTGTGACTCCTACAAGCGAGAAGCCCTCTGAGCAGTCGGAACGCCTGCATGTCGCCCTGGTTCTGTTCAGTGGTACCAGGAAAACGCGTCGAGGACTGTGAGGAGTCGACGGCTCGCATTCCCCGGTGTCCTTCGTAAGGTCACTACATGACCGTTTTGGATGAGGCGCCGGGTGAGCCGACCGACGCGCGCGGACGCGTGGCCGAGCTGCACGGGATCCGTGCGCGGGCACTGGCCGGCCCGAGCGAGAAGGCGACGGCGGCGCAGCACGCCAAGGGCAAGCTGACCGCGCGGGAGCGCATCGAACTGCTGCTGGACGCGGGCTCGTTCCGTGAGGTCGAGCAGCTGCGCCGGCACCGGGCCACCGGGTTCGGTCTGGAGGAGAAGAAGCCGTACAGCGACGGTGTGATCACCGGCTGGGGGACGGTGGAGGGCCGTACGGTCTTCGTCTACGCCCACGACTTCCGGATCTTCGGCGGTGCGCTGGGCGAGGCCCACGCCACGAAGATCCACAAGATCATGGACATGGCCATCGCGGCCGGTGCCCCGCTGGTGTCGCTGAACGACGGCGCGGGCGCCCGTATCCAGGAAGGCGTCTCCGCCCTCGCGGGGTACGGCGGCATCTTCCAGCGCAACACCAAGGCGTCCGGCGTCATCCCGCAGATCAGCGTGATGCTCGGCCCGTGCGCGGGCGGCGCGGCCTACAGCCCCGCCCTCACCGACTTCGTGTTCATGGTCCGCGACACCTCGCAGATGTTCATCACCGGCCCGGACGTGGTCAAGGCGGTCACCGGCGAGGAGATCACCCAGAACGGCCTGGGCGGCGCGGACGTGCACGCCGAGACCTCCGGCGTCTGCCACTTCGCCTACGACGACGAGGAGACGTGCATCCACGAGGTGCGCTACCTCCTCTCCCTCCTCCCGCAGAACAACCGCGAGAACCCGCCGCGGGCGGAGAGTTCCGACGCCGCCGAACGCCGCGGCGAGGTCCTGCTGGACCTGGTCCCGGCCGACGGCAACCGGCCCTACGACATGGCCAAGGTCATCGAGGAGATCGTCGACGACGGCGAGTACCTGGAGGTCCACGAGCGCTGGGCGCGGAACATCATCTGCGCGCTCGCCCGGATGGACGGCCAGGTCGTCGGCATCGTCGCCAACCAGCCGCAGTCGCTGGCGGGTGTGCTGGACATCGAGGCGTCCGAGAAGGCCGCCCGCTTCGTCCAGATGTGCGACGCCTTCAACATCCCGATCCTCACCTTCCTGGACGTCCCCGGTTTCCTCCCGGGCGTCGACCAGGAGCACGGCGGGATCATCCGGCACGGCGCGAAGCTGCTGTACGCGTACTGCAACGCCACCGTGCCCCGTATCTCGCTCATCCTGCGCAAGGCGTACGGCGGCGCGTACATCGTCATGGACAGCCAGTCCACCGGCGCGGACCTCACCTACGCCTGGCCGACCAACGAGATCGCCGTCATGGGCGCGGAGGGCGCCGCCAACGTCATCTTCCGCCGTCAGATCGCCGAGGCCGAGGACCCCGACGCCATGCGCACCCGCATGGTCAAGGAGTACAAGTCCGAGCTGATGCACCCGTACTACGCGGCCGAGCGCGGCCTGGTCGACGACGTGATCGACCCCGCGGAGACGCGTGAGGTGCTGATCCGTTCGCTGGCGATGCTGCGGACCAAGCACGCGGATCTGCCGTCCCGTAAGCACGGCAACCCGCCGCAGTAACCCGGCGGACATTTCTCCCAGGGAGACTGAGAGCCATGAGCACATCTGACATCCGGGTCGAGAAGGGCCACGCGGAGCCCGAGGAAGTCGCCGCGATCACGGCGATCCTGCTGGCGCGGGCGGCGACGCCGCCGTCGGCTCCCGCTCACCAGGGCCGGGCGCGGGCAGGCTGGCGCCGCCTCGAACGCGAGCCGGGCTTCCGTGCTCCCCACAGCTGGCGCTGACCCCCGCCGACCATGACGTCAGGGCCCCTCCACCACGGAGGGGCCCTGACTCATGAACAACCCCACCTCGTCACACAGCCGGTGCAACGCCGTCGGGGCCGTCTCGTCACCCTGCCGGGACACACCTCCAAGGCCCGCCTTGTCACGCCGTCCGGGCAACGCCCTCAGGGGCGCGGGGAACTGCGCGACCAGCCCCCACATGCCCGCACCCGGCATGCGAGAGCCCCCGGCAACCCAGTGGCCGCAAGGGGCTGTTGCGCAACTCGGCGCTACGAGGTGCCTCCCCCACTCTCGGCTTCTCCCCCACTCTCGGCTCCGCTCGAGCGGGGGGACCCCCATGAGCGGGAGGTACCCCCACCGCCCACCCGTGCCGCCCTGGGGCACCTCCCAGGCCCTTGAGGCACTGGGGAGGCACGACTGCCCGCAGGCTGCGCGGGGGCCGCAGGCGGGACGTCTGCCGCGGTGGGCGGCGTGGACCCGGTGGCAACCGTCAGCGGAGGCGGGCCATCAGTGCATGCTCCACGAGAGTGATCAGCGCCGACTTCGCATCGGCACGATGCCGCGCGTCCGTCGTGATGATCGGCGTGTCCGGCCCGATCTGCAGCGCTTCCCGCACCTCGTCCGGGTTGTACGGCTGCTGGCCGTCGAAGCCGTTGAGGGCGATCACGAACGGCAGTCCCGAGTTCTCGAAGTAGTCGACCGCGGGGAAGCAGTCGGCGAGACGCCGGGTGTCCACCAGCACGATCGCGCCGATGGCGCCGCGCACCAGGTCGTCCCACATGAACCAGAAGCGGTCCTGACCGGGCGTACCGAACAGGTACAGGATCAGGTCCTGGTCCAGGGTGATACGTCCGAAGTCCATGGCGACCGTCGTGGTCGTCTTGTCCCCGGTGTGGGTGAGGTCGTCGATGCCTGCCGAAGCGGACGTCATGACGGCCTCCGTGCGCAGCGGGTTGATCTCCGAAACGGCCCCGACGAACGTGGTCTTGCCCACGCCGAAGCCACCCGCCACCACGATCTTGGCCGAGGTGGTGGCGCGGCTTTCGGAGACCGCCCCGCCGCTAGAGCTTGCGAAGTCCACTGAGCACCCTTTCGAGCAGTGTCACGTC
>NZ_NEUB01001009.1 GCF_002910825.1 Streptomyces sp. SM1 | reverse complement strand
GTACGGCTGCTGGCCGTCGAAGCCGTTGAGGGCGATCACGAACGGCAGTCCCGAGTTCTCGAAGTAGTCGACCGCGGGGAAGCAGTCGGCGAGACGCCGGGTGTCCACCAGCACGATCGCGCCGATGGCGCCGCGCACCAGGTCGTCCCACATGAACCAGAAGCGGTCCTGACCGGGCGTACCGAACAGGTACAGGATCAGGTCCTGGTCCAGGGTGATACGTCCGAAGTCCATGGCGACCGTCGTGGTCGTCTTGTCCCCGGTGTGGGTGAGGTCGTCGATGCCTGCCGAAGCGGACGTCATGACGGCCTCCGTGCGCAGCGGGTTGATCTCCGAAACGGCCCCGACGAACGTGGTCTTGCCCACGCCGAAGCCACCCGCCACCACGATCTTGGCCGAGGTGGTGGCGCGGCTTTCGGAGACCGCCCCGCCGCTAGAGCTTGCGAAGTCCACTGAGCACCCTTTCGAGCAGTGTCACGTCTGGCTGGCCGCCGGCGCTCTCGTCGCCGCCGGGCTGATGGATGGCGACCAGTCCCGCCTCCGCCAAGTCGGCGACGAGGATCCTGGCCACGCCGAGAGGGATGGTCAGCAGGGCCGAGATCTCGGCCACCGACTTGATCTCCCGGCAGAGGTTGCAGATCCGCTGATGCTCGGGCAACTGGCCCTGCATCTGATGCGGCTGCGCGGTGGTGTGCACCAGTGCCTCGATGGCGAGCTGGTATCGCGGCCTGGTGCGGCCGCCCGTCATGGCGTACGGGCGCACCAGGGGATTGTGAGCCGCCCCTGCGGGCGACTGCTCGGGGGCGCGGCGCTGCGGCTGAACGGGCTGGATGCGTGGCGCGTCCGGCTGGTCGTACGGCGAAGGGCCGGGGCCCTGCGGCGCGTACGGCTGCCGGTGGTTCGGGGCGGAAGGGTAGCCGTACCCGCTCTGGCCGCCGTCGTGCCGGCCCTGCGAGGGACCGTACGACCAGTTGCCCGACGATGAACCGCCTGGGGGTGTTGCCACTTTTTCCTCCTCCGGCTGTGCCTGGCACCCATCACTGTGGAGCCGCGTCCCGAAACCTTACGGCCCCGGGACGCCAAACCGCACCGTTCGTCCCTTAGTTGAGGAGGCTCCCCTGGAGCTCCGCACGAAGGTCCGGTGTCAGGACCGTACCGGCACGGTCGACCAGAAGGGCCATCTCGTACCCAATGAGGCCGATGTCCGCCTCCGGATGTGCGAGAACGGCGAGCGACGAACCGTCGGAAATGGACATCAGGAAGAGGAATCCCCGCTCCATCTCCACAACCGTCTGGTTCACGCTGCCGCCCTCGAAGATCCGGGAGGCGCCTGCCGTCAGGGACGTCAGGCCGGAGGCGACGGCCGCGAGCTGGTCGGCGCGGTCGCGCGGGAACCCTTCGGACATCGCCAGAAGGAGTCCGTCGGCGGAGACCACCACCGTGTGGGACACCCCCGGGGTGTTGTCCACGAAGTTGGTGATCAACCAGTTCAGGTTCTGTGCCGCCTGGCTCATCGGGCTCACACTAACGCTCCTGGTTGTAGGTGCTGTCAGGACCACCGTGCTGGTTCGTAGTGGCCTGGCCGTTCGTTTCACTGCCCGCGTTGCGGCCCCGTTGGACACCGCGACGCAGGTTGCTCAGCCTGCCCCGGACGTCTTCCGGGGCGCGGGAGACCTGGGGGCCTCCCTGAGGGGTGGTTTCTGCGGCTCCCTCGACCAGGTTGGCCTTGGGGACCCGCCGCGGCAGACCGGAGGAGGTCACTCCGCCCGCCTTGGGCTTCCGGAGCGACGAGGCCTGCTGCCAGTGCTCGTCGTTCGCCGAACGCCAGTCGCTGCCGCCGTTGTCCGCCGGAGCGGAGGCCGGCGGCTCCGGAGTCGTGCGGCGTGCGCCGCCCGTGCCGTTCGTGCCGTTCGCGGTGGATCCGCGGCGGGGAAGCCCGGCATTGGTCAGGTCGTGGCTCTCGGAGGGGGCCGCTCCCGGACGGTCGAAGCCTACGCTGTCCTGCTCGTGTACGTCACCGGCCTGCGCCGATTCGGCATCCGGGGCCTGAGCACCGTACTGGCCAGGGTAACCGTTGAGGTAACCGTCCTGCTGCGGCCAGTCGTCCCCCTGCCGCTGGTCCGTGAAGGCCGGGAAGCCGTCGGCGGTGGTCCCGGCCGTGTGGTCGCCCTGGGCCGGCTCCGCATAGGAGGGGTCCGGGTTGCCGCCGCCCGACGAGAAGGAATCGCTCTGCGGCAGCCGGCCGTTCTGGGCGTAGTAGCCCTCGCCGTACTTCTGCTGCTGCTGATCGTCGTACGCCGTCGGCTGCCCGTTGTCGTACGCCTGGGGGTCGTACGCCTGCGGGTCGTACCCGGCGTCCTGCTGCTGGAAGCCGTCGTAGCCCTGGTCGGCGCCGTCGTGCTCCCGGCCGTCGTAGCCCTGCGGGGCGGCGAAGGCGTCCGGGTAGCCGGATCCCTCGGGGGCCTGCTGGGCGTCCTCTGGGGCCGGCGCGGCCTGTCCGGGCTCCGACTGCGTTTCCAGGGCCGCCCGGCGCTCCTCGCGCATCAGCGAACGGCCGACCGGGTCCAGATCGCGGATGTCGTCGGGGACCTCCGCGTAGCGGCTGTCGTCGAAGCCCAGCTCGGCGGCGGTGCGCAGCGGCTGGTGGTTGAAGTTCTCACCCTGGAAGTGCTGCTCCGGGATGATCTGCGAGACCGTGAACTCGTCGCGGGCCGGCTGCTGCTCGCCGCCACCACCGTGGGTGATCGCGTCCGGCAGCATGACCAGCGAGGTGGTGCCGGCCTGCTCGCCCGAGGGGCGCAGCTGGACCCGGACGCCGTGCCGGTCGGACAGCCGGCCGACCACGAACAGGCCCATGCGCTGCGATATCGCGGCGTCCACGGTCGGCGGGTTGGCCAGCTTGTGGTTGATGTCCGCGAAGTCCTCGGCGGTGAGGCCGATGCCCTTGTCGTGGATCTCGATCATCACGCGGCCGTCGGGGAGACGGGTCGCGGTGACGCGGACCTTGGTCTGCGGGGACGAGAAGGTGGTGGCGTTCTCGAGCAGCTCGGCGAGCAGGTGCACGAGGTCGGTCACCGCGCGGCCGTGGATCTCGGCCTCCGGGACACCGGACAGCTCGATGCGCTCGTACTGTTCCACCTCGGAGGAGGCCGCGCGCAGCACGTCGACCAGCGGTACCGGCTGGTCCCAGCGGCGGCCGGGCTCCTCGCCCGCGAGGACCAGCAGGTTCTCGCCGTTGCGGCGCATACGGGTGGCCAGGTGGTCCAGGCGGAAGAGGTTCTCCAGCTGGTCCGGGTCGGCCTCGTTGTTCTCCAGGTCGGTGATCAGGGTCAGCTGGCCCTCGATCAGCGACTGGTTGCGGCGCGACAGGTTCGTGAAGATCGCGTTGATGTTGCCCCGCAGCAGGGCCTGCTCGGAGGCGAGCCGGACGGCCTCGCGGTGCACCTGGTCGAAGGCGCGGGCGACCTCACCGATCTCGTCGGTGGAGGAGATCGGGATGGGTGCGACCTTGGTGTCGACCCGGCCGGGGTCGGTCCGGGAGAGCTGGTCGACCAGCATCGGCAGACGCTGCTCGGCGATACCGAAGGCGGCGTTGCGCAGCTGGCGCATGGAGCGGCTCATCTGGCGGGCCACCATGCCGGCCAGGATGAACGCGGCGAGCAGGGCGATCACGACGGCGGCGCCGGTGATGAAGGCGTCGCGCTGGGCGGTGTCGGCGATCTTGGAGGCCTCGTCCACCGCCGCGTCGGCCAGGTCGGACTCGATCTCCCGGTAGCCGTCGAACTTGAGGGTGTTCACGGCCCACCAGTTGGCGGGGGTGATGCCCTTCTCGGCGAGCTCGGCACGCGCGGCCGGGTCGGTGGTGGAGAGGCGGCCGATCTCGGAGATCATCGTCTCCGGCTTGGCGGGCGGCGGGACGTAGTCCGGGTCCTGCTGCGCGGCCTCCTTGGCCATCGCGGCGCCCTCGGCCTGGATCCGCTGCGAGGTCTGCTCCAGCTTGGCCGCGTCGGCCTCGGTGCCACCGCCCTTGTACTCCTCGATGGCGATGCCCTCGAGGTAGGCGTACGAGGTGAGGGCCACGCGCTGGCTGGCGAGCTGGCTGTCGGTCGGGCCCGGCTTCACCAGCAGGTGCATGCCGATGGAGCGCTCCAGCGACAGGGCCGCCTTGGTCAGCGAGATCGCGTAGACCGTACGTCCGTAGCTGGTGATGTTTCCGGTGCCGAGGCCGAGTTCGTTGGCGAACTCCATCAGGGGGTGGGCGACCTCGACGTAGCCCTCCTCCGTCTGCACGCCCTTGAGCTTGGAGGTGTACGCGGCGGCGCGCAGGTCGGTGAGCTTCGGCTCGCCCTCGCGGAACACCCGCAGGCGGCGCTCCAGGCCGGGCTTGGCCGGCATGCTCTGCGCGGCCTCGTCGAAGGCGTCGGCGGCCTTGTCGGTGGCGGAGCGCGCCTTGGTGACGTCCGGGTCGTCCTGGCCCTTGCCCTGCAGCAGTGGGACCGCGGTGACGTCGCGCTCGTTGTAGAGGGCGTTGGCGTAGACGAGGGAGGCCCGCACCAGACGCGCGGTGTTCTCGGCGTCCTCGGCCTCGTTCCAGGTGTCGATCGAGCTCTTCACCTGGAAACCGCCCATGACCAGGCCGACCAGCACGGGTATGAGCAGAATCGCGTTCAGTCTGGTCGCCACCCGCCAGTTGCGCGGGGACATGCGACTTCCGCGCTGGGCGGGCGGGGCCGTCGGCTCGGGACCGGGTACGGGGGCGGGCGCCGCTGTGCGCGGCGGCGGCGTGAAGTTGCCCCGGGCCGATGGCTCGGGACTGTTCTTGCTTCGCCTCACTCGACCAACAACCTCTCGGCGGTCGGCACCTTCGTCGTGCCGCTGCGTCTCAGTGCCCGGCATGTCATCGACTACTGAGTACGTCTTTGACTAATGGGCAGTTCAAGCATTCCAGCATGCCGACCAGCGCTCTTCCAAACATGGGAAGGCGAGGATTTCGAGTGATGTAAGTCCTAGATAAAACGGTCATACGGAGCGACCTCCGGCAAAAGAGGAGCCGTTCGTGCGCACAGCGGTACCGTGCGAACGCGTCGCGTGTCGGCCTCTCCCGATTCCTCTGCCGAAACGTTATGAACACCAGGGCCGGCCGTGTCAAAGGACACAGCCGGCGCCGGTACATCTACGACAACCGCAGTATGTCGCTTCTGGTGGGGCTCTACCTGAGACGCGCCATGAGAGCATGTTCGACCAGTGTGATCAGCGCACTCTTCGCGTCCGAGCGGTGCCGGGCGTCCGTCGTGATGATCGGGGCGTCGGGCCCGATCTGCAGGGCCTCGCGCACCTCCTCGGGGGCGTACGGCTGCTGGCCGTCGAAGCCGTTGAGGGCGATCACGAACGGCAGTCCCGAGTTCTCGAAGTAGTCGACCGCGGGGAAGCAGTCGGCGAGACGCCGGGTGTCCACCAGCACGATCGCGCCGATGGCGCCGCGCACCAGGTCGTCCCACATGAACCAGAAGCGGTCCTGACCGGGCGTACCGAACAGGTACAGGATCAGGTCCTGGTCCAGGGTGATACGTCCGAAGTCCATGGCGACCGTCGTGGTCGTCTTGTCCCCGGTGTGGGTGAGGTCGTCGATGCCTGCCGAAGCGGACGTCATGACGGCCTCCGTGCGCAGCGGGTTGATCTCCGAAACGGCCCCGACGAACGTGGTCTTGCCCACGCCGAAGCCACCCGCCACCACGATCTTGGCCGAGGTGGTGGCGCGGCTTTCGGAGACCGCCCCGCCGCTAGAGCTTGCGAAGTCCACTGAGCACCCTTTCGAGCAGTGTCACGTC
>NZ_NEUB01001008.1 GCF_002910825.1 Streptomyces sp. SM1 | reverse complement strand
CCCCCCCCCGGATGCGGAGACACACGCGGCCGAGGCAGGCATGAGGACCGCATCAGGATTGCCGGTTCCTGGCAGTGTGCGAGGCCCCCACGTCCCCCCAGAATCGGTGGCTCGGCAGGTGAGGTCGTACTGAGAACGGGGAGTGGGCGGATGCGTTCAGCCGGAGGAACTGAAGCCACAGGTCGTCGGACGGTCGGTGACGGGTTTCCGCCCGTCCCTGGCCGTCGGGCCAAGGCGGCGATCGCGGTGGCCGTTTCCGCACTGGTGCACCTGATGACGGGTGCCCTGATGGTGGCCGGCGTGCTGTTGATCGTCCTCGGATGGGAAACGATCGTCCAGCCCGGCCTGGGACTGCTCCTGATCTGACTGGCCGCACAACTACGGCCCACACACGTCAAGGTGGACAAGGAGCGCCTCCTGCGGCGAGCCGACGCCCCCGGTTGTTCGCACTCCTGGACGAGATCGCCGGGTCCCTCGGCACCCGGGGTTTCGACGCCGTTCAGCTCACCCAGGACTTCTCGATCAGCGCGGTGCCGTCCGGCCTCCGCGGGAGACGGCTCGACATCGGCCTCGCTCTGTGGGAGACGCTGCCACCGCAGCAGCGCATCGCCTGCGTGGCCCATGAACTCGGGCACTTCGCCGCCCGGGACATCAGGCACCACCTGATCGTGCGCACCGTGCTCCCGCTGGCGCACGGTGGCACCGTGCCGTCCGGCGACGTGGGAACGCTGCGGGAACAGGCCCTGGCCACCTCTGTGACGAGTCGGCACGCGGACGACATGGCCCATGCCGCCGCCCGCTTCCGGGTGGACAGCGCCCTGGCACGTGGCGGCCTTCGGCTTGTCACCTGGCCGCAGAGGCAACTGGCCCGGCTGGCCGACGGCCTTGCCGCGTCCATGGCCGAGGAGATCGAGTTCCGCGCGGACGGGCTCGCCGCACGCGTGGCGTCCACGGAGGCGGCCGTACAGGCACTGGAACACCGCGGGCCTGTCGGGTGTGGTGACCACAGAGTTGCGCCGGCTGGCGGTCGAGGCCCGGACGTTCCGCCGGACGAGCGCGGCTGAGAGGCTATGGCGGAAACTCGCCGCCCATGTCGCGAACGTCTCCGCGAGGCAAGCCCCCCCGCGACCTCGCACGGGTGCGGATCGACCTGCTCGGTGAGGCGGAGCAGTACCCGGCCACGGTGACGCTCGACGGCACGGCGGCGGAGGCCCTGGAGAGGGAACTGGAACCCGTCAGACGAACCATCGCGGAACGGTTCATCCGGGACACCGGCCTGACCCGATAGCGGCCGTACACACCCGTTCCGTGCCCGATCGAGCGGCACACGGCGGGGGCCGCACGGGGGGGCGGACACGAGAACGGCCCCTGACCGACTACCCGGGTCAGGGGCCGTTCTCACTGCTCTCAGCGCGGAGGCGGTGGGATTTGAACCCACGGTGACATCGCTGCCACGACGGTTTTCAAGACCGGGTCCCTGTCGGCATCGACCCGGCGTCTGACCTGCGTGAACCTGTCGACTGCCGGGCCGTTTCCGCGCCCTGGCCCACACATGGCCCATGAGCCCCCGTGAGAAGCTGGGAGGGGGCGTGCCGGGTGGGCGCCCGCTGGACCGAGGGAGTGGAGGACGCGTGCCGCAGGCCAGCCCGCGAGGTACGTACTTGCAAGTCTCGGAGTCTCTGCGCCAAAAGATCCGGAAGGGCAGCATCGCTGAGGCTCTGCCGTCTGAGGCAGAGCTGATGCGTGTCTATGGGGTGGGCCGAAGCACGGTCGGCCGTGCGCTCGCCGTGCTGAAGACTGAAGGGCTCATCGAGTCACACCAGGGCGCCGGCTGGTACGTCACCGGCACCGGGGACCGACGGCCGCTCGTAGAGCGCGTGACCGAGCTTCTTCGAGCCGACGGTGTGAAGGTAGGGGACCCGTTCCCTTCCGAGAATGAGCTGTGCGAGCGCTTCGGCGTCTCCCGTACGGCTGTCCGTTCGGCCATTGCCCAAATGGAAGGGCAAGGGCTCGTCGGCATGGGTGCGAGCCGACGACGCGAGGTTCGCGCTCTCCCGCCAAACGGTAAGGACTCGTAGCCTTGGTCACCATGGACGTCACAGAGCGGGCCTACAGTCTCGCCGAATCGCTGCTGTCCGAGCCGCTACCCCGTCGGTGGGCGCACTCCCTCGGAGTCGCCAAGCGTGCTCAAACGCTGCGCCCGATCCTGGGAGATGAGGCGGACATCATGGAGGCCGCCGCCGTGCTGCACGACATCGGGTATTCCCCTCGGGTAGCCACAACCGGCTTTCACCCGCTCGATGGGGCCCGGTTCCTGCGAGACCAGAAGGGCGCAGACTCCCGGGTCATCAACCTCGTTGCGAACCATTCATGCGCACTGTTTGAAGCCGAAGAACGAGGACTGCGTGAGGAATTGGAAAAGGAATTCCCCCTGGAGTCCTCCCACCTGGTTGACGCCCTGATCTACTGCGACATGACCACAACACCGGATGGCGGACTTACGAGTTCTGAGGATCGCGTCTCTGAAATCGTCGGCCGGTATGGACCAGACACAATCGTCGGCCGCTTCATTCAGCGCGCTGCACCGGAGATCCATGCAGCGGTGCAGCGCGTAGACCAACGACTCGTTTCGGTGGAAAGTCGTCATCCGATGTAAGGCGCGGTACGTGCTCCATCCGTTCCGTGGTCGATTCGTAGCCGCATGGATGGGTGAATGTTCAACACATCAAGGTCTGCCAGCGGGACCCAGCGGACCTCTTTTGATTCGGAGCTGGTACGCAACTTGCCACCGACCGGGCGAGCGCGGAAGCAGATAGAGAACTGTTGACGCACCTCTCCGTCATCGTATGCCATGACGTGAGCAGGATCGGTATAGATGCCTACGATATTCTCTATAGCCACCAGGATTCCGGTTTCTTCTTCGACTTCCCGAACAACGGTGTGCGAGATGGTTTCCCCGATGTCGTGACCGCCCCCAGGAAGGGCCCACAAGTCGTTGTCTGTCTTGTGGATGAGCAGGATGCGCCCCTGGTCGTCGCGGACAACGGCGGTAACCGACGGCACCACGGAGTTCGCTTGCGGGGCGTCGGCGTCCCGGAAGTAGTCAATGCGGCTCATCGGTCAGCACCTTCGTAGTCAGTTGGGGACGAGATCGGTTGGGCGCCCTGCCACACGCGCTCAACACTTTCCGTGTAGGTGTCGAACATTTCCCCACCCGGCACGCGTTGCAGGTGCAGGACAGGCGCCAAGTAAGCACCCACCCCATAAACATGCCCGTTGGTCAATAGCTCATCATCAGCCCGATAAATCGAGTTGTAGAGCGTCGTACCGTGCAGCCGGAATTCAACGCCGGGTAACCGGAACAGCGGCGCATAGTTCATGAGGGCGTTTCGAATTTTCGCCGCCATGGCAAATCCGATTCCCTCGTCATCTCCACGAACGGCTACGGCTTCACTGCTGGGGTTACCAAGCATGAATCGAACCGGCACGCCGTCGGCCGACTTCTCACGCACAAGCCGATGGAATGCCGGATCCTCGGTGAGCCAAAATCCGGAGTACACCAGTACGTCAAAGCACACCGATGCATTTGCATAGAGCTTTACCCATGCATCCTTCGGCACCACAGAACGGTGCGGGTAAAGCTGCACTAATTCTGACTCACTGGAGGACGTAACTTCCTCTGCGGTTCGCTCGTCTGGCCACAGGTAAGAGACCTCCCGACGAAGCATCGATGCCACCGCGTACTGAAATCGCCGGTAAGGCTTACGGGTCGGATCGGAAATCCAGCGGTCAACGGTTTTCGGGGAGACCCCGAGCCTTTCCGCCACCTGTTCCATGGTGAGGCCACTCTCGACGATGGCCCCGCGCAGTCGCTCGTTCGGCACGCACCCTCCCCATCCGGGACGCCCTGGGACGACTTCGACTGTAGCGAGTCGTACATGCGCGAGGTACTACGTCCCGCCTTCCGCCGCGAAGCTGGTCACGTCGCCGATCGAGAAGACGGACTCTGCGCCACTACCCCCAACGGGTTGACGACGCGGAACCCATCTGCCATGGTCAGGGACAAGTAATACATGCCTCGCTTACGAGGTGGGAGCGCCCTTGTGGGCTGCTCCGAAGTGGAGGGCGGGGACGCTGCAATCCCGCTAAAGGCCAGGTGGAACAGGGTTTCGGCCCGTACTGGCGAGGTGGCCCGGCGACCGCGAGCAACGGCCGGCGTGTGGGGACTTGGTCCCCCTTGCAGTGCTTTCCCGTGCCCCTTCGACCAACAGGAGGTTCCGATGCCTCAACGACAGCTTTGGGCGCCGCCGCAACGGACCGGCCGGTAGGCGCCAGCACAGCCGCTCGGTCCGCTTCCTGGTTTCGCAGCGCTGACGCTGCGGCCGGCTGCCTCTCCCGTCCGTGCCGCCCGCTCCGCGCGGGTCGTACGGGCGGGGTGCGGGGAGTCGGGCCGGTTCGTCCGGCCGGGTCCGCCCAAACGCGACCACGTCAGGAGCCCTGGATGTTCGGCAAGAAGACGCAGCAGTCGACCGACCTGACCAGCCCGGAGAGCGTCAAGAAGAGCCAGACGGTCTACGACCGCATCGTCTCCGGCGAGTGCAAGGACGCCACGGCCGAGCTGGACGCCGCTCACGGCCGCAAGCCCAAGCGCGGCTGACCACACCCATCCACAAACGGCACGCCCCCGGTGCTGGAACACCGGGGGCGCTGTTCGGGCCGTACCAACCCTGTGAGAGGAACCACGACCCATGGACCACATCGTCACTGTTCAGGACGCCGTTACCGCGTTCGCCGACTTCATGGAGCCGACGAACGCCGAGCTGGACGCGATCGAGCGTGAGATGCCCGTCATCCTGGCGGACGTCGAGCTGCTGGACGCGCACATCGTCACCATCGACCGCACGCCGACCGAGCTGGACAACCGGCGCATCCGCCGGGCCCGCCGCCGCGC
>NZ_NEUB01001007.1 GCF_002910825.1 Streptomyces sp. SM1 | reverse complement strand
ACGATCACCAGGACGGTGCCGAACTTCGCGGTCAGCTTGTCGAAGACGGCCCGCAGCTTCGGCTCGCTGTTGGGCAGTTGCTTGTCGAAGACCTTCTTCCCGGCCGGGGTGAGTCCGTGGCCGTGGTGAGCACTCTTGCCGACGTCCAGGCCCAGGAACACGCCCACGTCTTCGGTCTCGAACATCGCGCCCCTCCCAAGGGGTGTTGACGGTGCCGGCCTCGGCATCGGTGTCGTACTCGCGCATCCACGTTATGCAGACCTGCCGCCCGCGAGCTGTCCGGCATTGCGCCGGACCGGACGGTGGCCGGACCTCTCATCAGCGTCTCCGACGGCACCTCCCGGGCCCGGTGACACCACCCCCCAGGTCATGCCTTCGACAGGGGGCAACAGTCATGCCGGGCCCGGAGGCCAGCGGCCCTCTTGCAGGACCGCGGAAAACATAACGGGGCCATCAGTACGCCTGGACGGGGTAACCGACTGATACCGAGTCAGTCCCAGGCACACAGGCACAGAGGGGGAGGCAGGGATGCCGCTCACGTTCCGCAAGAGCTTCCAGATCCTTCCGGGGGTGCGGCTGAACATCAACAAGCGGTCGTGGTCCATCACCACCGGCGGCCGGAACGGCCCGCGCCACACCCGCAGCAGTACCGGACGTCGTACGACATCGATGGATTTGCCCGGACCCTTCGGATGGCGCCGGACCACCCGGAGCCTCCGGACCAGGGGACATTGACGTCACATCACCCGATCATCACCCGATCGGACCCCCCAAGAGGCGCCATCTCATATCTGAGATAGCCTCAACCTCATGGCAGACGACTACCTCGTACGTATCGGCAAGCTCATCCGCGACGCCAGGCAGCACCGGGGCTGGACGCAGACGCAGCTCGCCGAGGCGCTCGGTACCAGCCAGAGCGCCGTCAACCGCATCGAGCGCGGCAACCAGAACATCAGCCTTGAGATGATCGCCCGTATCGGCGAGGCGCTGGACAGCGAGATCGTCTCCCTGGGCTACGCCGGCCCGATGCATCTGCGCGTGGTGGGCGGCCGGCACCTCTCCGGCTCCATCGACGTCAAGACGAGCAAGAACGCGTGCGTGGCACTGCTGTGCGCCTCGCTGCTCAACAGCGGGCGCACGGTGCTGCGCCGCGTCGCCCGCATCGAGGAGGTCTACCGCCTCCTGGAGGTGCTGAACTCCATCGGCGTGCGCACCCGCTGGATCAACGACGGTGTCGACCTGGAGATCGTGCCCCCGGCCGAGCTGAACCTCACGGCCATCGATGCGGAGGCCGCCCGTCGCACCCGCTCCATCATCATGTTCCTCGGCCCGCTGCTGCACCGCGCCGACCGCTTCATGCTGCCGTACGCCGGCGGCTGCGACCTCGGCACGCGCACCGTCGAACCGCACATGATCGCGCTGCGCCGGTTCGGCCTGGACATCGCCGCGACCGAGGGCCAGTACCACGCGGTGGTCGACCGCTCCGTCGCCCCCGACCGCCCCATCGTGCTGACCGAGCGCGGGGACACCGTCACCGAGAACGCGCTGCTCGCCGCCGCCCGCCACGACGGCACCACCGTCATCCGCAACGCCTCCTCCAACTACATGGTCCAGGACCTGTGCTTCTTCCTGGAGGCCCTGGGCGTCAAGGTCGACGGCATCGGCACCACCACGCTCACCGTGCACGGCGTGCCCACCATCGACGCCGACGTGGACTACTCCCCCTCCGAGGACCCGGTCGAGGCGATGAGCCTGGTCGCCGCGGCCGTGGTGACGGAATCCGAGCTGACGGTCCGCCGGGTCCCCATCGAGTTCCTGGAGATCGAGCTGGCGGTCCTCGAGGAGATGGGCCTCGACCACGACCGCACGCCCGAGTACTTCGCGGACAACGGCCGCACCCGGCTGGTGGACCTCACCGTCCGCCCCTCCAAGCTGGAAGCGCCGATCGACAAGATCCACCCGATGCCGTTCCCGGGCCTGAACATCGACAACGTCCCGTTCTTCGCGGCGATCGCGGCGGTGGCCCAGGGCAAGACCCTCATCCACGACTGGGTCTACGACAACCGCGCCATCTACCTCACCGACCTCAACCGCCTCGGCGGCCGCCTCCAGCTCCTCGACCCGCACCGCGTCCTGGTCGAGGGCCCGACCCGCTGGCGCGCCGCCGAGATGATGTGCCCGCCGGCCCTGCGCCCCGCGGTGGTCGTCCTGCTGGCGATGATGGCGGCGGAGGGCACGTCGGTGCTGCGCAACGTGTACGTCATCAACCGGGGTTACGAGGACCTGGCGGAGCGGCTGAACTCGATCGGGGCGCAGATCGAGATCTTCCGGGACATCTGAAAGCTCTGCGGAAAGGCAGCGCGAAGCCCCTCCTGACCTGCACGGATGCGAGGCAGGGGGGTACTCGCAGTTGCTCCTGGGATTTCTCTGGGACAGGCACGTCACGTGTTCCTTCATCGAGAACGGCTCTCACCAGGGGCCATGTGATACAGCCGCAGGCCGGCATGGGTCAGCCGAGGCTCCGAGCGCCTCGCCGAAGACCCCGGGCTTCGCCTCCGGCCGGAGCAGCGTGGTCGTAGAACCCCTGCGGCCGGAATCCGGCGGCGGGTCCGCAGCACGGTGCTGGTGACACCCGCGTCCTTCCTCACAGGGCCGGGAGGATCTCGGCCCACTGTGACGACAAGGGCGAAGAAGGTGCCAGAGACGGCTTCCCGCTACCCAAGAGAGTCGCGGTGGACATCGGTATCGGTCGCCGCCAGCACCGCGACCCGAGTCCGGGTGGGATCGAGCACGGCGAAAGCCAGGTCCGAGGTGTCGTGGTGGAACCAGTCCGTGAACGCCATGAACCGCAACCACCGGTGATCCGCCGCACGCCGCACCGCTTCCAAGAGGGGTACACCGGTGGGCAACCCCATGAGCGCGTAGAGACTCCCCCAGGCATACAGCCGCGCGTACGCACCGCCCTGCCCCTGGCCGTCCACTCCGCCGACATACGAAGCCGAGAACAGTTCGTTGAGCACATCGTCGGGTGTCGTCACGCAGGCGAGCGCGCTCCCCCGGCGGCTGCCCTCACCTGCCAGACAGCGCAAGGACAGTTCTTTGACGAAGGAGATGCCGAAGTCGTCGGGGCTGAGCGGGCTCGGCAGCGTGAAGAACCGTGCCTCGGGCTCACGGGCCCAGCCGCCGGCCGTGAACGGTCGGGCGGCCGCGTTCGCCCGTCCGTCGTCCCGGGCGTCCCCGGCCCCGCAGCCCGCGACGGCGCCGCCGTCGGTCGGGGGAGCCTCCGGGAATCGCGACCGCAACTGCCTCGCGGTCCTGATCGACCCCAGCCCCGGACACGAACGGCGAAACGGTGCTCGATGTCCAGTCGCGCCCCTGGCAGCCGAGCCGGCGGATGCCCCAGCTCACGCAGCTTCTCGGCGTACGCCTCCAGGGAGCGGCGACCGGCTCCCGAGCCGATCAGCGCCAGCTCTCCGAGGAGACAGGCCCGTAGCTCGACTGCCGGATCCGCAAGCCCGTCCGGCACCTCACGAAACAGAGGCTCGATGTCGCGCAGATGCTGAGACTTGGCCACCTTCGCGGCCACGGAACGCAGCAGTCGATCGCCTTCGCCGGGAGGCATGGCCCCTTCGGGCAGCAGTCGGCTCACGAGGTCCACAGCGAACGTCACACTGTCCCGGGAGCGCGTGTCGGCCAGAGCCTCGGCGATCCGCCCGACAGCTCGCGCCGCCGAGGCTTCAAGGGGGCCGTCGCCGGTCGTCGTCCGGCACAGCTTCTCCGCCGCTTCGTACATTCCCCTTGGTCCGAGCTCAGCCAGATGCTGCGACTCCGGCCCGGGCCGCTCCCCTTGCTGTCCGTCGGAAGCGCCGACGCCGGGTGTCTCCTCGTTGTGGCTCACACCCGAGTCTAAGAGCTGGAGATCAAGTAACTTTGCTGAGGCATACGTGCCTTGGCTGGAGCCATGCGACGGGGGAAGAACGTGGGAAACCGGCCAACGGACTGGCATGTCCTTGATCTGGACAAGGACCCGACCCCCGGCGATCCGCAACGAGTGCGCAGGCCGGCGAAAGTCCTGCACGACTTCGCCGACGACGTGTCCGACGCCCTGCGCCTGGTCAAGAACATGGCGGGGGAGAGCACACTCGCGGAGTGGGCGGGCAAGTCGGCCCCGGTCTTCAAGGAGGAGTTCTCGGGCGTCCCGGAGAACTTGAAGAAGCTGGAGAAGTCCTACGGGATGTGTGGTGACGCTCTCACGGACTTCTGGCCGAAGCTGGAGCGCGCCCAGGCTCTGGCGGACAAGGCGCTGGTGAAGGCGCGCGAGGCCCGTGCCGACCTCTCCTCGGCACAGACGAAGCCGGTACAACGAGCGCCGTCAGGTCGTCGCCCAGACCGACCCGCTCGGCGGCGCGGTGCTTGCCGGCGGCTGCCACGCGCGTCGGCCGGATCCCGCCGGCAAGGTCCACGACCGGCCGTCCCGGCTGCTGGTCACGCAGTGCCCGTTCACCGTCCGTACGACTCCGCATTGGGCGGAGGACCTGCGCCCGGCGCGTGCGGGTCGGCCTGTGCCTCTGATTGACTCCGCGCCCAGTCCCACCCGTACACGCACCCCTTCCGGGGTGCCGGATCGACGTGAGCGGAGCCGCCCACATGTCCTTCGGACCGCAGCCCTGGCACGGGCCCCCGCACCCTCACGAGCCCGCGGCCGGTGCGCGGCCTCCCGCCGCCGGGCACGAGCACGAGCACGACGACGCCGAGGAGGAGGCGCGACTGGCCGTCGGGCTGCGGCTCGGTGTCCGGATCGCCGTCACCTGGCTGCTCTACGTGCTGCCCGCCGCCTTCCTGCCCGCCGTCTACGGCACGCGGATCGCCGGGCCGGTGAGCCTCGGCGTGCTGCTGGCCGTGGTGCCCGTCGCCGTCGCTGTGCACGCGCTGGTGGTGTACGGGCGGCGGGTCGACCGGCTCGAGCCGCAGCCCGGCCTCCGGAGGTGGTCATGAGCACGCTGCTCGATCCCTCGTCCCGGTCCCTCGTCTTCGCCGTCTTCTCCGTGTTCGTCGTGATCTGCCTGATGCTGTGCGTCGTCACCGGCGCCGACGAGGACGACCGGGCTCTCGCACGGTCCGACAGCCGCCGCCGGCTGCGCTCCTGGCAGCAGGGCATCGCGATGGGCGGCGACACCACCACGGTCGCGACCGTCACCGTACTGGTGGGCATGGTCGCCACCTTCGGCTTCGACGGCCTCGGCGTGATGCTGGGCAGCCTGATCGGGGTCGTGCTCTTCCTCGTGCTGATCGTCGAGCCGCTGCGCCGGCACGCCTCGCTGACGGCCGCGGACCTGCTGGACGCGCGCGGCAGCGGCGGGCCCGCCGTACGCGTCTCGTGGGGCGTGGTGACCCTGCTCGTCTGCTTTCCGCTGCTGGTCGTGCAGTTGGTGGTGGTCGGCAACGTCGCCGCGGCGCTGATCGGGCAGCCCGGTATGCGCACCGGCTGCATCGTGGTGATCGGCTGCGCGATGACGGCGCTGGCCGTCAGCGGCGGGATCCGGGGCACGGGCGTGGTGATGATCGCCAAGTCGGCGATCGCCCTGCCCGTGCTGCTGGTCACCGCCGTGCTGGTGCTCGACCGCTTCGGCTGGGACCCCGGGCGGCTCCTCGACGCCGCCGCGGGCGGCTCGGGGACGGGCGAGGCGTTCCTGCGTCCGGGTGGCTACACCGGCGAGGGATGGGTGGGCGCCGTGAACCGGATCGGGCAGACCTTCGGCATGTCGATGGCCACGCTGGCGATGCCCGCCGTGCTGATGCGTGCCATCTCGACGAAGAGCCCGCGCGGCGCCCGGGCCGGCGGCCGCTGGATGCTCGGCGAGCTCACCCTGCTGTACGGCGCGCTCGCCGTCGTCGGTGTCGGCGCCGCGGCCCTCGTCGGCGAGGCGCTGCGCGAGGCCGGGCCGGCGGCCCAGGTGTTCACCCCGCTGATGCTCGGACGGGCACTCGACAGCGGCGGCATCCTCGTCGCCGCCCTGGCCTGCGTCCTCTTCCTCACCGCGCTCGCCGCCGTGGTGGATGTGACCCTCGCCGCCGGCATCGCCCTGGGGCGGGACGTGATGGCCGCGTCCGGAAAGGCGGACGGTGCCGTGTCGCGCTGGTCGGCGGCGCTGACGGGGGCGGTCTCCGCGGTCGTGGCGGTCATGGTCGCCGACTGGAACCTGGTGGTCGTCTCGACGCTCTGGCTCGCCATCAGCGGCGCCGCCCTCTCGCCCGTCCTGTTGTACGCCCTGTACTGGCCCGGGTTCACCGCCCGGGGTGCGTTGTGGTGCCTGTGGGGGGCCACGGCGCTGACCATCGCGGCGCTCGCGCTGTCGCCGTACGTCTCCGGCACACCCGGGTCGATCTTCCCCGGAGCGGATTTCCGGGTCTGGGACGTGACGATCCCGGGCCTGCTGACCGTGCCGGCCGGGTTCCTGCTGGGCTGGCTGGGCAGCGTCACGGACCGGCGCCGGGCGGCCGGCGGTGCAGGGGTACGGGGCTCGTCGCACCACAGGGAGATGGACACCGTCTGACCAGCCGCGTGCCGCCCACCGATGAGTTCCGGTGGGCGGCACGGTCATATCCGGTACACGCACCAGTTTCCGGAGGACGCCATGTCGCGGAAGATCACCGCCAGTCTGTTCATCTCGCTCGACGGCGTCGTCGAGGCGCCCGACCAGTGGCATTTCCCGTACTTCGACGAGGCGATGGGGGCCGCCGTCGGCGCGGGCCTGAACTCGACGGAGATTCTGCTCTTCGGCCGCACGACGTACGACAGCTTCGCCGGCGCCTGGCCGGAGCGGGAGGCGGCGGGCGGCGAGGACGCGGGCTTCGCCAAGCAGCTCGGTGACATGCGGAAGATCGTCTTCTCCCGCAGCCGGCTCGACCTGCGGTGGCGGAACAGCGAGCAGGCGGAGGGCGACGTCGCCGAGGTCGCGGCCGCACTGAAGCGCGAGCCGGGCGGGGACATCTCGCTGAGCGGCTCGGTCTCGGTCGTCCGGCAGCTCCTGGCGGCGGGCCTCCTCGACGAACTGCACCTCCTCGTCCACCCCATCGCCGTACGACGGGGCATGCGTCTGTTCGACGAGGGCGAGCCGTCGATCCCGCTGAAGCTGCTGAAGTCCGAGACGTTCCCCACGGGCGTGCTGAATCTCGTGTACGGCCCCGACACCACGCCGCCGGCGGGTGGTTACGAGGAGGCGGTGGCCACGCTCGGGGAGTAGGAGAACCTGTTCGACGCCCTGCCCGGCGGAGAGCCTCGTCGACGCCGCCTCATCCGCCGAAGCGGGAGGCGTCCGCGGGAAAGTAGCGCAGCTCCGGGTGGGCCGGGTCGAACTGTGGCATCCCGGGCGGCAGGACGGGGTGCAGGGCCTCGAAGACGTCGCGCACGGCGTTGTCGGTGTACTCCGCCACGGTCTCGGTCGCCTGGAGGACGACGCCGCCGGCCGAGAGCGGGACGACCTGATGGAACGCCCCGGTCGCGGCCAGCGCGTCGGGTCCGCCGAGCCTCACGGACAGCTGCTCGGGGCACACCGTGGTCCAGGAGCAGCCCCGCAGCACGTTCCTGGCCTCGCGTACCGAGTCCCGGACCCGGCGGTTGAGCACGCAGTCGAGATTGGTGTCGTCGGTGGCCGGCCCGTCGGCCCCTACCCATGCGAAGGCCGGCTTCACGGCGTCCAGCGCGGCAACGAGAAACCGCACGACTTCGCCGCAGAACCGGGGATCGTCGAGTTCGCCCATCGCCTCGCCCAGCAGGAGTTGCGCCCCCATGTTCAGGGGGGCGGCTGCCGATGTTCGCGCTGCGCAGGTGGACGAACGGCCTGCCCAGGGGCCTGCGCATGAAGAGCACGTGGGCCAGTGCGGGCTCGCGCAGCAGCTCCTGGCGCATGGCCGTCCACGCCGTGGCCAGAGGACGGAACGCGCGGCGTGGAGCTCCCTCGGTGGCCCGTGTGCTCGCCAAGAAGAAGGCGGTGCCCTGGTGTTCCTGCTTCAGCGGGCCACGCAGGGGCCCTGCGAGAGCCGCTCCGTACCAGGAGGCGAGCCCGTGACCGACTCCGCCGCTGGTGTCGGCATCGAATGTTGCCATGGCTCGCAGACTCACGCGCCGGGCCCGCGACGGCGGCCTGGCGGTGTTCCATCTGTCGGTCGCCGAGCGGGGCGAGGAGCTGTACGCCTGCACACTGCGGGGGACGCATGTCGAACGCTCGGGGCCGGTGCCCGGCGTCCTCGACCCGGAGCGGGTCCTGGACGGGGTCGGCGACGCGGACCGCGAGCGGTGTCTGCTGGCTGCGGTGGAGGGCGAGTTCAGGCTCTCCCTGCCCCGGCACGCCCTGGCCGAGCGCATCCTGCCGCACCTGACCACGCGGTCCTGGAACCGCGCGCCGCGGGAGGGCGAGGTCTACTCGTACGCCACGTTCCGTATGGAGCGGAGATGAAGCGCCCTCCCTGAGCCCGGGTGGAGCGCCGGTCCGCGGAAGCGTTCGACGCCCCGGGCCCGCGGGTCAGGTCCGGTCCGGCTCCCGCCGGCTCCTGGTGGTGAACACGGTGTGGAGCATCGCGAGGAAGACCAGGGTCCAGGCGGTGAGGGCGACCCAGAGCCAGGCCTGGCCGATCCATTCCACGATGGGAAGGTCGTCGGCGCGGCCGAGGTACATGCCGGCGACGGCGTACATGCCGAGGGGGAAGACGATGCTCCACCAGGTGGGTTCGTAGGTGAGGGGCACCCGGTGGACGTGGTGGCGCCAGACGCCGACCGCGATCAGGACGGGGATGAGCCAGGTCGCGAAGCACCAGAAGACGACCGACATGCCGGCCACCAGGCCGCGCACCGCGTCGACCATGGGGGCGCTCTCCATCTCCACGATGCGCGCTCCCGCGACCACGGTGATGGCGACGGCGCCCATGGAGACCCAGTAGGGCGGGTCGAGTTCGCGTGGTTCGAGGGGGTAGAGCATCAGGCGGAGCGAGACGAAGATCGCGGAGGCGGCGTAGAGGACGCAGCCGACCGACCAGGAGAAGACCGCGACGACGGCCAGGCCCTGGCGTGCGGCCTCGTAGTGGGGTTCCAGGGTCGCGGCGGCCACGGCGACCGACTGGCTCGCGACCACCCAGACGAACCAGGTTCCGTTGGCGGCCGCCACGACGGGGCGTTCGGTGCGGCCCAGGACCGCCGCCCAGGGGATGGTGTAGCCGAGGACCAGCCAGGTGAGCGCGGCGATCACCAGGAGGACGGCGGCGGGGAGGAAGTGGCCCTGGCCGGCCAGTCCGACGGCGAAGACGTCGGTGCCGGCCACGAAGGTGAAGAAGAGGAACGCCTTGCGGGTGTCGTGGGCGTCGGCGGCGAGTGCGCCGCGGTGCGCGACGAAGCGCCAGGCGGTGAGAACGGCCAGCAGGGCGTACTCGACGGCGGTGAGGACGAGGAGGGAGCGGGCCATCAGGTCCCAGCCGCGCAGTTGGCAGCCCACGGAGAGGATGCCGGTGGCCATGACGAGGGCGAAGTATCCGGGGGACAGACGGGCCGGTGTCAGGCCGGCGAGCCGGGAGGGCGGGGGCGTGAGCGTGGAGAGCACTCAGGCACCGTATGCGAACGGGGGCCCGTCGTCCCGGGACCTTCGGCCCTCTTGGGGACGACGGGCGTTTCCCGCGGCTCAGGCCGCCGGGGCGTCAGGCGGCCTCGTGGACGACGAGTTTGAACTCCGCCAGGACGATCTTCCGCGTCACACTGTCGTCGTGGGTCGCGCGCACGGCGAGCGGGACGGCCGGGTCGACGAAGATGCCCCACTGCTTGGTCCAGCACTGCATGCCGGGGCTGGGCGGCCGGTGTTCCGTCGCCGTCGTGTCGTTGGGCGACGGGGTGAGACCGAGCGGGTCGCGGACGAACTGGTCCCGCAGTTCGTCGTAGCCACCCGCTTCCCACTGGATCATCGCGTACAGGGTGCCCCAGCCGGCGGCGCTCGGCCATATCAGCCCGGAGCGGTCGTCCGTGTCCCAGTTCGTGACCACATGGCCGTCCGGCTGGTTGACCTGGTGCATGGCGAAGCTGTCGGTGGATTCGGCGGCCCCGAACGGGAACCTGATGACCGTGTAGGGGCTGTTCGCCGGGATCGACTGCGGAGTGTCCCGCTTCAGGGAGCAGACCTGCACTCCGGGCGAAGACGTCGCATGTGTAGACATGGTTTCAGATATGCCCATGCGTCGCTCCTTTGATGCCCCGGCCGCGCGTACGGACCCCTCGGTAACAATTCACTTATCACGTACAACCGTTCGATGCTTTGACCGGTCTCCTACATCGACCACTCAGGTCGTTTTCACGAGGAGAACGTCATTTCCGCCATACGCAAGACCCTGACCGCCACCGCTGTCGCCACCGCGGTGCTGGCCGGTTCCGCCGCCTGCGGCACCGTGGAGAACCTGTCCGCCGGGCAGAAGCTGGACAAGGCCTTCGACAAGCTCGGCGAGGCGCGCTCGCTCTCGTTCGAGCTGGACCTGGACGCCGACGCGGCCACCCTGAAGTCGCTGGACGCCGAGTCGTCGGAGCCGGGCGAGGAGATGCCCGACGAGATGGCCGAGCTGCTCAGCGACGCGCGGCTCACCTTCTCCGTGCACTCCAAGAAGCCGATCGAGAAGTCCGAGGAGAAGGACTTCACCGCCATGGCGATGAAGTTCAGCGGCCCGGACGGTGACCTGCTCGAGTACCGGATGATCGGTGACCACCTCTACGTCCGCGTCGACGCGGAGGCGCTCGGGAAGATGGCGGGCAGCCCCATGCCGTCCGCCGACGAACTGCCGCCCGAGGCCGGTGCGTTCAAGCAGCTCCTCGCCGGTGAGTGGCTGAAGCTCTCGGTGAAGGAGCTGGAGAAGACCCGCGACGAGATGGCGGGGGCGGAGGGCCCCGGTGGCGAGGAGCCCGCGGCGGAGCCCAGCCTCGACGCCAAGACGCAGAAGAAGCTGACGAAGGCACTGCGGCAGGTCGTCGCCGAGCAGGTCGACTTCACGACCTCCGGCGGATCGGACGGTACCGAGCACGTCAAGGCCACGGCGCCGTTCCGCACGCTGATCACCGAGTTGTTAGACGAACTCCGGCCGCTGCAGGACCAGCTGCTGCCGGGAGGCGCCGGACTGCCCACCGCCAAGGACTTCAAGGACGCGCCGAACAAGAAGGTCACCGCCGACTTCACGCTGAAGAACGGCGAGCTGACCGAGGTCTCCGTCGACCTCGCCAAGCTGGCGGAGAAGGCGAAGGTGGAGAAGTCGGCACTGGTGCTGCGTATCGGCACGGCGGAAAAGGCGACGGCCCCGGCGGGAGCCACCGAGGTGCGCATCGACGAGATCATGTCGGGCCTCCTCGGCGGCATGGGGCCGATCGGTGAAGAGGGCTTCGGAGGGGGCGAGTTCTAGGCGGGCCGGCGCGCCGCGGGCGTCACCTGCGGCCGCCGAACTCCCAGTCGTGGACCTCGACGACGGCGTACCTGTCCGGGGCCAGGACGGCCCGGGCCGTGTGCCGGTCCAGTGCGCGGACCAGGGCCGCGGTGCCCAGTCGGGCCTCTCCGTCGTCGGACAGCAGAGGGCCTTACGCGATCAGTTCGTCCCGGTCGGCGGCTGCCGGACCGAGGTCCGCGGTCCGGTCCGGGCCGAGGCCCAGGACCAGGAAGCGGTTGCCTCCGGTCCGGCCGCCGGGGAAGTCCCACATGGTCCGGCCCAGTACGTTGTGCCAGCGGCGCAGCAGTACGTCCCGGTACACGCCCGCCTGCTGGTTGGGCTCGTCGAAGGCGAACGCGCGGGCCGCCGCCGGGTCCGGGAGGTCGACGATGTGGACGCTGCCGGTGGGCGCCTCGCCGTCGTCGGCGAAGGTCGGGCCGCGGGCGATCAGCCGCTCCTCGTACCGGTCCATGTAGGACCAGTGCTTCTCCCCCAACTCCTGGCGCAGGGGCAGGGACCCCGGCCGGTCACGGTGGTAGCAGAAGAGCTCCATGGGATCCCTCCGACGAACGTGCGACGCATCGTACGCACCCCGGCCGCTTCAGGGGCAGCGCATTTCAGGCGAGCGTCTTCGCCGCCGGCGCCGTCACCGTGTCCCAGTGGACCGTGCGGTCGCACCAGCGGTTCAGGAGGGTCCGGTCGTGGCCGACGGCCAGCAGGCCGGCTCCCGTGTCCGTGCGGTAGTCCTCGACGGCACGGACCAGTGCGGCCGTGGTCGACGCGTCGAGCATCGCCGTCATCTCGTCGCAGATGAGCCAGCGGGGGCGCAGCACCAGCGCGCGGGCCACGCAGGCGCGCTGGAGCTGGCCGTCGCTGACCTCGTGGGGGCGGCGGGTGAGCAGGTCCGGGGTCAGGCCGACCGTTTCGGCGAGTTCGGCCACGCGGCCGGGGACCGAGGAGCGGCGGCCCGTCGCGCGCAGGGGTTCCGCGATCAGGTCGGTGAGGCGCAGCCGGGGGTCGGCGGAGAGGCGGGGCTGCTGGAAGACGACGCCGACGGCGGTGCGCCGGTCGCGGGGAGCCCGGTGGCGGTAGTGGTGTACGCGGATGCCGTCGAGGACGACCTCCCCGGCGTCCGGGCGGTGGAGGAGGGCGGCGACCCTCGCCAGGGTGGATTTGCCGCAGCCGCTGGGGCCCAGCAGGCCCACGGCCTCGCCGGCGGTGACGGTGAGGGTCGCGTCGCGGACCACGGGGGTGCGGCGGTCGTAGCCGGCGGTGACGGTGCGCAGTTCAAGCACGGATGGCCTCCGGGGTGCGGGCCGGCGCGGGGAGCGGGCGGTGGCAGGCGACCGGGCCCGTGAGGGGCGGGAGGGTCGTGCAGATGTCCGTGGCGTGGGCGCAACGGGGGGCGAAGGCACACCCGTCGGGGAGACTGCCGAGTTCGGGAGGCAGTCCGGGGATCGGAAGGAAGGACCTCTCGGGGAGCGCCTCCAACAGGCCCCTGCTGTAAGGGTGACGGGGGCCCGGGGAGCCGAAGAACGCGTCCGCCTCGCTCAGTTCGACGATGCGGCCCGCGTACATGACCGCCACCCGGTCGGCGACGCGTTCCGCCGCCGCCAGGTCGTGCGTGATCATCAGCAGGGCGCGGTCGGCGTCGACGTGACGGCGTAGTTCGTCGACCGTGCGGTCCACGAGGTCGCGGTCCAGGCCGGTGGTGGGTTCGTCGGCGAGCAGCAGGGGTGCGTCGCCGATCAGGGCGAGGGCCGTGGCGGCTCGCTGGGCCAGGCCGCCGGAGAGTTCATGGGGGTGGCGGTCGAGGTGGTCCGTGGGGAACCCGGCGCGTTCGGCGGCCCGTTCGGCGGCCGCACGCAGGGCGGCACGGCCGCGGACGCCGGTGAGCCGGGCGACCACCTCCTCCGTCTGGGAGCGGATCGTGCGGACGGGCGTGAGGTGGGCGGCGGGACTCTGCGGGATGAGGCCGATGCGCCGGCCGCGTACGGTGCGGGCGAGGGTGCGTTCACCGGCGGTGAGCAGGTCCAGGTCGCCGAGCAGCGCGCTGCCCGCGGTCTGGGCGTTGGCCGGGAGCAGGCCGAGGAGGGCGGAGGCCAGGACGGACTTGCCGCAGCCGCTCTCGCCGATCAGGGCCAGGCACTCCCCCGGCGCCACGTCGAAGTGCGCGTCGGTGACGGCGGCGACCCGGTGGCCGCCGGGCAGCAGGAAGCGCACGGACAGTCCGCGGACCGACAGCACGGGGGGTCGCCCGGGCGTCACCGGGTTCCTCCGAGGATGCCCCGGCCTTCAGGTCGGGGATCGATCAGATTCGCGCAAATCAGGGCAGGGAACGCTATTTCGCCTTCAAGGGGAAAAACAGTCCGCCTACCCCGGTAGCCTGAGCGTCGTGCGTTGCGAGAACCAAGCGCGCACGCCGTGCTGCTCGAGAGCCAAGACAGCACATGCACCTCCATGCTTTGCGGTATCGAACCGGGCTGGTTTCAACCCGGCTGGTGTTGATCGTGGAAGACCTGTCGGGTCGTTGATCCCGCAGGCGGCGTGAGCCAGGAATCCCCCTGCTTCGGCAGGGGGAGGAATCAAAGCATCAGCTCCGATCGGCGGCGTGGGTTGATCCGCTCCCGCCAGACACCGGCGAGGCCGGCGATGGCGAGGGTGGGGATGATCAGGAAGAGGCCGGGGAAGAGGGTGGGCCACCACTGCCCGGCGAGCAGGGAGCCGCGGGCGCCCTGGATGAGGGTGCCGAGGCTCGCGGTGTGGGTGGGCAGGCCGAGGCCGAGGAAGGACAGGGCCGACTCGTGCCACATGGCGTGCGGGACCATCAGGACGGCCGCGAGGCCGGCCTGGGGCAGTACGCCGGGAAGCAGGTGCCGGACCGTGACCCGCCATCGGGACGCGCCGCCGGAGACGGCCGCGTCGATGTAGGGGCGGGATCGCAGCGAGAGGACCTCGGCGCGGACGATACGGGCGGTGGACAGCCAGTGGGTGAGGGCGACGGAGATCACCACCGGCCAGACACCCGGCCGGAACATGGCGACGATGAAGATGCCGAGCAGCAGGTGCGGGACGGAGGACAGGGTGTCGACCACACGCATGATCAGACGGTCGGCCCAGCCGCCGAGCGAGCCGGCGGCGGCGCCGACGGCGGTGCCGATCACCGTGGCGGTGAGCGCGGCCACCACGCCCACCAGCAGCGACACCCTGAGCCCGTAGACGCAGCGCAGCAGCAGGTCGCGGCCCACGTCGTCGGTGCCGGCGGGGTGGCTCCAGCTCGGGGGCAGGAGCTTGGCGGCCAGGTCGACGGCCTGCTGGTCGAGCTGGACCAGCGGCGGTACCAGCAGGACCGCGAGGACCGTCACGGCGACCAGGACGGCGGAGACGCGCAGGCGGAGGGCGTGGGTGGAGCGGCGGGTGGTGCCGTGCGAGCGCCACGCCGCCGGGGACGCGTACTCGGCGGTGTCCGTCTTCCCGACGGTGGTGTCCGTCTTCCCGACGGTGGTGTCAGCCACGGGAGTCACATCTCATTCAGCTTCACCCTCGGGTCGATCAGTCCGTAGAGCAGGTCGGCGAGCAGGTTTCCGGCGAGGACGGCAACGGTGGCGAGGGTGGTGAGCGCGGCCAGCAGCGGGAAGTCGACGGCGGTGGCCGCCTCCACGGTGGCCGCGGCGATGCCGGGCCAGCTGAAGACGCTCTCCACCAGCAGTGCGCCGGTGATGAGTTCGGGCACGCGGGAGCCGATCAGGGTGAGCACGGGCAGCAGTCCGGAGCGCAGGGCGTGGCCGAGCAGGACGGTGCGCTCGTCCAGTCCGCGGGCCCTGGCTCCGCGTACGGGGTCCTCCGCGAGGGCGTCGCCGACACCCTGACGGACGTACAGGGTGAACCAGGGCAGCTGGGAGACGGCGAGGACGCCGGCGGGAAGGACCAGGTGGCTCGCGACCTGCCCGAAGGTGACGTGTTCGCTGCCGGTGTCGGTGAGGCCGCCGGCCGGGAAGACGTCCAGGTTCAGGGCGAACAGCCAGACGGCGAGCAGGGCGATCCAGAAGACCGGGGCCGCTTCCAGGGAGTACGCGAGCGAGGTGACCGTACGGTCGAGGAGGGAGCCGGGGCGGCGGGCGGCGAGCACACCGAGCACGGTGCCGAGCAGGACGGCGACGGCGAACGCGACGGCGCACAGCAGCGCCGACCAGACGAGGCGTTCGCCGATGACCTCGGACACCGGCTGGCGCATGACGGTGGACAGGCCGAAGTCGCCGCCGAGGGCGGAGGTCAGCCAGTCCCACCAGCGGGCGGTGAAGGGCCGGTCCGCGCCGAGGTTCTCCCGCAGCCGGTCCAGGGTCTCCTGGTCGGCGCCGAGCGCGGCGGTGCCCGCGTACGCCTTGACGGGGTCGAAGGGGGAGGCGGCGGCCACGGCGAACACCCCGAAGGTGACGACGAGGAGCACCGGCACGGCGTACAGCGCCCGACGTGCCGTGAGCCGTGCCATGGCTCCCCAGGGGGCGCGTGTCATGCCGTGGGCTGCCAGTCCTCGACGTTCCACCAGGGGCCACTGGCGAAGCCGTGCTCGTGCGGTTCGGTCTGGGTGGTGAGGTCCTTCCAGCGGTCGTCGAGCACGTACAGGTGGTCGATGTGGGTGAGGAAGGTGTAGCCGGGGTTCTTGACGAGTGCGCGCTGGAGGTCGTCGTAGGCCGCCTCGCGGACCTTGGTGTCCTGGCTGCGGCGGGCGGTGTCGAGCGCCTTGTCCACGGCCGGGTCGTCGTAGTGGGCCATGTTGTTGAAGCCGTCCCCGGCGAGGGAGGAGTGCAGCAGGGTGTAGAGGCCGAAGTCGGGGTCGCCGGTGCTGCCGAAGCCGGCGAGGACGGCGTCGTGCTTCATCCGGGGTTCGATGACCTCCCAGGTGGCGCTCTCGACGTTCACCTCGATGCCGGCCTTCTTGGCGTCGGAGGCGTAGGCGAGGGCGTGGTCCTGGCGGACCTTGTCGCCTGAGGGGTAGTACAGGGTGAAGCGGGCGGGGCGGCCGTCCTTGGCGCGGATGCCGTCCTTGCCGGGCTTCCAGCCGGCCCCCTCCAGTACGCGCCCCGCTTCGGCGAGGTCCTGGGAGCGCTCGACGTCCTTGGCGAACCAGGGGTCGTCGAGGGGCAGGGGGCCGTAGGCGGGACGGCCGGCGCCGTCCAGGATCTTGTCGACCATGGCCCGGCGGTCCACGGCGAGGTCGAGGGCGCGGCGGACCGCGGTGTCGCCGGTGACGGGGTTGCCGGTGGGGAGGCTGACGGCGCGGAAGTCGTACGACGTCGCCCGGTGGGTCTTCTTGTCGTCGTCGTCCTGGAAGGTGGCGGCGAGGTTGGGCGGCAGGGCCGCGCCGTCGAGGTCGCCGGAGCGCAGCCGGGTGGCGCGGACGTCGTCATCGGCGATGACCGCCATGGTGAGCCTCTTCACCTTCGGCGCGCCGCCCCAGTAGTCCGGGTTGGCCTTGAAGACGAACTTCTCGCCCTTGCTCCAGCCGGCGAGGACGTACGGTCCGGTGCCGACCGGTTCCGTGTTGAAGGAGCCGGTGTTGGGGTCCTGCTCTCCGGCGACGTGCTCGGGGACGACGGGCAGGACCGTGCGGGCGGCGAAGGCCGCGTAGGGGTAGTCGAGGGTGAAGACGACCTTGTCGTCGCCGTCCGCCTCGACCTTCTTGATGGCGGCCAGTTCGCTCTTGGCGGTGTTGTTGGTCCTGTCGTCCAGGACGGTGCGGTACGTGAACACCACGTCGTCGGCGGTCAGCGGTTCGCCGTCGCTGAACTTCACGCCGTCGCGCAGGGTGTAGGTGTAGGTGAGGCCGCCGTCGGTGATCTCGGGGAGCGATGTCGCCAGCGCGGGCTTCAGGCTGAGGTCGGCGTTCCGGGCGAGGAGTCCGTCGAAGATCTTGGAGTTGCCGTCCTTGCCGTAGCCGAGGAGCGGACTGAGGGTGTCCGGTTCGGTGGAGACCCCGATCACCACGGATTCGGCGGCCGCGCCGCCGGTCGCG
>NZ_NEUB01001006.1 GCF_002910825.1 Streptomyces sp. SM1 | reverse complement strand
CGGTGGATCCAGGTCGGGTCCGTGGCGGTGGGCGGGGACGCCCCCGTGTCCGTGCAGTCGATGACGACGACGCGTACGTCCGATGTCGGGGCGACGCTTCAGCAGATCGCGGAGCTGACCGCTTCCGGCTGCCAGATCGTGCGGGTGGCCTGTCCCACGCAGGACGACGCGGACGCGCTGGCGACCATCGCCCGCAAGTCGCAGATCCCGGTGATCGCGGACATCCATTTCCAGCCGAAGTACGTGTTCGCGGCGATCGAGGCCGGGTGTGCGGCGGTGCGGGTGAATCCGGGGAACATCAAGCAGTTCGACGACAAGGTCAAGGAGATCGCCCGGGCGGCCAGGGACCACGGCACCCCGATCCGTATCGGTGTGAACGCCGGTTCGCTGGACCGGCGTCTGCTGCAGAAGTACGGCAGGGCGACTCCCGAGGCGCTGGCCGAGTCGGCCCTGTGGGAGGCGTCCCTCTTCGAGGAGCACGACTTCCGGGACATCAAGATCTCCGTCAAGCACAACGACCCGGTCGTGATGGTCGAGGCCTACCGTCAGCTGGCCGCCCAGTGCGACTACCCGCTGCACCTCGGCGTCACGGAGGCAGGCCCGGCCTTCCAGGGCACGATCAAGTCGGCGGTCGCCTTCGGGGCGCTGCTGTCGCAGGGCATCGGGGACACCATCCGGGTCTCGCTGTCGGCTCCGCCGGTGGAGGAGATCAAGGTGGGGATCCAGATCCTGCAGTCGCTGGGGCTCAGGGAGCGGCGGCTGGAGATCGTCTCGTGTCCGTCCTGCGGCCGCGCCCAGGTCGATGTGTACAAGCTGGCGGAAGAGGTCACGGCGGGGCTGGAGGGTATGGAGGTTCCGTTGCGGGTGGCTGTCATGGGCTGTGTCGTCAACGGGCCGGGTGAGGCCCGGGAGGCCGATCTGGGTGTGGCCTCCGGCAACGGCAAGGGGCAGATCTTCGTGAAGGGTGAGGTCATCAAGACCGTTCCCGAGTCGAAGATCGTCGAGACGCTGATCGAGGAGGCGATGAAGATCGCCGAACAGATGGAGAAGGACGGCGCCGCGTCGGGGGAGCCGGCCGTCACCGTGAGCTGAACAGCACGGAACTTCCGAAGGGGGCCCGAGCGTGACGATACTGGAGAGCATCCGGCAACCACGCGACCTGAAGTCGCTGTCCGAAGCGCAGCTAGGCGAACTGTCCCACGAGATCCGGGAGTTCCTGGTGCACGCGGTCGCCAGGACCGGCGGCCATCTCGGACCCAACCTCGGGGTGGTGGAACTCACCGTCGCCCTGCACCGGGTCTTCGAGTCGCCCGTCGACCGCATCCTGTGGGACACCGGCCATCAGAGCTATGTCCACAAACTACTGACCGGGCGTCAGGACTTCTCCAAACTGCGCGGCAAGGGCGGCCTGTCCGGCTACCCCTCCCGTGCGGAGTCCGAGCACGACGTCATCGAGAACAGCCACGCCTCCACGGCCCTCGGCTGGGCCGACGGGCTGGCCAAGGCCCGCCAGGTGCGGGGGGAGAAGGGCCATGTCGTCGCGGTGATCGGCGACGGGGCCCTCACCGGTGGCATGGCCTGGGAGGCGCTCAACAACATCGCCGCCGCCAAGGACCGGCCGCTGATCGTCGTAGTCAACGACAACGAACGCTCCTACGCCCCCACCATCGGCGGACTCGCCGACCACCTCGCGACCCTGCGCACCACCGACAGCTACGAACGCGTGCTGGCCTGGGGCAAGGACGTGCTCCAGCGCACCCCCGTGGTGGGCCGCACCGTCTACGAGGCGCTGCACGGCGCGAAGAAGGGCTTCAAGGACGCCTTCGCCCCGCAGGGCCTCTTCGAGGACCTCGGCCTGAAGTACCTCGGCCCGATCGACGGCCACGACATCAGGGCCGTGGAGTCCGCGCTGCGCCGCGCCAAACGGTTCCACGGACCCGTCCTGGTCCACTGCCTCACCGAGAAGGGCCGCGGCTACGAGCCGGCCCTCGCCCACGAGGAGGACCACTTCCACACCGTCGGTGTGATGGACCCGCTCACCTGCGCGCCCCTCGCCCCGCCCGGCGGTCCTTCCTGGACCTCCGTCTTCGGCGAGGAGATCGTGCGGATCGGCGAGGAGCGCGAGGACGTGGTGGCGATCACCGCCGCCATGCTGCGTCCGGTCGGCCTCGGCGCCTTCGCCGAGAGGTTCCCGGACCGGGTCTGGGACGTCGGCATCGCCGAACAGCACGCGGCGGTCTCCGCGGCCGGCCTGGCGACCGGCGGCCTGCACCCGGTCGTGGCCGTCTACGCCACCTTCCTCAACCGTGCCTTCGACCAGCTGCTGATGGACGTGGCGCTGCACCGTTGCGGGGTGACCTTCGTCCTGGACCGGGCGGGTGTCACCGGCGTCGACGGGCCCTCGCACAACGGCATGTGGGACCTGTCCGTCCTCCAGGCCGTCCCCGGCCTGCGGATCGCCGCGCCCCGCGACGCCGGCCAGCTCCGTGCCCAGCTGCGCGAGGCGGTCGCCGTCGACGACGCGCCCACCCTGCTGCGGTTCCCCAAGGAGTCGGCCGGCCCGGAGATCCCTGCGACGGCCCGCGTCGGGGGCATGGACGTACTGCACCGGGCGGACCGTCCCGAGGTGCTGCTGGTGGCCGTCGGCGTGATGGCGCCGGTCTGTCTCGGGACCGCCGAACTGCTCGAAGCGCGCGGCGTCGGGTGCACGGTGGTCGACCCCCGCTGGGTCAAACCGGTCGACCCGGCCCTCCCCGAACTGGCCGCCGGACACCGCATGGTGGCCGTCGTCGAGGACAACAGCCGCGCGGCCGGGGTGGGTTCGGCGGTGGCGCTGGCACTGGGCGATGCCGATGTCGACGTGCCCGTACGGCGCTTCGGCATTCCGGAGCAGTTCCTGGCGCACGCCAGACGCGGTGAGGTGCTCGCCGACATCGGTCTCACGCCCGTCGAGATCGCCGGACGGATCAGCGCGGGCCTCGCCGTCGGCGACGCGCTCACGACCCAGTCACAGGACCCACAGGAGCAACAGGCATGACCACCGCGGAGTCCGCGTCGGACACGTCGCACACGGGGGAGTTCGACCTCGGCGCGCTGCTGGCCGAGCGCGGGGCCGAGCGCTACGAGCTGCACACCCGGTACCTCAACCACCAGCTCCCGCGCATGCTGCACACCATCGGCTTCGACAAGGTCTACGAGCGCGCCGAGGGCGCCCACTTCTGGGACGCCGACGGCAACGACCACCTGGACATGCTCGCCGGGTTCGGGGTGATGGGCCTCGGCCGCCACCATCCGGTGGTCCGCAAGGCGCTGCACGACGTCCTGGACGCCTCGCTCGCCGACCTCACCCGCTTCGACTGCCCGCCGCTGCCCGGCCTGCTGGCCGAGAAGCTGCTCGCGCACAGCCCCCACCTGGACCGGGTGTTCTTCGGCAACAGCGGCACCGAGGCGGTCGAAGGCGCCCTCAAGTTCGCCCGCTGCGCAACCGGCAGGCCGCGCGTCCTGTACTGCGAGCACGCCTTCCACGGCCTGACCACCGGCTCCCTGTCGGTCAACGGCGAGTCCGGCTTCCGCGACGGCTTCGCCCCGCTGCTGCCGGACACGGCCGTACCGCTCGGCGACCTCGAGGCCCTGGAACGGGAACTGCGCAGGGGCGACGTGGCCGCGCTGATCGTGGAGCCGGTCCAGGGCAAGGGCGTGCACGAGGCGCCGCCCGGCTATCTGCGCGCCGCGCAGGAACTGCTGCACCGGCACAAGGCCCTGCTGATCGCCGACGAGGTGCAGACCGGACTGGGCAGGACCGGCGACTTCTACGCCTACCAGCACGAGCCGGGGGTCGAGCCGGACCTGATCTGCGTGGCCAAGGCACTCTCCGGAGGCTATGTGCCGGTGGGCGCCACCATCGGCAAGGACTGGATCTTCCGGAAGGTCTACTCGTCGATGGACCGGGTGCTGGTCCACTCGGCCAGCTTCGGGGCCAACGCCCAGGCCATGGCGGCGGGTCTCGCGGTGCTGTCGGTCATGGAGGACGAGCAGATCGTCGCCCATGTCCGGAGCACCGGTGAGCTGCTGCGGAGCCGGCTGGCCGCACTGACGGACAGGTACGAACTGCTCGCCGACGTCCGCGGCCGGGGTCTGATGATCGGCATCGAGTTCGGCCGGCCCCGGTCGCTGAAGCTGCGCTCGCGCTGGACCATGCTCCAGGCCGCCCGTAAGGGGCTCTTCGCGCAGATGGTGGTCGTGCCGCTGCTGCAACGGCACCGGATCCTCACTCAGGTGTCCGGCGACCACATGGAGGTGATCAAGCTGATCCCGCCGCTGATCATCGACGAGGGGGACGTGGACCGGTTCGTGAACGCCTTCACCGCCGTGATGGACGACGCGCACGACGGCGGACTGATCTGGGACTTCGGCAGGACGCTGATGAAACAGGCGGTCGCGAACCGCTGACCGCACCGGACGGGGACTTTGCCTCTGAGGCAACGGAATTGCCTCCGGGGCAAATCTCCGGCTCAATGGGGGCATGAGCCCCTCCGAGACCGGGCCGCCGGCCGGCGCGCTCCCCGCGGTCGCCCCGCAGCTGCGCTCCCTGCGGCGCCGGGCCTCCCTGACCCTGGAGGCGGCCGCCCGCGACGCCGGTCTGTCGCCCGCCCATCTCTCCCGGCTGGAGACCGGGCAGCGTCAGCCCTCACTGCCGATGCTGCTCTCCCTCGCCCGCGTCTACGGTACGACGGTCTCCGAGCTGCTCGGCGAGACGCCCGCCGAGCGGAACGCCGTGGTGCGCGCCGCCGACATGGACTCCACGGCGGCGGGCGGCTGGACCTACTGGCCGGCCGGCGCGCCGGGCCGCGGCATGCAGGCCCTGCGGGTCCATGTGCCGCACGGTTCCCAGGGCGACATCGTGCGCGTCCATCCCGGCGAGGAGTGGCTGTACGTCCTCAGGGGGCGGCTGCGGCTGCGCCTCGGGGACACCCCGCACCGGCTGGCCCCGGGCGACAGCGCGCACTTCGACTCGCTGACTCCGCACCGCATCGCCGCCGAGGACCCCGACGGGGTCGAGCTGCTGTTCGTACATACACTGCTGCAGAGTCCCACGGCCGCGTTGTGCCTGGGCCCGATCCACGGAGGCACGACATGACCGGCAAGGACATGGAGGAGAAGCTGCCCCGCGCCATGTGGGTGCGGCTGTTCATCTACGTGGTGGTGGGGCACGTCCTGGCGGCCTTCATCTACTTCCTGTTCGAGGTGGCCCCCAAGAAGTAGGGGCCCGGTCCGGACACCGGGCCCCGTCCCGGCGTCAGTCGAGCATGCGCTCGCGCAGCCGCTCCCGGTGCCCGGTGGTGAGCCCGAGGCCCTGCTCCAGATAGGGGTCCACGCCGCCCCAGGTCTCCTCGACGGTGTCGAAGGCGGCCGACAGATACTCCGCCCGCGCGTCGAACAGGGGGTCCAGCAGCTCCATGACCTCGGGGGAGTAGGCCGAGGCGGAGCCGCCGCTGCGGTGCACCTTGTAGCGGCGGTGCTTGGCGCTGGACTTCAGGTAGTCGTCGACGATCGCGTCGCGTTCGACGCCCAGGGCGAGCAGCGTCACCGCCACCGACAGTCCCGCGCGGTCCTTGCCCGCCGCGCAGTGCATCAGCGCGGGGACGCTGTCCTCGGCGAGCGAGCGCAGCACCCGGGCGTGCTCGGCGGTGCGCTCCTGGATGATCAGGCGGTAGGAGCTGATCATCCGGTGCGCGCCCTTGCCGTCCGCGAGGATCGAGCGCAGCTGGTCCAGGTCGCCGTCGCGGACCATCTTCCAGAACTCGGCGCCGTCGGCCGGGTCGCTGAGCGGCAGGTTCACATTGCGCACGCCCGGCAGCTCGACGTCCGCCCCCTCCAGCTTCTGGTCGGCCGCGTTGCGGAAGTCGAAGACCGTGTGCAGCCCGAGGGAGGACAGGAAGACGGCGTCCTCCGCGGTCGCGTGGGCGAGGTGACCGCTGCGGAACAGCACCCCGTGCCGCACCCGCCGTCCGTCCACCGTCGGCAGTCCGCCCACGTCGCGGAAGTTGCGTACTCCGGTCAGCTCGGGTTCGGTCGACGGGATCTGCTGCGTCACGAAGGACTCCTCCCACTCGGCGCCGCCGCCGCGGCTCGCCGGCGGACACCACTCGACGATACGACATGCCTGCCTGGGGCAATGAGTTGTCCACAGGCCTTGCCCGGCCACTCCGCTCCGCTGATGATGTTGGTGTCTGATCGCATCTGTTCGGGCCTGTTGGAGGTTCGGTGACGCATGTCTCTGAGGACGGCCGTACATGGCTTCTGTCGGGGCCGGCCGGCAGCTACGCGCTCCATGTCACGGACCGGGACGAACTGGTGCATCTGCACTGGGGCCCGAGGACCGGGCCCGCCGACGCGGAGGCTCTCGCCGCCCGTCCGCTGCCCGAGGACTGGCCGTTCGAGTCCCGCCTCGACGGGCGCGAGGAGTACCCGGTGGAGGGCGGTCCCCGGTTCGTCCGGCCCGCCCTGTCCGTGCGCGCCGGCGACGGGCGGCGCGGCACCGAGTGGACCTTCGAGGGGTACGAGACCGGCGACGACGGCCTCCGTCTGCGCTTTCGCGACGGGGACCTGACCGTCACGCTGCACTACCGGATGCGCGGCGACGTGATCGAGCGCTGGGCGGTCCTGCACAACCGGGAGCCGGCGGCCGAACTGCTGCGCGCCGACTCCGCCACCTGGACCCTGCCCGACCGGGAGAACTGGCGGCTGTCCCAGCTGCACGGGCGCTGGGCCGCGGAATCCCGGCTGATCCGCTCCCCGCTCACCCTCGGCGAGACGGTCGTCGGCAGCCGCCGCGGCCACACCGGACGCCAGCACCTGCCCTGGGTCGCTCTCGACACCGACGCGACCGAGGAGCGCGGCGAGGTCTACGGCTGCGCCCTCGGCTGGTCGGGGTCCTGGCGCATCTCCGTGGCGCAGCTCCCCGACGCGCGCGTGCAGATCACCGGCGGCGCGGGACACGACGACTCCGGCCTGCTGATGCTGGGTACGGGCGAGACGTACGTCACACCCGTCTTCGCCGGTCTCTGGAGCGACCAGGGCTTCGGCGGCGCCAGCCGGGCCTGGCACGCCTACCAGCGGGCGCATGTCGTCCCGGACGCGGACCGGGACCGGCCGGTGCTGTTCAACTCCTGGGAGGCCACCGGATTCGACATCTCCGAGGAGCGGCAGCGGGTGCTCGCCGAGCGGGCCGCCGCGATGGGCGTCGAGCTGTTCGTGGTCGACGACGGCTGGTTCGGCGCCCGTACCGGCGACCGGGCCGGGCTCGGCGACTGGACACCGAACCCCGGCCGCTTCCCGGGCGGCCTGAAACCCCTCGCCGACCATGTGCACCGGCCCGGGATGGGTTTCGGCATCTGGGTCGAGCCGGAGATGGTCAACCCGGACAGCGACCTGTACCGCGCGCACCCCGACTGGGTGCAGTTCCAGCCGGGCCGCCGGCGTACGGAGTTCCGTAACCAGCTGGTGCTCAACCTCGCGCGGGACGACGTCCGGGAGTACCTGTGGGAGCGGCTCGACGCGCTGCTCTCCAGCGCCCCGGTCGACTATGTGAAATGGGACTTCAGCCGTTGCTTCACCGACGCAGGATGGCCGGACGACCCGTACCCGCAGCGGCTGTGGACCGACCACGTGCGCGGGCTGTACGCGCTGCTGGACCGGCTGCGGGCGGCGCATCCCGGCGTGGCCTTCGAGTCCTGCTCGGGCGGCGGGGGCCGGATCGACCTGGGCATCCTCTCCCGCACCGACCAGGTGTGGACCTCGGACAACACCGACCCGCTGGACCGGCTCGCCATTCAGCACGGCTTCAGTCAGCTCCACCCGGCCCGGGTCATGGCCGCGTGGGTCACGGACAGCCCGAACGTGATGCTCAACGGACGGGTCAGTTCGCTGCGCTTCCGGTTCGTCGGCGCCATGGCCGGGGTCCTGGGAGTCGGCGGTGACCTCGCGCGGTGGACGCAGGAGGAGCGGGCGGAGGCGCGGGAGTGGGTGGCGCTCTACAAGGAGATCAGGTCCGTCGTGCAGCGCGGGGACCTGTACCGGCTGCGCCCGCCGGAGGGCGGGCTGAGCGCGGTGCAGTACGTCCTCGGTGACGAGACCGTTGTCCTCGCCTGCCTTCAGGCGCAGCACTTCGGGGAACCCGTTCCCGCCCTCCGGCTGCGCGGCCTCGACCCGGGCGCCACGTACAAATGCCGCGATACGGGCGAAGTGCACCGGGGTGCGGTGCTGTTGCACCACGGGCTGGGTACCGGTCTGCGGGGGGATCCGGATGCCGCGGTGTTCCGGCTGCGCCGTCTGCGATCGACCGATTAAGGCGTTCTGTCCGATTAGCATCTTTGGGCATAACATGCCCCGATAGAAAGCGAGATGGGGAGGGGCGCGTGAGCATCGTCATATCGGTGACGATGTGTTGTCGCCATGTTCACGTAATTCGACGGAACAGCAAGGGAATTCGCGGGGGTATCTGAATCGCGGTCGACGCTCGGTGACGTCGATTCCTCCTGTGGATCACGGAAAAGCCGCGTTCGCGGGGAACCTCCGCTTGTCCCGTCCCGTCCGGGTCGCTTACGTTCCCAAGCGATCCGGACGGACGCCTAATCCTGCCGCCGCCCGGAGCCCGCACACACCCACCCGTGTACGGCAGGAGCGGGGGACCCACAGGTACGACTGCCTGTTCCGGTCTCCGGAACGGCTCAGGGGTTAAGTCGCGTGAAATCGCGGCCGGGCATCTCCAGCCCGAACCCGACAGCTCACCTCGTAGGCGCCGGAGACAGGAATTCGTCATGCCCGCGAAGGGTAAGCACCGCCGTACCAAGGCTCAGCGTTTCACCCGTTCCATCGCCGTCGTCGGAACCGGTGGCGCCGCACTCGCCCTGCCGCTTCTCGGTGCCACCGGCGCGAACGCCGCCACGCCGCAGACGGCCCCCGAGAAGACCGTCCAGTCCCTTTCCGCGGGCGGCCACAAGGCCACCGCAGACAAGGGCGGCGAGGCCCGCACCTACACCGTGAAGGCCGGCGACTACCTCGCGAAGATCGCCGAGGCGGAGCACGTCGACGGTGGCTGGACGCAGCTCTACGCGGACAACCTCCAGGCCGTCGGTGACGACCCGTCGCTGATCCACCCCGGTCTGAAGCTCTCCGTCGACGGCAAGGCCGCCGCGAGCGCGCCGAAGAAGTCCGCCGCGCCCGCCAAGCCGAAGTCCGCCAAGCCGAAGTCCGCCAAGCCGAAGTCCGCCAAGCCGAAGTCCGCCGCGCCCAAGGCCGCCGCGCCGAAGGCCGAGAAGCCCGCCGAGAAGCCGGCGCAGCAGTCGTCCGAGCAGTCCGCCCCGGCGGCCTCCACCCGGACGACGGCGAACCAGTCCGCCTCCGGCTTCAGCTCCCCGGTGCCCGGCGGCGGTGTCGGCACCGCCTACAAGGTGGCCGGCAGCATGTGGTCCAGCGGCTACCACACCGGTGTCGACTTCAGCGTCCCGACCGGCACCTCCCTGAAGGCCGTCGGCTCCGGCACGGTCGTCTCCGCGGGCTGGGCCGGCGCGTACGGCAACCAGGTCGTCATCCAGCTCGCCGACGGCCACTACGCCCAGTACGCCCACCTGTCCTCGCTCTCCGTCTCGGCCGGCCAGAGCGTGACCGGCGGCCAGCAGGTCGGCCTCTCCGGCTCGACCGGCAACTCGACCGGACCGCACCTGCACTTCGAGATCCGCACCAGCCCGAACTACGGCTCGGACGTGGACCCGGTCTCCTACCTCCGCTCGAAGGGCGTCTCCCTCTGACACCCGCGGAACCTTCCTGACACGCGCGCCGAAGGCCGGACCCCGATCCCCGGGTCCGGCCCTCGGTGTATTCCGGAATGGGCCAACCTATTGACAGTGGCTTATCTCACCGCGCGTCAACCCTTTCCTACGGTCGCGTAGGTCACATCAGAAGGTGAATCATGACCTGCTGTGGCAAACGATTCGAAGAGTGACAGCAGAAGAGTGATCGGGTCGTACGTGGCGGTGGGGGACAGCTTCACCGAGGGTGTCGGCGACCCCGGCCCCGGCGGTGCGTTCGTCGGCTGGGCCGACCGGTTCGCCGTGCTTCTCGCCGACCGCCGGCCCGAAGGCGCTTTCGCGTACACCAACCTCGCCGTGCGCGGAAAACTGCTGGACCAGATCATGGCGGACCAGCTCCCCAGGGCGGTGGAACTCGCCCCCGACCTGGTCTCGTTCTGCGCGGGCGGGAACGACATTCTCCGTCCGGGCAGCGACCCGGACGAGGTGGCGACGCGTTTCGAGCGCGCGATCGCCGCGCTCACGGCCGCGTCCGGCACCGTGCTGGTGACGACCGGGTTCGACACCCGCGGCGTGCCCCTCCTCCGGCATCTGCGCGGCAAGATCGCCACCTACAACGGGCATGTGCGGGCCGTCGCCGACCGCTACGGCTGCCCGGTGCTCGACCTGTGGTCCCTCAGGAGCGTCCAGGACCGCAGGGCCTGGGACACCGACCGGCTGCACCTGTCGCCCGAGGGACACACACGGGTGGCGCTCCGCGCGGGACTGGCCCTCGGCCTGGAGATCCCCGCCGACCCGGAGCAGCCCTGGCCGCCCCTGCCGCCCCGCGGCGCCCTCGAGGTCCGCCGGGACGACGTGCAGTGGGCCCGTGAGTACCTGGTGCCGTGGATCGGCCGCCGGCTGCGCGGCGAGTCCTCCGGCGACCACGTGACCGCCAAGGGCACGCTGTCGCCGGACGACATCAAGGTCCGGATCGCCTCCGTGGCGTGAGGTCCCGCGCGGTAGCGTGGCGGTCGTGGGGGACTGGAACACGCGGCCGGCGGCGCGGACGGACGTCGAGGCGGTGGCCGGGCTGCGGGCGGTGGTGCTGCGCGCGGACCTGGAACGGCTCGGGCGGTACGACGGCCACCGGGTGCGGCAGCGGCTGCGCGACGGATTCGACCCCGGCCACACCTGGGTGATCGAGGTGGCGGGCGCCTTCGCCGGCTGCGTGGCCCTGCGCCCCGACGGGGACTGCCACCGGCTGGAGCACTTCTACCTGGCCCCCGGGCATCAGGGCGGCGGCATCGGTTCCGGCGTGCTGGGCGCACTCCTGGAGCGGTGCGACCGCGACGGCACCGTCGTGCGGCTGAACGTGCTGCGGGGCAGCCCGGCCCGGCGGCTGTACGAGCGGCACGGATTCGCCGTGGAGACCCGGGACGGGGTGGACGTGTTCATGGTGCGCCGGCCGTCTCCCGGTTCCCGGCCGTGACGGCACCGCGGCGCCGCCACGGCCGCACATAATGGAATGTCTGACCGACTCCACCTGGAGGTACCGTGGCCGGTTCACCATTGCGGGGCCCGGGGTTCCGTGCCCTGCGCCCCGAGGCCTTCGGGGGCGCGTACCCGAGTGGCGAGCGCATGGCCCGCATCCGCAGATCCCCGCACTTCAAGGACGGCGTCTTCCAGAACCCGGGCGGCACCGCCCGGACCCGTCCCTCGGGCTCGGCCCGGGACCTGGCGAAGGCCTACTTCGACAAGGACGGCCGGTCCCGCCGCGCCCCGCACGGCGACATCCCGGTGCACCCCACCACCCTCGCCGACCTCTCCCGCCCGCCCGCCACGGGTCTGCGCCTGACCTGGATGGGCCACTCCGGCGTCCTCGTGGAGATCGACGGCCACCGGGTGCTGTTCGACCCCGTCTGGGGCGAACGCTGCTCGCCCCTTCCCTTCGTCGGACCCAAGCGGCTGCACCCGGTACCCCTGCCGCTGGCCGCGCTCGGCCCGGTCGACGTCGTCGTCATCTCCCACGACCACTACGACCACCTGGACCTGCCCACGATCAGGGCACTGGCCGGCACGGACACCCTGTTCGCCGTGCCCCTCGGGGTGGGCGCGCACCTGGAGCACTGGGGCGTGTCCGCGGACCGGCTGCGCGAGCTGGACTGGCACGAGACGACGAAGGCCGGCGGCCTCACCCTCACCGCCACCCCGGCCCGGCACTTCTGCGGCCGCGGACTGCGCAACACCCAGCACACCCTCTGGGCCTCCTGGGTGGTCACCGGCGAGGAGCACCGCGTCTACCACAGCGGTGACACCGGCTACTTCGACGGCTTCCGCGACATCGGCGCCGGCCACGGCCCGTTCGACGCGACGATGATCCAGGTCGGCGCCTACTCGGACTTCTGGCCGGACATCCACATGACGCCCGAGGAGGGGGTGCGGGCACATCTCGATCTCCAGGGCGGCGCGGCGGCCGGTGCGCTGCTGCCCATCCACTGGGGCACCTTCAACCTGGCGCCGCATCCGTGGGCCGAGCCCGCGGAGTGGATGGCGGATGTCGCGGGCGAGGCCGGGCAGGCGGTCGCGTTCCCCCGGCCCGGGGCACCGTTCGAACCGGCCGGGAGCCTGCCCACCGATCCCTGGTGGCGCGCCCTGTCCCGGCCCGTCCCGCGCGTGTGGGGCCGTCCCTCGCCGGGTGACGGTGCGCCGCAGCCGCGCGGTGGCGACCTCGACCTCGCGGGTGACCGCTGACACCGGAGGGCGTGCGGGGTGAGGCGGGCCGGTGCGGTGCCGGGCGGCCGTCCGGGGGAGGCGGTGGGACCGCCGCGGCCGGGGCGGTCCCGACCCTCGAACCGGTGCTCGAGTATGCAGTAACCTCGCTTCGGCTGCTGTTCTCCTGTGAACGCCCGGTTTCCCACGACGTCGGAGGAGTTTCCCGCGGAACGGCCGCACCTCCCAAGGTGGAATTCCGACACGACAAGGGGTCAGCAGTTCATGGAATCCAACCACGTCAGCCCGGCGAATCCGCACCCCGTGGACACTCTCCCCGTCGCATCGGAAAACTACCGGACCGCGACGATTCGCACCCCCGAGATCCGTATCGAGAAGTGGGGTAAATGGGAGATCGAGTACGAGTTCACGCCCGCCGCCGGTGACCACAGGGGCCTTCTCGTCGTCTTCTCCTCCGTGGGTTCGAAGTACGGATTCGGGAACGCGCTCTCGGGTGTCCAGTGCAACGTTCTGCGGATTCGCGACCGGTTCGACGGCGGCACGTCGTACTACGTCTGCCGGGACATGGACTTCTCCGTCTCCGACGCGGTCGAGGAGCTGATCTCCTCCTACGCGGAGAGGCTGGGCCAGTCGCGGGACTCCGTGGTGCTCGCCGGATCCTCCAAGGGAGGCAGCGCCGCCATCTTCTACGGGCTGAAGTACGGCTACCGGAACATCGTCGCCTCCACCCCGCAGTACTACATCGGCAGTTATTCGCAGGGGCACGGAGTGCTCGGCGCGTACGTTCTCGGCGAGGGGGAGCCGCAGGAGAACGTGGACAGGCTCGACGCCGTTCTGTCGACGCTGCTGGCCGAGGACGAGAACCACGACCGCAACATCTACCTCGTCTCGTCCACCCAGGATTACCAGTACGAGCAGGAAGTCGTGCACTTCCTGCCGGCCCTGCGGAAATACTCCAATTTCAACCTGTTCATGGTGCAGTCCCCCGCCTTCGTGAAGCACGCGGAGGTGACGCGGCAGGGCCTTTCGGTGATTCTGAGCGTCATCTACGCGCTGACCGAAGGCACCACTCCGAGGTGGGGCGAGGTCCAGGTCGGCTCCAGCGAGGTCGACGAGTCCGCCGCGTCCGCGTATCTGGCCGATCTCCGGGCGCGGGACACCGCGGCCGCCGTCCTGACCGGCGCCGCCCTCACCGGCCGGCAGGCCAGGCTGACGGGGCATGCCTTCCTGCCCGGCGCGGCCGCGGCCGCGGAGGAATCCGGGGACGGCGGGCCGCGGGAGACGAAGCAGCTCGTTCTGGTCCGGGACGGCGAGGCCTGGGTCACCGACGTGGACACCGTGCCGGTGGACCAGCTCTACCTCAAGTACTTCGAGAAGCACTTCGTCTCCTACGCGGACGGCGGGTTCGCCTGTGACGCGAAGGAACTGTTCGATTCACTGCCCGAGGGGGTGTACGACGCGTTCGCCCGGGTGAGGAGCGAGAGCGAGGGCATCGACCGGAGGGTTCCCCTGGTCACCTTCAACGCGATCGACCGCCGGAGCGCCTCCCGCGGATCCGAGGTCGTGCTCAAGGGCGACAAGAAGCGCGTCAGGCTGATCAAGCGCAGTCTCGTGGACGGCGCTCCCGGCGGCTCCGTCTTCTCGGTCAAGCGCTTCACCATGAACGGTCACCATCTCCGTGTGTACGGCGTCTACTTCCTCCCCGGCCGTAACGCGGACGGCAAGAACCACGCCACGTACTACCTGACGCTGCAGGGCGCGGACGGCGGCCACACCTTCGACCTGCAGCCCGTGCTGAGGACGGAGAAGGTCCGCCCCCACGTGAGCCCGGGCGACTTCGGCTCGTACGGATACGGGTTCTTCACCTCGCTGGACCCGACGGGTGTCGACCTCTCCGCACTTCCGCCGGGCAGCTACACGGTCCAGGTCTCGATGAGCGTCGGCGGCGGCCTGTTCACCCACCCGGCGGGCCGCGTCGAGCTGGGCCGGGACGGGGGCAAGGCGTTCCGCGACACGGCGGGAGCCGAGGGCGACGCCAGGACCGGCGCCCGCAGAAGCCTGCGGTCGAGACTCCGGCGTCTCTAGACCCGCGTCCCGGGTGAGGGGCCGCCGCAACCGTCGGCGCCCCCCCACCGGGACCCGGGATTCAGCTGCCGAGCGTGGCGCGCAGGCCCGGCTGGAGCCGGTCTGCGTGGGCCAGGACCATGTCGTCGCACAGTTGCCAGATCTGCTCGACGCGCAGCGCGGACGACGTCGCCGGGTCGACCATCGCGGCATGGCGGATGTGCCGTGGCTCGTTCTCCACCGCCCGCACCGGCTCGCACAGGTCGTGCACGGTCCAGTGCACCGAATGGCACAGCCCCACCACCCGGCGGAGCCCGGTGGCCCGGCTGAGGTACTCCACGTTCATGGCCATCGGGTTGGTGTAGTTGAGCAGCCAGGCGTCCGGGCACACCTCGGCCATGTCGTCGCCCAGCGCCCTCAGGAACGGAAGGGTGCGCAGGGCGCGGAAGATGCCGCCGATGCCCAGGGCGTCGCCGATGGTCTGCGCGACGCCGTAGCGGGCCGGCACCTCGAAGTCGGTCCGGGTGGCCTCGACCATGCCGATCTGGACGCAGTTGACGACGAAGTCGGCGTCGGCCAGCGCCGCGCGGCGGTCCGCGTGGGCGGTGATCGTCGGCGCGGCGCCGCGCCGGACGGCGATGTGGCGG
>NZ_NEUB01001005.1 GCF_002910825.1 Streptomyces sp. SM1 | reverse complement strand
TGGACGGTGCGGGAGGTGTCGGAGCCGTAGCCGTCCCTGAGGCCGCCGAATCCGGGGACCAATCCGTATCTGCGGGTGGTGGGGCCGGCTGTTCCGCCGGGTGCCGGCGGGGGCGAGGGGGATGTCTCCGGTGCGCCCACGGTGATCGGTCCCGTCGGGCCGGTCGGCCGGCGAGGGTCCCGGCGGGGAGGCGAGGACGCGGGCGGTGGTGAGCGGCCGTCCTTGTGGCCGGACGAGGGGCCGCCGCCGCCTCCGCCTCCGTGACCGGCCTCTTCTTTCGCCCCCGCCGCCCCTTCCCGTCCCGAACCTGGGGCTCCGCCCCGGACGCCCGCTCCTCGAACGCCGGAGGGGCTGACATCCAGCCTCTCCGGCGTTCGAGGAGCGGGCGTCCGGGTGGCGGACCTCGGGAGCGCCAGGTGCTGCGTGCCGGATACGGTGGGGGCACCATGAGCGCATCGCAGACCTCTGACGTTCCCACCCTCCTCGTCAAGATCTTCGGCAGGGACAGGCCGGGCATCACGGCCGGCCTCTTCGACACCCTCGCCGCCTACTCGGTCGACGTGGTCGACATCGAGCAGGTCGTCACCCGTGGCCGCATCGTGCTCTGCGCGCTCGTGAGCGAGCCGCCGGGGGGCCTGGAAGGAGACCTGCGGGCCACCGTCCACAGCTGGGCGGAGTCGATGAAGATGCAGGCGGAGATCATCTCCGGCAGGGGCGACAACCGTCCGCGCGGGCTCGGCCGCTCCCTGGTCACGGTGCTGGGCCACCCCCTCACCTCGGAGGCGACGGCGGCGATCGCCTCGCGTATCACGAAAGCCGGCGGCAACATCGACCGTATCTTCCGGCTGGCCAAGTACCCGGTGACCGCGGTGGAGTTCGCGGTCTCCGGCGTGGAGACGGAACCACTGCGCACCGCCCTGGTCACCGACGCCGCCCGGCTCGGGGTCGACATAGCCGTGGTCGGGGCGGGGCTGTACCGGCGGGCGCAGCGCCTGGTCGTCATGGACGTGGACTCCACGCTCATCCAGGACGAGGTGATCGAGCTCTTCGCCGCGCACGCCGGCTGTCAGGACAAGGTCACCGAGGTGACCGAGGCCGCGATGCGCGGGGAACTGGACTTCGAGCAGTCGCTGCACGCCCGCGTGGCTCTGCTCGAAGGGCTGGACGTCTCCGTGGTGGACAAGGTGCGCAGCGAGGTGCGCCTGACGCCGGGTGCCCGCACCCTGATCCGTACGCTCAAGCGCCTCGGCTATCAGGTGGGCGTGGTCTCCGGCGGCTTCACCCAGGTCACGGATGATCTCAAGGAGCGGCTGGGGCTGGACTTCGCCCAGGCCAACACCCTGGAGGTCGTCGACGGGAAGCTGACCGGCCGGGTGACCGGCGAGATCGTCGACCGGGCCGGCAAGGCGCGGCTGCTGCGCCGGTTCGCCGCGGAGGCCGGGGTGCCGCTGTCCCAGACGGTGGCGATCGGCGACGGCGCGAACGATCTGGACATGCTGAACGCGGCGGGGCTGGGTGTCGCCTTCAACGCCAAGCCGGTGGTGCGCGAGGCCGCCCACACGGCGGTGAGTTTCCCCTTCCTGGACACGGTTCTCTACTTGCTCGGTGTCACGCGCGAAGAGGTCGAGGCGGCGGACACGCTCGACCTGGGCTGAGCCGGGCCGCCGGCGCGGTCGGCTTCGGTACGGCACGGGCCCGGCACCGACGGAGGTCGGATGCCGGGCCCGTGCCGTACCCCGGTGTCACTCGGTCGGCGCCCAGTAGTCGGCCAGCGTGCCCGCTCCGGGTTCGAGGGACTTCCAGGAACCGGTGAAGGACACGACGGCGAAGGCGGCGGCCGGGTAGCCGCGGCGGCTCATGCGCTCCCGGGCGTCGCCCTCGGACGCGCCGGCCAGGATGTCGGCGAGCCCTTGGATGCCCGGGTTGTGGCCGACCAGGAGGACGTTCTGCGCGTCGTCGGGGGTCTCGTTGAGCAGGGCGATCAGCTCACCGGGCGAGGCATCGTAGATCCGCTCCTCGTAGACCGTTTTCGGCCGCTGCGGAAACTCGTGGACCGCGATCTTCCAGGTTTCGCGGGTCCGGACCGAGGTGGAGCACAGGGCCAGATCGAAGGCGATACCGGTATCGGCGAGCTTTCGTCCGGCGACCGCGGCATCCGTGCGGCCCCGCTCGGCGAGGGGGCGGTCATGGTCGGACACCGGGGGCCAGTCGGCTTTCGCATGCCGGAAAAGGACAATCCTGCGGGGTTCTGCGACGCTCATGTAGCCCAGCTTCGCACGAAACAGGCCACGGGGCGCAGGGAGTTGACCAGCCCTTCGGAGGGTGTTCAGCGGGCCATGAGCTGCTGCGCGCGCTCGACGAGGTGGGTGATCGTGGGCTCACCGGCGGCCGCGTGGGCGTCGGCGGGGTTGAGGATCAGGGTGAGCAGCGCCACGAAGGCGAGCGTGGGCAGGGCCAGGGCCCACCACGGCAGCCGGATGTCGGCGCCGCCCCGGGGGGCCGGGTGGGGCCGGGTGTGCGTGCGCGCCGACATGGGGGGCCTCCGCTCTTCGTGTGTCCGTGGCCCGCCGTTCGCGGCCACATCTCGAAGGTACGGACGGCGCGGGTGTCAGCCCATCCGGTGAGCCACCCACTTGCCCCTGAGCCTGGCCCCCTAGGGGTTGGGGGTGCCAGCACCACCATCGCCCGTGGGCGGGGCCGCGGGGGCCGTCATGGCGCGAGGACGGTCGCGATCACGCCGATGACGATGAAGATGGCGAGGAACGAGCCGAGGACGAGCAGCAGCTTGCGCTGGCCGTTCTGGGGGTTCGGGTCGAGGACTGGCATAGGGCAAGTCTCGCATCCCGCTCGCCTGCGGGGTGGCTCGGGGGGCGGGGCGGTGGCCTGCCGGCCGGGGTGGGCTGTCTGCCGGGCAGGGCGGCCGGGGCTCGGCGGCTTCCGGGCGGGGTGCGCGCTCTTGTCGCCCCCGCCGCACCTTCCCTCCCCCACTCTCGGCTTCTCCCCCACTCTCGACTCCGCTCGAGCGGGGGGACCCCCATGAGCGGGAGGTGCCCCCATCGTCCCCGGGGGCTGCGCCCCCAGACCCCCGTTCGCGCAGTTCCCCGCGCCCCTGGTACCCCGCGCCCCTGGTACCGCGGGCCCGGCGGGTGGTCAGGGGGTGGTTGCCTCTTCCTCCACCGTGCGGTCGCGGCCCGCCAGGATGCCGACGATCATCTGCGGGATCATCAGGCCGGCCATCAGGGCGATCGGCAGCCCCCAGCCGCCACTGTGCTGGTAGAGCACGCCGACCAGGAGCGGCCCCGGGATGGAGATCAGGTATCCGGTGCTCTGCGCGAAGGCGGACAGCTGGGCCACGCCCGCGCTGGTCCTGGCCCGCATCCCGACCATGGTGAGCGCGAGCGGGAAGGCACAGTTGGCGACGCCCAGCAGTACGGCCCAGGCCCAGGCCCCGGCGGCCGGCGCGAGGTACAGCCCGGCGTAGCCGACGAGACCGCTCACTCCCAGCGCGAGCACGATCGGTCCCTGGCGGGGCAGCCGGGAGGCGAGGCGCGGTATGACGAACGCCAGCGGTACGCCCATCACCATGGTGACGGCGAGGAGCAGCCCGGCCGTGCCCGCGGGGACGCCGGCGTCCCGGAAGATCTGCGCCATCCACCCCATGGTGATGTAGGCGGCGGTGGCCTGGAGACCGAAGAAGACGGCCAGCGCCCACGCGGTACGGCTGCGGGTGATGCGCAGTGCGGGCGCCTCGGCGGCGCGGCCCGCGGGTGCGCTCCCGTCCCGCGCGGGTGCCTGTTCGGCCGGGGGCCCGCCACGTCGCCGTACGAAGGGGATCCACGGCAGTACGGCGGCGGCGGCCAGGCCCGCCCAGACGGCGAGGCCGGACTGCCAGTTCCCGCCCAGCGCGTCGGTCACCGGCACGGTCACCGCCGCCGCCGCGGCGGTGCCCAGGGCGAGCGCCATGGAGTACAGGCCGGTCATGGAACCGACACGGTCGGGGAACCAGCGTTTGACGATGACCGGCATCAGGACGTTGCTGACGGCGATGCCCATCAGCGCGAGGGCGCTGGTGGCCAGGAAGGCCGCCGTGCCGCCGACATACGGGCGTATCAGCAGGCCGGCGGCGATGGCGACCATGCCGGCGCAGACCACCGCGCCCGCCCCGAAGCGGCGGGCCAGGCGGGGTGCTGTGACGCCGAAGACGGCGAAGCAGAGCGGGGGCACGGAGGTGAGCAGTCCGGCGACGCTGCCGCTCATGCCGAGGCCGTCGCGGACCTCCTCGAGCAGCGCGCCCAGGCTGGTGATGGCGGGGCGGAGGTTCACCGCGGCCAGCACGATGCCGACGACGATCAGCCGCGTCCGCCACCCGCGCGTGCCACCCTCACCGGGGCCGGGGCCTTTACGGGCGTGGGGCACGGCCGGTGTGCGTGCGGTCGTGGACGTGAGCGTCCGGTTCTCCTCGCGAGCCATGAGGCCCATCATAGAATCATGGGATGATTGGATGTCCAGGTCGAGGTCGCCGTACGGCGCCCCTGTCGTGCGAAGGTGTGTCATGCCTCTGAGCCATCCACGCCGTTCGGCGCTGTCCGAGCAGGTCATCACCGCTCTGCGGGCACAGATCACCTCGGGCGAGTGGCCGGTCGGCGCCCGCATTCCCACCGAGCCCGAGCTGGTCGAACAGCTGGGGGTGGCCCGCAACACGGTCCGCGAGGCCGTCCGCGCGCTGGCGCACAACGGGCTGCTGGACATCCGTCAGGGCTCGGGCACGTACGTGGTGGCCACGAGCGAGCTTGCGGGCGTGATGCACCGCCGGTTCGCCGGCGCCGACCCCCGGCACATCGCCGAGCTCCGTTCGACGCTGGAGTCCGCCGCCGCGCGGATGGCCGCCGAGCGGCGCACGGAGAAGGACCTCAAGCAGATCGACACGCTGCTGCTGCGCCGGGAGGAGGCCTGGGAGTCGAGGGACGCGGAGGCGTTCGTGGCGGCGGACGCCACGTTCCACCTGGCCGTCGTGGCCGCCTCGCACAACGACGCGATGACGGCGATGTACGCGGACCTGAGCGAGGTGCTGAGGGACTGGCTGCGCGGCGACGTCAGCGAGGGCATGTCCCCGGAGACCCACATGGACCACGGGCGGCTGGTGGACGCGATCCGCGCGGGGGACGCGCCGACGGCGGCCGAGGAGGCCGCCGGCTATCCGTTCGTGTGCCGTCCGGGCCGGTTCGGTCCGCCCTCCGGCGGCTGAGCCCCGCTCCGACCGGGCCCCGGCGACGCGAAGGGCCCGCGCCCCTTCCGGGACGCGGGCCCTCGTGAGGCGTCCGGTCAGGCGCCGACGGCGTGCAGACCGCCGTCCACGTGGACGATCTCGCCCGTGGTCTTCGGGAACCAGTCGCTCAGCAGGGCGACGACACCGCGGCCGGCCGGCTCGGGGTCCTTCAGGTCCCACTCCAGCGGCGCCCGGGAGTCCCACACCGAGGCGAGTTCGCCGAAGCCCGGGATGGACTTGGCGGCCATGGAGCCGAGGGGGCCGGCGGAGATCAGGTTGCAGCGGATGTTCTGCTTGCCCAGGTCGCGCGCCATGTAGCGGCTGGTGGCCTCCAGCGCGGCCTTGGCCGGGCCCATCCAGTCGTACTGCGGCCAGGCGTACTGCGCGTCGAAGGTCAGGCCGACGACGGAGCCGCCGTTCTGCATCAGCGGCAGGCAGGCCATGGTCAGCGACTTCAGCGAGAACGCCGAGACGTGCACGGCCGTGGCGACCGACTCGAACGGCGTGTTCAGGAAGTTGCCGCCGAGCGCGTCCTGCGGCGCGAAGCCGATGGAGTGCACGACGCCGTCGAGGCCGCCCAGCTCCTCGCCGACGACGTCGGCCAGGCGGCCGAGGTGTTCGTCATTGGTGACGTCGAGCTCGATGACCTTGGCCGGCTCGGGAAGCTTCTTGGCGATGCGCTCGGTCAGGGTGGGCCGCGGGAACGCGGTCAGAATGACCTCGGCGCCCTGTTCCTGGGCCAGCTTGGCGGTGTGGAAGGCGATGGACGCCTCCGTCAGCACGCCGGTGATCAGGACGCGCTTGCCCTCGAGAATTCCGCTCATGGTGTGTCAGTGACCCATTCCCAGTCCGCCGTCAACAGGGATGACGGCTCCAGTGATGTACGAGGCGTCGTCCGAGGCGAGGAACCGCACGGCCGCGGCGATCTCCTCGGGCTTCGCGTACCGGCCCAGCGGCACCTGGGCCACGATGTTCGCCCGCTGGTCGTCGGTCAGCGCGTTGGTCATGTCGGTGTCGACGAAGCCGGGCGCGACGACGTTGAAGGTGATGTTGCGCGAGCCCAGCTCCCGGGCGAGGGAACGCGCGAAGCCGACCAGGCCGGCCTTCGACGCGGCGTAGTTCGCCTGCCCCGCGGAGCCGAGCAGCCCGACCACCGAGGAGATCAGCACGACCCGCCCCCTCTTGGCGCGCAGCATGCCGCGGTTGGCGCGCTTGACGACCCGGAAGGTGCCGGTGAGGTTGGTGTCGACGACCGAGGTGAAGTCCTCCTCGGACATGCGCATGAGGAGCTGGTCCTTGGTGACACCGGCGTTGGCCACGAGCACCTCGACGGTGCCGTGCGCCTCCTCGATCTCCTTGTAGGCCTGCTCCACCTGCTCGGGGTCGGTGATGTCGCACCGGACGGCCAGGCAGCCCCATTCGGTGAGGGCGGCCGGCGGCTCACCCGAGCGGTACGTGATGGCGACCTTGTCGCCGGCGTCGGCGAACGCGCGGGCGATGGCGAGGCCGATGCCCCGGTTGCCTCCGGTGACGAGAACCGAGCGGCTCAACGGATCACCCTTTCGATAGCGGTCTGGTCAAGCCGCCCGGACACCCTCATGACAGGCGGCTTCCCCGAAAACCTATCGGTCCGGGTCCATCGCGGGACATTGGGGCACCGACAGTGGCTCCCGTGGCCTCCTGTCGGGTTCCTACAGTTCAGCCCGCGGGTCAGTCCGTCATACCGGGCGCGTGAGCCGACAATCCTTCGGCGCGAGCGGTCTCGAGCATCCTGCGGTCGTAGGTCACCAGGGCGGTCAGGTCATCCCGCAAGGAGAGAGCGCTCGCCACGTGAATCGCGTCCAGCGTCCTCAGACGCCCGACCAGCAGAGCCGCCGCATCACGCACCTCTCGGGTAAGGAGAATCTCGGTGATCCGGGCGTCCAGGTCCTCCATGGCCTTCGGAAAGTGCCCCATGAGATCCAGGGTCCGCACGGTCTCCACGAAGCCGAGCGTGCTGGTGGCGAGCGGCTCCGTGGCCCGTTCCTGGAGGAAGGCGTCCAGCGCGCCCCAGTGACTGCGCCGGGTCATCCAGGTGACCAGCGCGGACGTGTCCATGTAGATCAACGGTCGTCCTCTTCGCGCTCGGCCCGCAGGAGCGCCACGGGGTCGACGTCTTCCGGCACCTCGTAGTGCGGCATGCTGTGGCGCTCTGCGGCGGTCACCGGCTTGAGTTTGATCTTCCCCTGCGCCACCAGGTGCGCGTACCGCTCCATGGGACTGCCGGCCGGTGACAGTATCGCGATCACGTTGCCGTGCCGGGTGACCTCGATCGCCTCGCCCTTCTCGACGCGGGCGAAGATCGCGCTGGGGTTGTACGAGAACTCGCGGACGGAAATGGTGCTCATACCGCGCTCTCCTCACAGCAGGCAGGTTGTGCGTACATATCCCCGAGGGTACCTACATCTGACCGTCGCGGTCGTCAGTCACGTGGCCCTCCTGCTGCGCGCGGTGTCGAGCGACTCAGCGAGAGTGTCGATATCCGCAGCCAGGTCCCGCCACGGACGGGAGAGGTCGACGGCATGCCGCCAGATCCTCAGCCGCCCCTCCCCCACCGGTACCTCCACGGCTCCGGGCCTTCCGGAGGCGTAGACGAGGTGCCCTTCGGCGAGACCGAGGCGTACGCAGTAGGCGGTCATCTGGTACAGGTCGCCCCGCTGCGGTCTGGTCTTGAATTTGGCGTCCAGGACGACGGCCTGTCGCATCGCCCCGTCGCGCGGCGACGGCAGGTAGTGCACAAGGTCGGGCTTGAGGACGTGCCGGCCGGCGACGTCCAGGGAGAAGTTCCGGTCCTGCGGCTCGGGTCTGCCATCGACGCGCAGGCGCAGGGCCTCGCCGACGGCGCGGGCCAGGTAGGCCTCGAAGAGGCGCCACATGGTCACGAGCATCCCGTCGACGGCGATCTCGCGGCCGTCGCCGAGTTCGTAGGAGGCGCCGCGCAGGACGAGTTCGGCGAGAACGAGGGCGTGGGCGTAGCGGGCGTTGCGCCGGTCGGGGGTCCACCGGGGTGCCGGGGCACCGGCGGGCAGGGGCCGGACTCCGTCGAGCCGGGCGGTGAGGCGCTGGAGAGCGGAGCGTGGGGCCGGGTCGAGGCCGGGCACGCGCAGGAGGCGGCGGGCGGCGAGGAGGAGGCGGTTCTCCGGTATGTCGGGGGTGTGGTCGTCGTAGGCGACCTCCAGGGGCACGGGGACGCCCGGTCTGCGGCGGAGCTGGTCGGCGTGGCGGATGCGGCCCCGGACGACGGGCAGCGTGTCGTACGTCTCCCGGTAGTCGTGGAGGACGCCGTGCAGCAGGGCACGTTCGGCGGCGGAGACGAAGGCGTGCGCGAGGGCCGGGAGGAGGTCGGGGCGGGCGTCGGCGGTGACCGGGCGCGGGTCGAAGTCGACGCGTTCGGGTGCGTAGGAGACGAGGTGGAGGAGACGGTCGACCGGGACCTTGGGGGTGATCGTCAGCTGGAGGGCGCCGTCGCCCTTGCCGAGGCGTACGGAGCCCACGCGGTCCTTGGCCTTCACCCGCCAGCGCGTGGCGGTCTCGGGATGCAGGTGGACGAGGCCGTCGTGGGCGGCGAGCGTCGCGACCTGGGCGGGGGGGGAGGTCCCAGGTGGTCCAGCCGCCGCCCTCCGCCAGCCGGATGCGTGCGGCGGTGTCACGGCAGTTCCGTGGCCGGGTGTGGTGAGGGCTCACGAGTCCTCGGAGTCGGCGGTCTCACCTGAAGGCGGCAGGATGCCGAGTTGTTCCCTCAGCTTGTCCAGCCCGTAGGTGAACTCCACGTCGGTGCCGTCGCCCCAGTGGTGCTCGGTGAGAAGCGGGATGATCTGGGTCTTCCACAGCCGTTCGAGAGCGCCGTCACCCGTGTGGGCGAGGTCCTGCATGAAGTATGAGGGGCCGACGCGGAAAGAGCGGTCGCCAGGGCTGCCGTCGGCGAGGAGGCGGTTGATCTCGTCCAGGAGGCGGGCGTGGGAGTCGTCGTACGCGTCGGAGTCCTCGCCCCGTTCTTCCACCCGCCTGCGCAGCCAGGAGTCCAGCAGTCCGGCGACCGGAGGGGTGTCGGGGCGCAGTTCCATGAAGGAGAAGCGGCGGCGCATGGCGGCGTCCATGTAGGCCACCGAGCGGTCGACGGTGTTCATGGTGCCGAGGATGTAGAGGTTGGGCGGGAGGCGGAAGCCCCGGCCGTCGTCGGAGCCGTAGAGCAGGTGGACGCGCTCGTTGCGGTACTCCAGGAGGAAGTACAGCTCGCCGAAGATCTTCGCGAGGTGGCCACGGTTTATCTCGTCGATGACCAGGACGAACACCTCGGCCGGGCGGCGCTCCGCCTCGTCGGCGAGCTTGCGCAGCGGGCCCCGCACGAGGTCGTAGGCGAGCCCGCCGCCCGTGTCGCCGTCCTGGCCGGCGCCCAGGCGCGGGCGGATGCCCTCGAAGAAGTCCTCGTAGGCGTAGGCGGGGTGGAACTGGACGGGGCGTACGTTCGTGGCAGCGGAGGCGCCGGCCAGGTGGCGGGCGAGGGCGAGGGCGATGTACGTCTTCCCGGTGCCGGGCGGCCCGTGGAAGATCAGCTGCGGGGTGGCGCGGAGGAGTTCGACACAGTCCTGGAGCCAGGCCGTGTCGGGCATGTGGAGCGCCTCGGCCAGTTCGGGGGTGGCGTCGGGCAGGACGGCCGGGCCCGTGGGCAGCGGGGCGGTGCGCGGCATGTCGCCGATCAGGGCGAGGACGGTCTCGGCGTACTCGGTGGCCTCCAGGATCTGGGAGTCCGCGTCCTGGACCACGCTGGAGAGTCCGGAGGGCAGGTCCTTGAGGAAGTCCAGGGGCTTGGTGAGGTTGCGCCAGTCGACGGGGCGCTCCAGCCGTTCCGCGCTGTGGACCGCCGGGCCGCTGACCACTCCCACGTACGTCTCGAAGCCGTCGGTGGACAGCACGATGTCGCCCTGGCGCATGCGGTTCAGGAAAGCGTGGAGTTCCCGGGTGACGGCCTCCCGACGGGCCGTCGCGGTGGCGGGGAGGGCCGTTTCGACGGCTCTGCGGATGCTTTCCAGGTCGTGCGTCCCCGCGGTCGGAGGCGGGAATCCCGGGCGAGAGTGACCATCGAGGCGTCGCGCCACGGTCCCCGGACGAGGGGAACGCCGGTGAGGGCGTCCACCCCCCGGATGATCCAGAGCTGGCGAGGTGCCTCTTCGTCGGCCACCATCTCTTCGAGGCCGAGTGGCTGCTTGGCGGCCAACAGCGCCTCTTGAACGGGCTTCCTCCGGTCGGGCAGGGCGCGCACCACGTCCACGCTGCTGCGGCCGACGTCGAGGATGCCCTCTTCATGAAGCAGGGACAGCCACTGATCGCACTCGTGGGGTAACAGGGGCAGCCCCGTCCCCGCCTGTCCGTTCTCTCCCAGCACCAGGTACCAGCCCGGAGGCCGCGTGCCGCGCAGGACCATGCCCAGAACGTCGGGGTCGATGCCGAACTCCGCAGCGACCTCTTCCAGCGCCACCCAGGACCCGCTGTCGGGGAGCTGTTCGAGCGCGGTCACCGCCGAGGAGACCTCGCGCTGCTGCCTCTCCCACTTCCGGTAGCGCCGACCCGCCTCCAGGGAGAAGTCGACGGGGTCGGGAAAACGGTCGAGGGCGTCCGCACCGATCCCGGTCAGCTGCCAGCGGCGCTGGGCCCGGTACAGCCAGCCCGCCCTGACGAGACTGCTCGCGTTCCGGTTCACATAGTTCTCGAAGCGTGCGTCGGCCACGGGCGGGGAGTCGCGTACGGCCTGCGCCCAGTCGTCCCTCAGCATCGGGTTCCGGGCCAGTACCCGTTCCCACAGTTCCCCGAGGACCATGCCGTCCTGGAGCGCGTCCCTCCGCAGGACAGTGGCGGCGGCGTGCAGGGCCTGGGCGACGACGGTCGTGATGCTGGGCACGGCGTCCCTTCTTCGCGGGGTACGGGCGTGACGGCCGAGGCCGGGCTCAGTCCAGGCCGACCGGAGTGATCGGGGTGACCGGGCTGTCGTCGGGGCCGTTCGTCTGGACGAGCAGGAGGTCACCGACCGTGGCGTCACGCCCGAGCCCGAGTCGGGAGACCGGAACCGCGCCTGGTGCCTGCGGCGTGCCGACGGGCTGAAGATGCAGCTCGCTCTCCGCGCCCTGATAGGCGAGTACCGCCAAGACCTCGTCGTGGCCGATACGGGACACCACGCTGCTCAGCCGGTCTGTGAGGACCGCGCACACGACGGTGAGTCGTTGCCGCTCCGTCCTGGGGACAGGGAACGCTGCGATCCGCTCCAGCACTCCGGGCAGCGCCAGAGTGCCCTCCAGCAACCGCTGGACATTCTCCCGTTCCTCGTCCCGGCCGTCCCCGGTCTCGGCGGCCACGAAGTGGACCAGAGGCAGGCCGTCGTCCAGGGTGCGCTGCCACTTGGGCAGCAGGAAGTCGATGGTCAGGGCCTCTTCGCGGGTGGGTGGGTGTACGTCGTCACCCTCGCCGAACTGGGCAAGCCAGGCGTTGACGTCTCCCCAGCGCCACACCGGCGAGCGTCCGGTGATCCCCTCGGGGTCCGGGAAGGGCAGCTTGTCCTGCCGCCGCTCGCCGCTCACCCACTGCTGGACGTTCTGCCGGGAACGGTCGACACGCTCCGCGATGTCGGATACGCCGACGAGGTCGGGATCGGTGCGCAGCAGCCTCAGTGCGGGCAGGGACTTGCGTAGCCGTACGACGATGCGGTGGGCCGCGTCGATCGCGTTGACCCCGCTCTCGGAGACGTCCAGGAAGTGCCGGCCTCGATGACGGGTCAGGACCCCGTCGAAGGTGTCGTGGACGATCGCGACGGCCTTGTCGTCGTCCACCTCGATCCCGTCCACGACGAAGTGAAACTCATACTCCATGACGCCCCAGTCCCCCATGCGTATGCCGACTCGCTCTTCCTGGTTCCGGTATCCGCGACCTCTCAACAAGGGGATCCATCACGGACATGGATCCGTCACGGTCCCAAGCTTCGCGGAGCCCGACAGTGTTGTCAATTGCCAACGCTGCCGCGGAGGGCCGCACGGGGGTCGTCCGGCGGCAGCGGGCACCACTTCGCCTTACGGGCTATTCGACGGGCCTCCTGGCTGGGATTCCTCGGCGTGCCGCCGACCCGGATCACCGTGCAGTGGTCGGGGCACGGGCAGTACAGCGTGCCCCAGTGAGCCTCCGACGCAAGCGTCCACCCATCGGCGACGAGACGCTTGAGGACCGTCCTGACCTCCTTGCTCGGATGGTCCGCCGCAGCAATCTCGCGTCCGACCACGTACGCCTCCACAAGCCTTCGCCCGTCGCAGAGCTGACCGTCAACTCGGGCAGGCCGACAACCCTACCCGGCACTACTGACATTGACCGAAATCACAACTCGGCACGCGTAGCGGGGCGTTGCGGAAGATGATCGTCAACTACGTCTGAACCGGACGCGGGTCGCCCGGGACGCGGACCGCACACTCGGCCCACACGGTCTTGCCCGGCCCCGTCCGCTCGGTCACGCCCCAGCGGTCGGCGACGGCTTCTACCAGGAGCAGGCCTCTCCCACCGTCGGTGTCCGCGGACGGCAGGCCCGCCGACTCCGGGATCTCCGGGTGCCCCGGGTGGGTGTCGGACACCTCGACGCGGACGAGGCCCGCGGTCCGGTCGTACGTGAGCCGCAGCTCGAAGTCGCGTCCCGGGATGTGGCCGTGGAGGACCGCGTTGGAGGCGAGTTCGGCCACAACGAGGGTGACGGCCTCGGAGGCCGGGCTGCCGTAGGGCAGGCGCCACCGGTCGAGCTGGTGGGTGGCGAGTCTGCGGGCGAGTCGAGCGCCGCGGCGGGTGGCGGAGAACCGCTGGGCGAACACACTTACGGTTACGGCCTCTTGGGCCCGTGATGCTGGCATGCGGCCAGCGTTCCGGGCCGCTCCAGGCCCTCAACAGGGACGACACCCATACAGGCGTGACTCTATCGGTGCACACTCTGAACTGGGTGGGTAACTCCCCGTGACCCTGGGCGGGCCGGGCGGGGTTGAGCGAAGCGTGAACAGGCGGACACGGGAGGCACACGGCGATGAGGGCGGACCACGGCGGAGGCGGGAACGGCGGCGCGAACGGCACGGAGGCGGAACTCTCCGACAGTCTGAAGACCTTCGGCGCGGTCCTCAAGGCCCTGCGGGAAGAATCAGGCCTGACGCAGGAGGAGCTCGCGGTGCGGGTGCGGTACTCGGCCGCGTACATCGCCAAGATCGAGCAGGGGAAGCGGTTCCCGCCGGCGGATCTACCCACGCGGGCGGAGGAGGTTCTGGGGCCGGTCGCGGTCAAAGTCCTGACGGCGGCGGCGAAGAGTCTGACGCGGCGGGCGGTGTTGGCTTCCTGGTTTCGCCAGTGGGCAGAGATCGAGGAGGACGCAATCTCTCTGTACACGTACGAGTGCCGAGCGATTCCAGGGTTGCTGCAACCTGAGGCGTACATCCGGGCAATCTTCGACCGGCGACTGCCGCCTGCGTCCGAGGAGCAGATCGAACGTGAGGTCGCGTCTCGGCTGGAACGGCAGCAGCTCATCTCCGCCAACCAGAACACCGCGTTCAGCTTCATCATCGAGCAGAGCGTCGTAGCCCGCCGCATGGGAGGGCGCGATGTCGCCAGGCAAGTCATCGATCGCCTTCTTGAGGTGAGTGCGCGGCGCAATGTCGAAATCCAGCTCATGGCCACTGTCCAGGAGGATCACTGTGGCATCGACGGTCAGATGTACCTCGCGGAGACTGCTGCTCATCAGTGGCTCGGCTACACCGAAGGCCAGCGGTCAAGCAGCCTGATCTCCGCGCCCAAGGATGTAAGTGTCCTGCTCCAGCGCTATGGCAAGCTGCGTTCCCAAGCCCTGGACTGTCGGGCTACCGTGACGCTGCTGGAACAGATGCGAGGAGCGCTATGACTACCGCCTACGAGCTGAGCTGGTTCAAGAGCAGCTACAGCGGCAGTGAGAACGACAACTGCGTCGAGGTCGCCGTGCGCGTCGAGGCCGTCCACATCCGCGACTCCAAGGACACGGGTATCCGTCCACTCGTCGTCACGCCGACCGCTTGGGCGGCGTTCACGACACTCGCGACTGACTCGCCTCTGGACGGCTGAGGTCGCACGTCCTACATGACGTTCACGGGCGGGCACGAGGGTTGACCTCGTGCCCGCCCGTTGGTCTGTACCCGCTGCCCTACTCCTGCTCGCCCTCACCGAACATGTTGAGCATGTCGAGCTGTATGTCGCCGCCCTCGACCTCGTCCAGGCCGAACAGGCCTCCGCCCAACTGGTCGGAGGCGGACTTGCCCCGACGCTTCTTCTTGGCCGTTGGTGCGGTCGGGTGCTTCGGCGGGCCTCCGGCCGGGATGACGCGGGTCAGCGGGCTGGTGCCCGGAGGGTGGCGCAGGCCCTGAGCCGGGGGCGGCGTGAGGGAGGGGTGGGCGAGCTCGTCGAGGGCGAGGAAGCGCAGGCCACGAGCGGCGCCGATCAGCTCCCGCCGCTCGTCGGGGCGGGTGAGGAGGTACTCCGGCATGACGTAGTTGGTGAGCAGGATGTCCGGCTTGTTCCTCAGGACCTGGAGCTTCCGCCCGGAATCCTCCTGGCCGGTGTACCGCGCGAAGGTCACCTTGGGCGGGCCGTCGGGGACGCCCCAGGTGAGGTACTTCTCCAACTCGTGGAGCCGACTGTTGGCCAGCGCGTTCACGGGATAGACGACGATCGCCGAGATCCCGTCGGGATTCGGGTGCCGCAGCACCGTGTCGACGATCGGCACGATGTAGGTCAGGCTCTTGCCCGAGCCCGTACCCGTGGTCAGCACATGTGAGTCTCCGCGATCGGCCGCGACGATGGCCTCGCGCTGATGCCGGTGGAGGGAGAGCGTGCGGCTGCCGGGGTCGTTCGGGTGCGTCTTGTGCCGGAAGTACTCCCGGCACATCGGGTGCAGCAGACCGTCGTCGCACAGCGAGGCGACCGTTCCGCCGCTGCGGAATGTGGGATTCAGTGCGAGTTTGGGGTCGGGCCAACGGGTCTTGCGCTCGCGCTCGCCGGCGAGTTGACTCTCGATGTCCGGGTCCCGCACGGCGACGAGGGAGCTGGTGAACGCCTCGTACTCGGCGATGAGGTCGTGATGGACACCGAAAACGTCCATGGGTCGGTCGGCCCCCCTTGATCACGTGCATCCGCTGGGTCACGTGCCACGTCTTTGCATCAGACACCCGCCGGACGACGGACCACGCAACTGATTCACCCTACTGCCCCACCCCACCCGTTTCGCCGGTGGTTTGCCGTCCGTGCGCTCCAGGCATTTCAGGGGAGCCCGCGACGTGAGACGTGGTTCACTGCCCCCAACGGTCAGTACAGGCAAGCCCCGAAGGGATTTCCACCCGTGCCCCATGAAGTCGATCAGTCGTTCCTGGCACTGCCGCTGCGTGCCCTCGCCGACGCCGCGCTCGCCCGCGCGCGGGCGCTCGGGGCGGAGCACGCGGACTTCCGTCTGGAGCGGGTGCGCAGCGCGTCCTGGCGGCTGAGGGACGCCAGGCCGGCCGGGTCGTCGGACACCACCGACCTGGGGTACGCGGTGCGCGTGGTGCACGGGGGGACCTGGGGGTTCGCGTCCGGGGTGGACCTGACCCTCGACGCCGCCGCCAAGGTCGCCTCGCGGGCCGTGGCGATGGCGAAGCTGTCCGCGCAGGTGATCCGGGCGGCCGGGTCGGACGAGAGGGTGGAGCTGGCCGACGAGCCGGTGCACTCCGAGAAGACCTGGGTGTCGTCGTACGGGATCGATCCGTTCGCCGTGCCCGACGGGGAGAAGGCCGGGCTGCTGGCCGAGTGGAGCGCCCGGCTGCTGGCGGCGAACGGGGTGGACCACGTCGACGCCTCGCTGCTCACCGTGCACGAGAACAAGTTCTACGCGGACACCGCCGGGACCGTGACGACGCAGCAGCGGGTGCGGCTGCATCCCTCGTTCACGGCCGTGTCCGTGGACGACTCCAGCGGCGAGTTCGACTCGATGCGGACCGTCGCGCCGCCCGTCGGGCGCGGCTGGGAGTATCTGACCGGCACCGGCTGGGACTGGGACGGCGAGCTGGCGCGGATTCCGGAGCTGCTCGCCGAGAAGATGCGGGCGCCGAGCGTCGAGGCGGGGCTGTACGACCTGGTGGTGGACCCGTCCAACCTGTGGCTGACGATCCACGAGTCCATCGGGCACGCCACCGAGCTGGACCGGGCGCTCGGCTACGAGGCGGCGTACGCGGGGACGTCGTTCGCCACGTTCGACCAGCTGGGCAAGCTCAGGTACGGCTCCGAGCTGATGAACGTCACCGGTGACCGCACCGCCGAGCACGGGCTGGCGACGGTCGGCTACGACGACGAGGGTGTCGAGGCGCAGTCCTGGGACCTGGTGAAGGACGGCACGCTGGTCGGATACCAGCTGGACCGGCGGATCGCGAGGCTGACCGGGTTCGAACGGTCGAACGGGTGCGCGTTCGCGGACTCCCCCGGGCATGTGCCGGTGCAGCGGATGGCGAACGTGTCGCTGGCACCGGACCCGGCCGGGATGTCGACGGAGGATCTGATCGGGGGCGTGGACCGGGGCATCTATGTCGTCGGTGACCGGTCGTGGTCGATCGACATGCAGCGGTACAACTTCCAGTTCACCGGGCAGCGCTTCTACCGGATCGAGAACGGGCGGCTGGCGGGGCAGCTGCGGGACGTCGCCTACCAGGCCACGACCACGGACTTCTGGGGTTCCATGGCGGCGGTCGGCGGTCCGCAGACGTATGTCCTGGGCGGTGCCTTCAACTGCGGCAAGGCCCAGCCGGGGCAGGTGGCCGCGGTGTCGCACGGCTGCCCGTCCGCCCTGTTCAAGGGAGTCAACATCCTCAACACCACGCAGGAGGCCGGGCGATGAGCGCGCCTGTGAACAAGCCGTACGAGATCGTCGAGCGCGCGCTCGAGCTGTCCCGGGCCGACGGCTGTGTCGTGATCGCCGACGAGGAGTCGACCGCCAATCTGCGCTGGGCGGGCAACGCGCTGACCACGAACGGTGTCACGCGCGGGCGCACGCTCACCGTGATCGCCACGGTGGACGGCGCCGAGGGCACGGCCTCCGGGGTGGTGTCCCGGTCGGCGGTCACGGTCGACGAACTGGAGCCGCTGGTGCGCGCCGCCGAGGCCGCCGCGCGGGGTGCGGGTCCGGCCGAGGACGCGCAGCCCCTGGTCACCGGGGTGGCCCCCTCCCCCGGGTTCACGGAGGCGCCCGCCGAGACCTCCTCCGCCGTGTTCGCGGACTTCGCCCCGGCGCTGGGCGAGGCGTTCGGTCGGGCGCGTGCCGGTGGCCGGGAGCTGTACGGCTTCGCCAACCACGAGCTGGTCTCCAGCTATGTCGGCACCTCGTCGGGGCTGCGGCTGCGGCACGACCAGCCGAACGGCACGCTGGAGCTGAACGCCAAGTCGCCGGACCGTACCCGGTCGGCGTGGGCGGGGCGCTCGACGCGGGACTTCAAGGACGTCGACCCGACCGCGCTCGACGCCGAGCTGGCCGTACGGCTGGGCTGGGCCGAGCGGCGTCTGGAGCTGCCCGCGGGCCGGTACGAGACGCTGCTGCCGCCGTCCGCGGTGGCGGATCTGCTGATCTACCAGCTGTGGTCGGCGTCGGGGCGGGACGCGGCGGAGGGCCGCACGGTGTTCTCCCGGCCGGGCGGCGGCACCCGGGTCGGCGAGCGGCTGGCCGCTCTGCCGCTGACCCTGCGCAGCGACCCGAACGAGCCGGGTCTGGAGTCGGCGCCCTTCGTGATCGCGCACTCCTCGGGCGGCGACCGGTCGGTGTTCGACAACGGGCTGCCGCTGCAGGCCACGGAGTGGGTCCGCGAGGGTGAGCTGAACCGGCTGACGACCAGCAGGCACGGCGCGGGTCTGACCGGGCTGCCGGTGGCGCCCGGGATCGACAACCTGATCCTGGACGGCGGCGGCGACCAGTCCCTGGAGGAGATGGTCGCGGCCACGGAGCGCGGGCTGCTGCTGACCTGCCTCTGGTACATCCGCGAGGTCGATCCGGCGACGCTGCTGCTCACGGGGCTGACCCGGGACGGGGTGTATCTCGTCGAGAACGGCGAGGTCACCGGGGAGGTCAACAACTTCCGGTTCAACGAGTCCCCGGTGGACCTGCTCGGCCGGGCCGCGGAGGCGGGCCGTACGGAGAGGACGCTGCCCAGGGAGTGGAGCGACTGGTTCACCAGGGCCGCGATGCCGGCGCTGCGGGTCCCCGATTTCCATATGAGTTCGGTCAGCCAGGGCGTATAACCTCGTAGGCGTTCACCATCGGCCGTCACCCGACCGGCCGTAGACCATCGAGGAGACGCGAGAACCGTGACGGACATCGTCGACGAGCTGAAGTGGCGCGGGCTGTTCGCCCAGTCCACCGACGAGGACGCTTTGCGCAGGGCGCTCGCGGACGGTCCCGTCACGTTCTATTGCGGCTTCGACCCGACCGCTCCGTCCCTGCACGTGGGGCATCTCGTGCAGGTGCTCACCCTGCGCCGGCTCCAGCAGGCCGGTCACCGGCCGCTGGCGCTGGTCGGCGGGGCCACCGGGCAGATCGGTGACCCGCGCCCGACCGCCGAGCGGACGCTGAACCCGCCGGAGACCGTCGCGGGCTGGGTCGAGCGGCTGCGTGGCCAGATCGAGCCCTTCCTGACCTTCGAGGGCGAGAACGCGGCCACGATGGTCAACAACCTCGACTGGACGCAGAACCTCTCCGCGATCGAGTTCCTGCGGGACATCGGCAAGCACTTCCGCGTCAACAAGATGCTGACGAAGGACTCGGTCGCCCGGCGTCTGGAGTCCTCCGAGGGCATCAGCTACACGGAGTTCAGCTACCAGCTGCTGCAGGCGATGGACTTCCTCCAGCTGTACCGGCGCTACGGCTGCACGATGCAGCAGGGCGGCAGCGACCAGTGGGGCAACCTCACGGCGGGCCTGGACCTGCTGCACCGGCTGGAGCCGGACGCCGTCGCCCACGCCTACGCCACGCCGCTGATGACGAAGGCGGACGGCACCAAGTTCGGCAAGACCGAGGGCGGCGCCGTCTGGCTCGACCCGGAGATGACGACGCCGTACGCGTTCTACCAGTTCTGGCTGAACACGGACGACCGGGACATCCCGGGCTACATGCGGATCCTGTCCTTCAGGTCCCGCGAGGAGCTGGAGGAGCTGGAGCGGCAGACCGAGGAGCGCCCGCAGGCCCGTGCCGCACAGCGCGCGCTGGCGGAGGAGCTGACGACGCTGGTGCACGGCGCCGGCCAGACGGCCGCCGTGATCGCCGCGTCGAAGGCCCTCTTCGGCCAGGGCGAGCTGGCGGAGCTGGACGACCGCACGCTGGCGGCGGCGCTCTCCGAGCTTCCGCACGTCGAGGTGGCCGGGCTCGGTCCGGTCGTCGACCTGTTCGCCGAGGTCGGTCTGGTGCCGAGCAAGTCGGCCGCGCGGCGCACGGTGAAGGAGGGCGGTGCCTACGTGAACAACGTCAAGGTGACCGCCGAGGACGCCGTCCCCGCCGTGGACGACCTGCTGCACGGGCGCTGGCTGGTGCTGCGCCGGGGCAAGAAGAACCTGGCGTCGGTGGAGGTCACGGCGGGCTGAGCCGGCGACGGGGGCGGTTCCCGGCGGGCGCCGGGCGTCGCCCCTTCGCCGTCGCGGCGCACCGGGTCAGGCGCGTTGCCCTTCGTGCTTCCTCCGCTTCATCGTGGTGTACAGCATGTCCACGAAGAATACGATCACGATGGCGGCGGCCAGCTGGAAGATATGCCGTCCCCAGTCGATGCCCCGGGTCTCCTCGATGCCGAATCCCCGCGCGATGGCGTTGCCCGCGACGGCGCCGACCATTCCACAGATGGTGGCCAGCCACAGCGGGATGTGCTGCTTGCCGGGGATCACCGCCTTGGCGATCAGGCCGAGCACGAATCCCACGATGATCGCCCACAACCAGCCCATGGATGCCTCCTCGTACGGCTTGACGCGAGCATTGCGACCAGTGTCGGCCGAGACGCGGTACGCCGCACGTCGGGTGCGGCATACGCGCAACGGCGCAGGCAGTACGGCCGGGGCGGACCGGACCCGGGCTCCCGACCCGCGTACGGGCGGCGTAACGTGGACCTGTCGGGGTCCGGTCTCCCCTACCGGGTCGCGGGACGGTGAGGTCGGGGAAGGTCCGATGCGGGCGGATGGTGGAATGTGATGCGGAAGCAGCGCGGCGGTGCCGGCGCCCAGGTGTTCCGGATCACCGGTGCCCGGACAGGCCTCCAGGAGGACGTACGCCGGCGGCAGCGCCGCTACGTCATCTCGATGGCCGTCCGTACGATCTCGGTCATCCTCGCGACCACGCTGTGGAACGTCGAGCGGCATGTCGCGATCGTGGCGCTGGTGCTCGGGGCGGTACTGCCGTACGTGGCGGTGGTGATCGCCAACGCCGGGCGCGAGAACGCGCCGTCGCTGCCGTCGACCTTCGTGACGACGCCGATGAAGCCGATGATCGCGCCGTCGCGGACGAATGACGGTGGCGCGGAATCCGATGCGGAAGATGTGGCGTCCCAGCCCGCGCCGGGCGAACGAACGGAGCGGCCCGAGCGGTCGTGAGCATCGGGGCGTGAGGGGACAGGGCGGCCGGCGGAAGACACTTCCCCGCCAAGCTCAAGAAAAGCTCAGATCAATCATGTGCTTACGGTGCCGGGTGCGGGGTGACCCGTGACATACTTCGTACGCGCTCCGCATCCCCCGTCGGAGCGACGGACCGACGCCGGGCAGCTCCCCCCGTGGCTGCTCGGCGTCGCCTTTTCCCACCGGGTTAGGGTCAGTGTGTGATGGTCCCTGATCCCGAGACACCGATCTGTTCCGCCAAGGGCTGCCGTGCCGCCGCCGCCTGGGTGCTGGCGTGGAACAACCCGAAGGTGCACACGCCCGAGCGGCGGAAGACGTGGCTGGCCTGCGAGGAGCACCGGGAGCACCTGTCGCAGTTCCTCGGGGTGCGCGGGTTCCTGAAGGACGTCGTCCCGTTCGGGGAGTGGGAAGCGCGGGACGTCTGAGCGCCCTGGGGACGGGAGTGGGGACGGTCGCTCGCGGGTGGGTGCACGCCGTGGCCGGCGGCTAGCCGCCGATCGCGGACATCGGCCGGTCCGGCTGGACGAACGTCGGGTCGTCGAGGCCCGCTCCCGCCTTCTTGCCCCACATGGCCCGCTTCCAGAGACGGGCGATCTCCTCGTCGCCGGCGTCGGAGCGCAGCGCCGCGCGGAGGTCGGTCTCCTCGGTGGCGAAGAGGCAGGTGCGCACCTGTCCGTCGGCGGTGAGGCGGGTGCGGTCGCAGGCGGCGCAGAAGGGGCGGGTGACGGAGGCGATGACACCGACGCGGTGCGGGCCGCCGTCGACCAGCCAGCGCTCGGCCGGCGCGGAGCCGCGCGCCTCCTCGCCCTCGGGGGTCAGCTCGAATCGGGTGCGCAGGGAGGTGAGGATGTCCCCGGCGGTGATCATGCCGTCGCGCTTCCAGCCGTGCTGGGCGTCCAGGGGCATCTGCTCGATGAAGCGCAGTTCGTAGTCGTGCTCCACGGCCCAGGCGAGGAGGTCGGGGGCCTCGTCGTCGTTGAGCCCCGGCATCAGGACCGAGTTGACCTTCACGGGGGTCAGGCCGGCCTCACGGGCCGCGTACAGGCCGTCGAGGACGTCCTTGTGGCGGTCGCGGCGAGTGAGGGTCTTGAAGACGTCGGGGCGCAGGGTGTCCAGGGAGACGTTGACCCGGTCCAGGCCCGCCTCCTTCAGGGCGGCGGCGGTGCGCCGCAGGCCGATGCCGTTGGTGGTGAGGGACATCTGCGGCCGGGGCTCCAGGGCGGCGACCCGCTCGACGATGCCGGCCAGGCCGGGGCGGAGCAGGGGCTCGCCGCCGGTGAAGCGGACCTCCTCGATGCCCAGGGAGGTGACGGCGATGTCGATGAGGCGGACGATCTCGTCGTCGGTGAGCAGGTCGGGCTTGGCCAGCCACTGCAGCCCCTCCTCGGGCATGCAGTAGGTGCAGCGCAGATTGCACCGGTCGGTCAGCGAGACCCTCAGGTCGGTTGCCACTCGGCCGTAGGTGTCGATGAGCACGTGGGCCCCCTCGCTCGACGCGGATCACTCCTGTCTCGTACCCGCGAGCCTACGTGACGCCACCGACAACCCACATCGGCCGGGTGTGACGAGACGCGCGGCGGCCGCGTCGCAGGGACCTCCAGGGGGTCCCACGACGCGGCCGCCGCGCGGGGTGCGGATCAGTGGGCGCCGGTGCCGGTCAGCGACCGGACCTCCAGCTCCGCGTACTTCTTGACGTCCGGCTCCTCCTTGGACAGGACGGTGCCGAGCCAGCCCATCAGGAAGCCGAAGGGGATGGAGATGAGGCCCGGGTTCTGCAGCGGGAACCAGGAGAAGTCGACGTCCGGGAACATCGAGTTCGCGGAGCCGGAGACGACGGGCGAGAACAGCACCAGGCCGACGGCGACGATGAGACCGCCGTAGATCGACCAGAGCGCGCCCTGGGTGGTGAAGCGCTTCCAGAACAGGCTGTAGAGGATGGTCGGCAGGTTGGCGGACGCGGCGACCGCGAAGGCCAGGGCGACCAGGCCGGCCACGTTGAGGTCGCGGGCGAGGGAACCGAGCGCGATGGAGACGATGCCGATGAGGACGGTCGCCCAGCGGGCCGCCTTCATCTCCTCCTTCTCCGTGGCCTTCCCCTTGCGGATGACGTTGGCGTAGATGTCGTGGGCGAAGGAGGACGACGAGGCGAGGGTGAGTCCGGCGACCACGGCGAGGATGGTCGCGAAGGCGACCGCCGAGATGGTCGCGAGCAGGATCGCGCCCCAGGCCGAGTCGACGCCGCCCACGTGCAGGGCGAGCAGCGGGGCCGCCGTGTTGCCGGACGCGTTGGAGGCGATGATCTCCTCCTGGGAGATCAGTGCCGCGGCGCCGAAGCCGAGGGCGATGGTCATCAGGTAGAAGCCGCCGATGATGCCGATGGCCCAGTTCACGGACTTACGGGCGGCCTTGGCGTCGGGGACGGTGTAGAAGCGGATCAGGATGTGCGGCAGGCCGGCGGTGCCGAGCACCAGGGCGATGCCGAGGGAGAGGAAGTCCAGCTTGGTCATGCTGTCCACGCCGTACTTCAGACCGGGCTCCAGGAACGCTTCGCCCTTGCCGCTGTTCTCGGCGGCGCTGCCCAGCAGGTCGGAGATGTTGAAGTTGAACTTCAGCAGCACCAGGAAGGTGATGAGGATCGTGCCGCCGATGAGCAGCACGGCCTTGACCATCTGGACCCAGGTGGTGCCCTTCATACCGCCGATGGAGACGTACACGATCATCAGGATGCCGACGAGGGCGACGATGAGGATCTTGCCCGCGTCGGAGGTGATGCCGAGCAGCAGCGAGACGAGGATGCCCGCGCCCGCCATCTGGGCCAGCAGGTAGAAGATCGACACGACGATGGTGGAGGTGCCGGCGGCGGTGCGCACCGGGCGCTGGCGCATGCGGTAGGCGAGGACGTCGCCCATCGTGTAGCGGCCGGAGTTCCGCAGCGGCTCGGCGACCAGGAGGAGAGCGACCAGCCAGGCGACCAGGAAGCCGATGGAGTAGAGGAAGCCGTCGTAGCCGAAGAGGGCGATGGCGCCCGCGATGCCGAGGAAGGACGCGGCCGACATGTAGTCGCCGGAGACCGCGAGTCCGTTCTGGAACGCGCTGAACTGCCGTCCGCCCGCGTAGAAGTCGGCGGCGTCCTTGGTCTGCCGGCCCGCCCAGACGGTGATGCCGAGGGTCGCGAGGACGAACAGCGCGAACAGCGTGATGATCAGCGGGCGGTGCTCGCTCGCCTCGTTCGCGGCGAGCTGGACGGTGGTCATCGAGGGGCTCATGCGCCGCCCTCCATACGGATCTTGATGGCCTCGGCCTTGGGGTCGAGGTTGGCCGCGGCGTGCCGGGAGTACCACCACGCGATGAGGAACGTGGTGACGAACTGCAGTACGCCGAAGACGAAGGCGACGTTGATGTTGCCGAACAGCTTGGCGCCCATGAAGTCGCCCGCGTAGCTGGAGAGCAGCACGTACAGCAGGTACCAGACGATGAAGCCGATGGTCAGCGGGAAGGCGAAGGAGCGGTGGGAGCGGCGCAGTTCACCGAACTCAGCGCTCTCCTGCACCGCGATGAACTCCTCGGGCGTGGGGAGTTTGTGTTGTTCTGTCGAGGGGGGCGGTGCTTCGGCGGCCACGGAGTCTCCTCGCGTTGCGGTTCTGTCGGGCGGGGACGAAAGGCGAGTGTCCTCGGCCTTCCTGCCCAAGGGCACGGCGCCACGCGAGGACCGGTTCAACGGTCGGCACTACTTTTCCCCGGCCGTTCTGCGAAGCCGTTTCCCGCAAATGATTGCTGGCCGGCGAGCGCGCGGGATAGCTTCACCCTGCACCACCCCGTCATGTACCTGCCCGAGCACCACCCGTGTCTCGGGCAGGTTTCTTTTCCGGATGATGTGGAGATCCCATGGCTCATCTGCGTTCCAGACGCCGGCTCGCCCTCGCCGTGCCCGTCGTGCTGTCCCTGACCGCCTCGCTCGGCTTCCTGCCGGCTGCGGCCTCGGCGGCCCCGCGGACGGTGCCGGCCGTGCAGGCGGCGGACGCGCCCGCCTTGGCGTACGTCGTCAACACCAAGGTGGACCGCCGCACGATCGCCTCGGTGGAGCGGGCGATCGGCAAGGCCGGCGGAACCGTCGTGGTCACCTACGACCGGATCGGTGTGATCGTCGCCCATTCGGCGAACCCGGACTTCGGCAAGGAGATCCGCGAGGCCCGCGGCGTGAAGTCGGCCGGCGCCACCCGTACCGCGCCGCTGACCCGCGCGGGGACGACGGACGAGGGCGCCGCCGACTACGTGACGGCCGCCGAGGCCGCGCGGACGCGGGCCGCCTCCGCGCAGACCCCCGGCAGCGAGCCGCTCGAGGCCGACCAGTGGGACCTGCGGGCGATCGGCGCCGACAAGGCCGCGAAGATCAACCCGGGCAGCGGCAGGGTGACCGTCGCCGTGATCGACACCGGCGTCGACGACACCCACCCCGACCTGGCACCGAACTTCTCGGCCTCCCAGTCGGCCAACTGCGTGGGCGGCGAGGCGGACACCAGCGAGGGCGCCTGGCGGCCGTACACGGACGACGACTACCACGGCACGCATGTGGCCGGTGAGATCGCCGCGGCCCGCAACGGCATCGGCGTCGCCGGTGTCGCACCCGGCGTCAAGGTGGCCGGCATCAAGGTCAGCGACCCGGACAACGGCCTGTTCTACCCGGAGAACGTCGTCTGCGCGTTCGTCTTCGCCGCCGACCACGGTGTGGAGATCACGAACAACAGCTACTACGTGGACCCGTGGCTGTACAACTGCATGGACGACCCGGACCAGAAGGCCATCGTCGACGCGGTCAACCGGGCGCAGCTCTACGCGCAGCGCAAGGGCACGCTGCACCTGGCCTCGGCCGGCAACTCCAACCACGACCTGGCCTCGGACGCGATCGACGACGCGTCGAGCCCGAACGACACCACGCCGGTCGAGCGCACCATCGACCCGAGCGAGTGCTACGACCTGCCGACCCAGCTGCCGGGCGTGGTCACGGTCAGCGCGACGGGGGTGCAGAACCTCAAGTCGTACTACTCCACGTACGGCCACGGAGTCGTGGATGTCGCCGCGCCGGGCGGCGACCGCCGCTACCAGCTGCCGGACACGCCGTCGAAGGACGGCCGCATCCTGTCCACGATGCCGAACGGCGAGTACGCCTTCCTGCAGGGCACGTCGATGGCCTCGCCGCACGCCGCCGGTGTCGCCGCGCTGCTGAAGTCCAAGCACCCGTGGGCCACTCCGGCGATGCTGCAGACGCTGCTCAAGGTCCAGGCGAACAACCCCGGCTGCCCGGAGTCGTACGACCAGGACGGTGACGGCACACAGGACGCGACATGCGAGGGCGGTGACCGGGTCAACGGTTTCTACGGATTCGGCATCGTCGACGCGCTCCGCGCCGTCAAGTGAGCCCGTGGTCCGGCATGCCCCGTCCGCACCGCAACAGTGAACGAACTGGAGACTTCATGACAGCGTCTCAGCCGCGCCGCCGCCGCGCGCTCGTCCTCCCGGCCGGTATGGCCATGGCGACCGCGCTGGCGTTCCTGCCGAACACCGCGGCCACCGCCGCCCCCGCCGACGGACGGCCGGCCGCGGCGCCCGCCGACGCCGCCGCGGAATCGCTCAGCTACGTGGTCAACGTGCGGGGCGGGCACGGCGCTCCGGCGCATGTGAAGAAGGCGATCGCCGAGGCCGGCGGCACGATCGTGACGTCGTACGACCGGATCGGCGTCATCGTCGTCCACTCCTCGAACGCCGACTTCGCCAGGACCGTCCGCACGGTGCGCGGTGTGCAGTCGGCCGGTGCCACCCGGAACGCGCCGCTGCCGTCGGCCGTCACCGCGGACATGGGCACCCCGCGGGTGCTCGGCGCCGCCGAGGTCGCCGAGGCGCGGGCCGAGGCCGTGGACGGGCAGGATCCGCTCCAGGGACTCCAGTGGGACCTGCCCGCCATCAAGGCGGACAAGGCGCACGAGAAGTCGCTGGGCAGCTCGCGGGTGACCGTCGCCGTCATCGACACCGGCGTCGACGACACCCACCCGGACATCGCGCCCAACTTCGACCGGGCCGCGTCGGTCAACTGCGTGACGGGCAAGCCGGACACCAGCGACGGCGCCTGGCGGCCGAGCGCGGAGGAGAGCCCGCACGGCACGCATGTCGCCGGTGAGATCGCCGCCGCGAAGAACGGCATCGGCATGACCGGCGTGGCGCCCGGGGTGAAGGTCTCGGGCATCAAGGTGTCCAACCCGGACGGCTACTTCTACACCGAGGCCGTGGTGTGCGGCTTCATGTGGGCGGCCGAGCACGGGGTCGACGTCACCAACAACAGCTATTACACCGACCCCTGGTACTTCAACTGCGAGGACGACCCGGACCAGAAGGCGCTCCTCAAGGCCGTCACCCGGGCCACGAAGTACGCGGAGCGCAGGGGCACGGTCAACGTGGCCGCGGCCGGCAACGAGAACTACGACCTCGCGGCCGACGAGATCACCGACCCGGTCTCCCCGAACGACGGCACCCCGTCGGACCGGGTGATCGACCCCACCGAGTGCCTCGACATCCCGACCCAGCTGCCGGGTGTGGTGACGGTCGCGTCGACCGGCGCCAAGGGTCTGAAGTCGTCGTTCTCCAACTACGGCCGGGGAGTCATCGACATCGCCGCGCCCGGTGGCGACTCGACGGCCTATCAGACGCCGGCCCCGCCGGCCACCAGCGGTCTGATCCTGGGCACACTGCCCGGCGGCAAGTGGGGCTACATGGCGGGCACGTCGATGGCGTCCCCGCATGTCGCGGGTGTCGCCGCGCTGATCAAGTCGACGCATCCGTACGCCCCGCCGGCGCTGGTGAAGGCCCTGCTGTACGCGCAGGCCGACGCCACCGCCTGCACGGACCCGTACGACATCAACGGCGACGGCAAGGTCGACGCGGTGTGCGAGGGCCCGAGGAACCGCAACGGCTTCTACGGCTGGGGCACCGCCGACGCGCTGGACGCGGTGACGCGGTAGTCGCGCGGGAGTGACGAGAGCGAGGGGCCGGGCGGACGCGCCCGGCCCCTCGGCTGTTCCGGGGGCGCGGTCACGCCGGCCGGGCCGGTGCTGCACAGTGCTGCCATGACCGATATCGCGTCCGTCTGGTCCGCCCTGGGCGGCGATCCCGCCCTCCTCGCACGTGTCTCGGCCGTCGAACGGCCC
>NZ_NEUB01001004.1 GCF_002910825.1 Streptomyces sp. SM1 | reverse complement strand
CGAGCCCGGTTCGCCGTCGGACCGCCGCTCAGAGGATGCCCGCACGCCCCGCGGCCGTGATCCACAGCGGGAACTCGGTCAGGAGCCGGTCGTACAACTCGGGGTCGGGGACGGTGGCGATGTCGTCCACGGCGAAGAAGCCGACGTTGTCGACACGGCGTCCGGGCAGCGTGTCGAACCGCTCCAGCACGCCGTAGTCGGACTTGCCCAGGCCGACGAACTGCCAGAAGACGGGCTCCTCCACGGCCTCGCGCAGCTCGCGTTCGATCTCCTTGTTGCGGTAGACACCGCCGTCGGAGAAGAACAGCACGAGCGTCGGAGCGGACGCCGGGTGGTCGCGCACGAACGCCCGCACCTCGGCGATGACCTTCTGCTCCTCGTTCTGGATGCCGACGTCCCGCATGTCGACCTGGACGGGGTCCAGCCCCTTCTTCCGCCCGCGCCGGAACAGGCCCACCTCCCCCACCCGCACATGCAGCCGCAGCCACTCGGGAAGCTCGCCGAGCCGCAGATCCGGCAACCGGGCCGGGTTCGAGGCGAAGGTCCAGGCCTGCATCTCCCCGTCGTCGTCCAGTTGCGCCGCCACCGCGGCCATCCGTTCGACGACATCGGTCACGATGCCCTTGGAGTACAGGAAGGACATGGACCCGGAAGCGTCGAGTACCAGGATGACGCGCGCCATGACCTCGGCGGCCCCGTGCTTGCGGAGACTGACCGCCACCTGCTCCTTGCGCAGCGACAGCCGCTTGCGCATGTCGACGGGCAGCCGCTCCTCGCCCTTGGTGAGCCGGGAAGCAGCCGCGGGGGCGGTGGGAGGGGAGGACGGGACGGGGGTGGACGAAGGAGGGGACGGGGACGGCGGCACCACCGGGGCCGCGAGCGGGGCGGCGAGCGGGGCGGCCGCCGGGGCGGGCTCGTCCACGGTGATGCCGAAGTCCGTCGCCAGCCCGGCCAGCCCCGCGGCGTACCCCTGCCCCACCGCGCGGAACTTCCACTTCCCCTGCCGCCGGTACAGCTCACCGCCGATGAACGCGGTCTCGGTGCCCGCGGCCATGGCGAACCGGGCGACCTCGGCTCCCGTCCCGGCGTCGAGCAGCCGGAGCACCAGCCCCGGCACCTGGCCGAACGTCCCGCCGCCGGCCGACGCGCACAGCGCGATCCGTTCGACGGCCGGTTGGACCGCGCCCAGATCCACCTCGACGGTGTCGGTCGCGGTACCGGGAGCGCTCCGCTTCCCGAGATGTGTCACCGCACCCGTGGCATGGCGTGGCTGGTTGTAGAAGACGAAGTCCCCGTCGTCCCGCACCCGCCCGGCCTCCGTGAGCAGCAGCGCCGAGGCATCGATGTCCGGCACCCCGGCGCCGGCCGCCCAGGCGAGCTCCACACGCACCACGCGGGCATCGACCGGAAGATTGGACCCCTTGCTCATCGAACTCGCTGTCATACAGCCAGTCTGCCCACCCGGTCCCCCGAAAGGGAGAGTGACCCGCCCGTCCCCGCCCGGTCCCGGCCCCGGCCCGCCCATGGGAGCGGCACCGCCGCGGGCGCCGCTCCCGCGCCGGACGCTCAGTCCGCGATCGGCAGGTACACCCGGTTCCCGCTCGCCGCGAACTCCTCCGACTTCTGCGCCATTCCCCGCTCGATCTCGGCCCGGCTGCCACCGTGCTCGCGGCGGATGTCCTGGGAGATCTTCATCGAACAGAACTTCGGACCGCACATCGAGCAGAAGTGGGCCGTCTTGGCGGGTTCCGCCGGGAGCGTCTCGTCGTGGAACTCGCGGGCCGTGTCCGGGTCCAGGGCGAGGTTGAACTGGTCCTCCCACCGGAACTCGAAGCGGGCGTCGGAGAGCGCGTCGTCCCATTCCTGCGCGCCGGGGTGCCCCTTGGCGAGGTCCGCGGCGTGGGCGGCGATCTTGTAGGTGACGACGCCGGTCTTGACGTCGTCGCGGTTGGGCAGGCCCAGGTGTTCCTTGGGCGTGACATAGCAGAGCATCGCCGTGCCCCACCAGGCGATCATCGCGGCACCGATACCGGAGGTGATGTGGTCGTACGCCGGAGCGACGTCGGTGGTCAGCGGGCCGAGCGTATAGAACGGGGCTTCATCGCAGATCTCCTGCTGAAGGTCGATGTTCTCCTTGATCTTGTGCATCGGGACATGGCCCGGGCCTTCGATCATGGTCTGTACGTGGAAACGCTTCGCGATCGTGTTGAGTTCGCCGAGCGTGCGCAGCTCCGCGAACTGCGCCTCGTCGTTGGCGTCCGCGATGGAGCCGGGCCGCAGGCCGTCCCCGAGCGAGTAGGTGACGTCGTACGCGGCGAGGATCTCGCAGAGCTCCTCGAAGTTCTCGTACAGGAACGACTCCTTGTGATGCGCCAGGCACCACGCGGCCATGATCGAGCCGCCTCGCGAGACGATCCCCGTCTTGCGGTGGGCGGTGAGCGGGACGTACGGGAGACGCACGCCCGCGTGGACCGTCATGTAGTCCACGCCCTGCTCCGCCTGTTCGATGACCGTGTCCTTGTAGATCTCCCAGGTCAGCTCCTCGGCCCGGCCGTCCACCTTCTCCAGGGCCTGGTAGAGCGGCACGGTGCCGATCGGAACGGGGGAGTTGCGCAGCACCCATTCCCGGGTGGTGTGGATGTTGCGGCCGGTGGAGAGGTCCATGACCGTGTCGGCGCCCCAGCGGGTCGCCCAGGTCATCTTCTCCACTTCCTCCTCGATGGAGGACGTCACCGCCGAGTTGCCGATGTTGGCGTTGACCTTCACCAGGAACCGCCTGCCGATGATCATCGGCTCGATCTCCGGGTGGTTGACGTTCGCGGGCAGCACCGCCCGGCCCGCCGCGATCTCCTCGCGGACCACCTCGGGAGAGACGTTCTCCCGGATCGCCACGAACTCCATCTCGGGCGTGATCTCACCGCGGCGCGCGTACGCCAGCTGCGTGACCGCCCGATCCGGGCGGCCCCGGCGCGGCAGACGCGGCCGCCCGGGGAAGACGGCGTCCAGGTTGCGCAGGCCCCCGCGCGGAGAGGTGTGCTTGATGCCGTCGTCCTCGGGACGGACGGGACGGCCCGCGTACTCCTCCGTGTCACCGCGGGCGACGATCCAGTTCTCCCGCAGGGGCGCCAGTCCTCTGCGGACGTCGGTGCCGACGAGCGGATCGGTGTACGGGCCGGATGTGTCGTACAGCGTGACCGACTGCCCGTTGGTGAGGTGCACCTGACGGACCGGCACGCGCAGGTCGGGGTGGTCGCCCTCGACGTACGCCTTGTGCCAGCCGATGGACTTCCCGGTCTCCCCGTTCACCGACGTCTCCGTCGGGTCCTGGCTGGAGGCAGGCGTGCGTGCGTCCTTGTTGGTCATGAGACCTACTCCCTACGCCGGCATTACCCGGTAACAGGTTCGGCGGTCGACGCAGCGGATCTCGTCTGCCGACGTTCCGTGTGAAACATCACTCGACTTCGGTGATGTTTCATGTGAAACATCGCTGGGACGAAGGTCAGCGCCCTCTCAGCCCGGTGCTCCGAGCTCCCGCGTGTACAAAAGGTGTCACCACGCTAGCGTCATTTCTGGCGCGGTGACCAGAGGGCCCGCTCGCTTCTTGCGATGATCGGGCGGTGACCCCGACTCAGCCTCCCCCGTACCCACCACCCGAACCGTCCCCGGGCCCCGGCGCCGGGAGCGGACACGGACAGGGGCACGGACACAGTCATAGCCACGGTCCGGCGGCGCCCGTCTCCCGGCATCTGCGCAAGGTCATCGCGGCGATCCTGATCCCGTTCGCCGCGGCGGTGCTGATCGGGCTCGCCGTGCTGTGGCCGGGCGGCGCCCCCGCGCACGAACGCACCGGCGTCGGATTCGACCGGCAGACACAGGACGCCACGGTCACCAAGGTGGTCGAGGTGAGCTGCCAGTCCGTGAACGCCTCCGGAGGCGTGCCGACCGGTGACACGTCCACGGCCGAGGGCTCCTCCGCCCAGCAACAGGCGGACGGTACCTGCAAGAAGGCCACGATCCGGGTCGATACCGGCGACGACAAGGGCCGCACGTTCAACGAGATCGTGCAGCCGGACCAGACCCGTCAGCTGGAACAGGGTCAGGAGGTCGTGGTCGCCTACGAGCCCTCCGCTCCCGAGGACCTGCAGTACTCGGTCACCGACGTGAACAGGCGCTTCCCGCTGGCGCTGCTCGCCGGCATCTTCGCGCTCGCCGTCGTGGCCGTGGGACGGCTGCGCGGTGTCATGGCGCTCGTCGCCCTGGCGGTCAGCTTCCTGGTGCTGAACTTCTTCATCCTGCCGGCCATCCTTCAGGGGTCGAACCCGCTGGTCGTGGCCGTCGTGGGAGCGAGTGCGATCATGCTGCTCGCCCTGTATCTGTGTCACGGGCTCTCGGCACGTACCTCGGTGGCGGTGCTCGGAACCCTCATCTCACTGCTGCTGATCGGTGTCCTCGGGTCGGTGTTCATCGGCTGGGCCGCGCTCACCGGAAACACGGACGACAACACCGGTCTGATTCACGGGCTGTATCCCGGGATCGACATGAGCGGCCTGCTGCTGGCCGGCGTGATCATCGGTTCGCTCGGTGTCCTCGACGACGTGACGGTCACCCAGACCTCCGCGGTCTGGGAGCTGCACGAGGCCAATCCGTCGATGGGCCGGCGCGGACTCTACCGGGCGGGCATCCGTATCGGCCGCGATCACATCGCGTCCGTGGTCAACACCCTGGTCCTCGCCTATGCGGGCGCCGCGCTGCCCCTGCTGCTGCTGTTCTCCATCGCTCAGAGCGGCGTGGGAACGGTGGCCAACAGCGAGCTGGTCGCGGTGGAGATCGTGCGGACCCTCATCGGCTCCATCGGCCTGGTCGCCTCGGTGCCGGTCACCACGGTGCTGGCCGCCCTGGTGGTCTCGGCCGACCGCCCGCCGGCAGGAGTCCGCGAGGGGCACGGGCAGGAAGAGGGGCGGGGGCGCGCGCAGGTGCCGGACGCCCGGTCGGCCACGGGACGCGGTGGAAGGGGCAGGCGCCGTAAGCGGTGAGGTCCGTGCAGCGGAACGGGACGTGCTGAAGCGTTCCACCACACCGGCCCACCCGACTGCCGCGGCACTTCAGCCGGCGCTCTGCTCCGCCAGGATCCGGTCCAGCGCGTCGTCGAGGTGGGCGTCGAAGTCGGCGAGCGCCCCCTCCTGGCCCAGCGGCACCAGCTTGTCGGTGCGGTCGAGGAAGGCCACGAGCGGCACGGTCGACGAGCGGAACAGCGCCTGGTCGCTGCCGACCTGAAGCCGGATCAGCACCTCGCCGAGCATGTCGGGATCGACCGGTGAGACCCGTACATCCCCCTCACCGCACGGCCGGCCGACACCGTCGATCAGCAGCTCCCGGCCGAAGGCCCAGGTCACCGGCGCGTCCCCGGGCAGATGAAAGGTCAGCCGCACGGCGTAGGGATCACAGGTGTCGTAGCGCAGCTCCACCGGGATGCGGAAGGAAAGCTCCTCCGACACGAGAAAGCTCATCATGACCTCTGCCTGTACGGATTCGCGCATCGCCTACCCCGTCATTCGCCGCGGACTGGCCGGGCATGGATCCTGACACCAGATGAAATCTTGCTCAACGTACACAACAGATCACAAGAAGTGAGTTTTCAGATACTGATAGACAACGCCAGCGAACCGAGCAGGCGCCCCAGTTCGGCCTGCAGAAGCCGGGCCGCGGGGGCGAGCCGGTCGGCCTGATGTGCGGGCAGGGAGATGGCCACCGACGCCGCCGTGGCACCGACGGTGATCGGGATGGCGGCGCACATGGTCCCGAGGGCGTATTCCTGACGCTCGGTCACGACGTCCATGCGCCGGGTACGGTCCAGCCGCCGGAGCAGGCTGTGATCGTCGCGCACGGTGTACGGCGTGACCGGGCACACCGGATGACGGCTCAGATGGTCACGGCGGGCCCCGTCGTCGAGCTGGGAGAGCAGAGACTGCCCGATGGCGTGGGCATGGCCGGTTTCCCGGAAGTCGGCCCATTCCTCGACCGCGGGATTGCCCGGGGTGTCGGAGACGCAGATGATCTCGATCTCGCCCTCGCGGTACACCGCGTAGTACACGGGAACACCGATCGCGTCACGCCAGCGGGCGAGGGTGTCGACGACCTTGCTGCGACGTTTCTGCTGTGCTCCGCTGCCGCTCAGCCGCTCCGCCGCCTCCCCCAGGAAGAACAGCCCCTTGTCACGGCGCAGATAGCCCTCGTGCACCAGGGTGCGCAGCAGGTGGTACGTGGTGGGGAGCGCCAGCCCGGTCTCGCGGGCCAGTTGCTTGGCGGGGGCCCCGCACGCGTGTCCGGCGACGGTCTCCAGCAGGCGCATGGCCCGCTGCACGGAGCCGATCAGGGTCGCGGCGGGCGCGGTGGGCGCCGGGGAGCGGGGCTGCGGGGGGACCGCGGCCAGGGGGGCTGAGGCGGTGCCAGTCGTGGCCAAGGGTCACTCCCGAAACGCGAGGGGGCAGCCCGTGCGGGGAACACGGGTAGGGGGGGTCGCCGCTCGCGGGGATCGTCCCCGCGTCGAATTCCGGACTCTAACGGGCTGTCACCGCATGCAGACGACCCGTGGGCGAAACTTCCCCCGCCCGAGGGAACCGGTGATTCCTGTTACCGCCTCACCGGTCCCTCTCGGCTCACCAGTCGCTGCGCGACGAGGAACTCGACATGAACTTGCGTACGACGTAGATGAGTCCGCCGACCAGCGCCACGAACACCAGCAGCTTGAAGAGCAGTCCGATCACGAATCCGACCACGCTCGCTATCAGTCCGCCGAACACCACCAGAGCGATGACCGGCACCGCGATCCACTTCACCCACCACGGCAGTCCCGCGAAAATCTCCCGCATCGCCCTGTCCTTGTCTCTCCGCCCGCCGAGTGCCGGGTCGTGTCGATGATGTCCTGCATCCGATGCTAGGGCGGCAGGGGGGCGGCCGGGGGCCTCGTACCCCTTGTCCTCCCCTGACCGATCCCCTAGGGAACCCGGAGTGCCCGGCTCAGCTCTCGGGGGGAGAGAACACCACCAGGACCCGCAGATCCTCGCTGATGTGGTGGAACTTGTGGGCCACGCCGGCCGGCACGTACACGACGCTGCCCCGCGCCACCTGGGTGGTCTCCATACCGACGGTGATCGACGCCCGGCCGCTGACGACGAAGTACACCTCGTCCTGATGGTGCGGCTGCTGGGGATCCTGGACGCCGGCGTCCAGGGCGTAGAGACCCACCGACATGTTCCGCTCCCGCAGGAACTGCAGGTAGGCCCCGTCGTTGGCGGCGCGTTCCGCCTCCAGTTCGTCCAGCCGAAATGCCTTCATCTCCTGGTTACGCCCCTACCTCACTGCTCAAGCCCGATCGTGTCTGTCACGATCAGACACATGATGAATTTCCTAGTCAAGACGATCGCCAACGCGGGTGCCCTGGCGGTGGCGGTGTGGCTACTCGACGACATCACCCTGACCGGTGACAGCACGGGCAAGGAGATCGGCACCCTTCTCCTGGTCGCCCTGATCTTCGGCCTGGTGAATTTCCTGGTCAAGCCGGTCGTGAAGCTCCTGAGCCTCCCCCTGCTCATTCTGACCCTCGGGCTCTTCACCCTGGTGGTGAACGCCCTGATGCTGCTGCTCACCTCCTGGCTCGCCGACACGCTGGACCTGAGCTTCCACGTGGAGGGCTTCTGGACGGCCGTACTGGGCGGTCTGATCATCTCCGTCGTCTCCTGGGCGCTCAACGTCGTTCTGCCCGACGGGGACTGAGCACGATGACCTACCGCGTCTGTTTCGTCTGCACCGGCAACATCTGCCGTTCACCCATGGCCGAGTCCGTGTTCCGCGCGCGGGTGGCGGCGGCCGGGCTCGACAGCCTGGTCGAGGTGGACAGCGCCGGTACGGACGGCTGGCACGAGGGCGAGGGTGCCGACCCCCGCGCGGAGACCGTGCTGCGGGAGAACGGCTACGCCGCCGGCCACGCGGCCCGTCGCTTCGACCCGTCCTGGTTCGCCCGCCTCGATCTCGTCGTCGCACTCGATTCCGGGCACCTCCGGTCACTGCGGCGCCTCGCCCCCACCAAGCGGGACGCGGACAAGGTGCGACTGCTGCGGTCGTACGACCCGGCCGCCGGCGACGACCTCGACGTCCCGGATCCCTACTACGGGGACGCCGGCGGTTTCGAGGAGTGTCTTGAGATGGTGGAGACGGCGAGCACCGGTCTGCTCGCCGCGGTACGCACGGACCTGGAAGGACAGGCGGCATGAACGACGCGACAACGGGCGCGGGCCACGGCCCGGCCCGGCCCGACGGGGCGGGTGACGGCACCCGCGCGGTGCGCGCCGGACTGCCCGAGCCGGTCAAGCACGAGCCGACCCTGCCCGGCCCCGTGTTCGCGGCCCACTTCCATCTGCCGGGCGATCCCACCGGCCCGTACACCTACGGCAGGGACGAGAACCCCACCTGGACGCTGCTGGAGCGGGCCATCGTCGAGCTGGAGGCGCCCGGGCGGGAGGATGCCGAGGCTCTGGTGTTCGCCTCGGGCATGGCCGCGATCTCGTCGGTGCTCTTCTCCCAGCTGCGTGCCGGGGACGCGGTCGTCCTGCCGGACGACGGCTACCAGGCCCTGCCCCTGGTGCGGGCCCAGCTGGAGACGTTCGGCATCGAGGTCCGCACCGCGCCCACGGGCGGCGACGCCCAGCTCGAGGTCCTCGACGGCGCGAAGCTGCTGTGGATCGAGACGCCCTCGAACCCGGGGCTGGACGTGTGCGACGTACGACGGCTCGCCGAGGCGGCACACGCCCAGGGCGCCCTCGTCGCCGTCGACAACACCCTCGCGACGCCGCTCGGCCAGCGTCCGCTGGAACTCGGCGCCGACTTCTCGGTGGCGAGCGGCACCAAGCAGCTCACCGGGCACGGCGACGTGCTCCTGGGATGCGTCACCGGCCGCGACGCCGACGCCATGGCCGCCGTCCGGCGCTGGCGCAAGATCGTCGGGGCGATCCCCGGCCCCATGGAGGCCTGGCTCGCGCACCGTTCCATCGCCACGCTCCACCTGCGCGTCGACCGGCAGAACGCCACCGCGCTGGCGCTCGCCCGGGCGCTGCGCGAACGGCCGGAGGTGACGGGACTGCGCTACCCGGGACTGCCCGACGACCCCTCGCACAGGACCGCCTCGCAGCAGATGCGGCGCTACGGCTGCGTGGTGTCCTTCACGTTGCCCTCGCGCGCGCGTGCGGAACGTTTCCTCGACGCTCTGCGGCTCGTGGACGACGCGACCAGCTTCGGCGGGGTACGGTCCACGGCGGAACGGCGCGGGCGCTGGGGCGGGGACGCGGTGCCGGAGGGCTTCGTCCGCTTCTCCGTAGGTGCCGAGGACCCGGAGGACCTGGTGGCCGACGTCCTGCGCGCCCTGGCCGATTCGGACGTCTGACCAGCCGTACCGGCTTGGGTCGGACATCGCCCGGCGCACTGCGGCGGGCGGTCCGAACCTCCCCCCTCGTGGCTCGGACCGCCCTCGGTTCCGTGCGCGAAGAACCGCGCGACCCAGGCTAGTTGACTGTGTGTCAGTGTCCAATCACCGTAGCGACAGCGACCTATCGACCTATTTATAGTTGGCCGCGTCCGGACCGGCAGCGGGGGTCGACCGAGGAGGGTGTGCCGTGGATCTGGCCTTGCTGCGGACCTTCGTGACCGTGCACCGGGCCGGCTCCTTCACCCGTGCCGCCGCGCTGCTGGGCCTCTCGCAGCCGGCCGTGACCTCGCAGATACGGACGCTGGAGCGGCAGCTGGGGCGCCCCCTGTTCCTGCGCCGGGCGCGGGGTGTGACACCGACTCCCATCGGGGACGAACTCGCCCACAAGGCCGCACCGCATCTCGACGCCCTGGCGGAGATCGCCGAGTCCGGGCCGGCGGAGGACCCCTTCTTACGGACGCTGCATCTGGCCGGTCCCCCGGAGTTCACCGCCGAGCGGGCGCTGCCCTCACTCACGGAACTGACCCGGGAGGACGGCCGGGGCCTCACCCTGCGCGCCTCTTTCGGGACCACCGAGGAAACGCTGGACGGGCTTGCCGCCGGACATCACGATCTGGCCATCAGCACGGCCCGTCCACGCGGCGCCCTGCTCTCCGCGACCGCGCTCTGCGACGAGGAGCACGTTCTGGTCGCCGCCCCGCGCTGGGCCGAGCGGATCGGCCCCGGCACGCTCCACAGGGCCGGTCCGTCCGCCCTGGAACGGATCCCGGTGGTCGAGGTGCACGAGTCGCTGCCCTTCGTCACCCGCTACTGGGCGTCCGTCTTCGACTCCCGGCCGGCCGCACCGGGCACCGTCGTCGTCCCGGATCTACGCGCGGTGCTGGCCTGCGCCACCGCGGGCGCGGGGCTGGCGGTACTGCCGCGCTACCTGTGCACGGCGGCACTCGAGCGGCGGGAGGTGGTCGCCCTGCATGAACCGATGGTGCCCCCGCTGCGCACCTACTTCCTGGTGATCCGCACGGGCACGCTGGTGATGCCGCACATCGCGCGGGCCCACGAGTGGCTGGAGCAGGCGGCGGCCGACTGGTGCTGATCCTCGCGGCAGGGGTCACATCGCCTGAAACCGGTCCGCGGGATCGCACGATGTTTCACGTGGAACCAGCCGGGCCACATTTTCCCCATGACCGTCCGACCCGTGGTCAAGCGCACCGCCCGAGCCGTTCTGCTGGACGGCGAGAGCCTGATTCTCATCAAGCGCACCAAACCTGGCATGGATCCGTACTGGCTCACCCCGGGCGGCGGTGTGGAAGCGGAGGACTCGACCGTCGTGGACGCCCTGCACCGGGAGGTGTACGAGGAGCTCGGCGCGAAGATCTCCGATGTGGTGCCCTGCTTCGTCGACACCGTGGAGCACATCGGCGAGGACGGCGGCGCCACCGGCGTCAAGGTCCAGCATTTCTTCGTATGCCGTCTGGAATCCATGGACCCGTCCCTGCGGCACGGTCCGGAGATCGACGAACCCGTCGGTGAGTACGAGATCGTCCGTGTGCCGTTCACCCGTGTCGGCATCGCCTCCGTCCACCTCGTGCCGCTGTCGCTGCGGCACTACCTGGACGGCAACATCGAGGGCGTGCGCGCCATGCACGCCCCGGACCTGGGCTGACCCCGGGGCTCCCGCATGGCTGAAAGGCCGCGCGGGTCTGCTCAAAGAGGTGGACGCCGAAGGCCTCGGTCGGACAGCCTGACCTGCGTGCCGACACCTTCCCATGACTCATCGCCCATCCGCCGCCTGACGCTCCGCGATCTCACCGCCTGCGCCGATCTGTCCGAGGACCGGGGGTGGCCACGAGAGGAGCACAAGTGGGGTCTCCTCCTCGCGGCCGGGAAGGGGTACGGCATCGACGACCCCGACGGTGGTCTGGTGACCGCCTGCGTCGTCACCGAGTACGGACCGCAACGGCAGCCCGTTCTCGGGGCCATCGGCATGGTCCTGGTCGCGGAACGGCATGCGCGCCGGGGCGTGGGACGCCGGTTGATGCGTCATGTCGTCGCGGCGATGGGGACCACACCTCTCACCCTGCACGCCACCCCGTCCGGCAGACCGCTCTACGAGGAGCTCGGCTTCAAGGTCACCGGCCGGGCCGAGATGCTGCGGGGCCGCTTCCTGCCTCCGGGCGCTCGGCAGGCGGTCGCCACCCGTGCCGCGACCGCAGAGGACCTTCCCGCGATCCTCCGGCTCGACGAGGACGTGTTCGGGGCGGACCGGACCCACGTCGTCACCCGGCTGCCCGCCTTCGCCGATCAGTTGCGCGTCGCCGAGGAGGACGGACGGCTCATCGGTTACGCGGCCGCCTGGCCCAACATGGAGACCCACGTCGTGGGCCCGCTGATCGCCCGTGACACCGCGACGGCCAAGGCGCTTCTCGCCGGCCTCGCCGAGCGCACCGACCGGCCTCTGCGCACCGACATCGATGTGCGGCACGAGGAGCTGCTGGGCTGGGCGAAGGACCACGGGCTGTCATCCGTCGCGTTCAACGACGTCATGACGTACGGGGTCACGGAACTGCCCGGCGACTGGAGCCGGCGGTTCGCCCCGGTGACGGTCGCGGCAGGCTGACACCGCGGAAGCCGGGGAGGACTCCGGCCGCGGCATCTGCACCAACGTCACCGAGGCCGGTCTCAAGCTCCTGGACGAGGCACGGCCGACCAATGGCACCGCCCTGCGCGAGGCCCTCGACCAGGCCGCGAGGAACCCGGGGCCGGCTCCGCTGGTCCGCGCCGTGGAAACGCTGAAGGCGCCGGTCCCCGCATAGGGTGCCGCCATGGAGAATCTTGAGATACGAGCCGCAGCCGCCGACGACCTCCCCGCGGTCGTCGGCATGCTCGCCGACGACCCCCTGGGCGCGACGCGTGAGTCACCGGACGATGTCGGCCCGTACCTGACCGCTCTGGAGCGGATCAAAGCCGATCCGAACCAGCACCTGGTCGTGGCGGTCCGCGAGGGACGCGTCGTCGGCACTCTGCAGCTCACGATCGTTCCGGGGCTGTCCCGCCGCGGCTCCACCAGGTCGATCATCGAAGGGGTCCGCATCCACGCCGACGAACGCGGCAGCGGCCTGGGTACCCGGCTGATCGAGTGGGCCATCGACACGTCCCGCCGGGAGGGGTGCCGGCTGGTGCAGCTGACCTCCGACAACACCCGCACCGACGCCCACCGCTTCTATGAACGGCTCGGCTTCACCGCCTCCCACCTGGGCTTCAAGCTGCCGCTGTGACGTCGTGCCCCGGGTACCGGTTTCACGTGAAACATGGCCTCGCCCGGACTCCCCCGGCGGACGAGGACTAACCGATACCCCGCCACCCCTCGGGGTCCACTCCGCCGGGCACGGAGGCCCCCTCCTCGTACGGCCGACGCGTGAACACGAACGAGCCCAGGTCGAGGTGACGCACTGTTCCGTCCGGCCGCCGTACGGGCTTCAGGACTTCCCCGGCGTAGTAACCCTCCAGCCCTGTCCACGTCCCGTCTCCGTTCGAGCGGAAACGTGAGCGCCGGCCGTTGCCGGACAAACGCTCCAACGAGACGACCCCGTCGCCCGAGAGTCGCAGCGCGAAGGCGTACGTCCCCCAGTACCACTGGCCCACCAGCTCCAGCACCGACGGATCGGCCTCCCGCGACGGCTGCCAGGGAGCCGGGATACGCGGTTCAGCCTGAGCGACGATCCGGACGAGATCGGCGGCGACCGTGAACGGCGCAGGTCCTGAGGTGCAATTGGCGAGGACGACCGCGCTCACGTCGTCAGCCACGCTGACGGTGAGACAGGCGAGGAAGCCCGGAAGCGATCCCGTGTGCCCGACGAGTGCACGTCCGTGCTGGTGACGAAGCTCAAGACCCAGGCAGTACGCATAGCCGTCGGCCACGTCCGCCGCCGCGACCGGTGTGGCCGGGACCCTCATCTCCCGAAGGGACTCAGCACTCAGCACTCGCTCGTCCCCCCGGGTCAGGAAGGCTGCGAAGCGCGACAAGTCACCGGCGGTGGACCACAGCTGACCAGCGGGTGCCATCGTCCCGAGATCCTCGAGCGGCTCGCGCAGCATCACGTCCGCCCACGGGTGCACCGCCCAGCCACCCGCATGCGGCGTCCGGGGTTGCCCGCTCGTGCGGTGCAGGCCCAACGGTTCCAGCACCTCCCGCCGAAGAACCTCTTCCCACGGGGCACCGCGGAGCTTCTCGACCAGGGCGCCGAGCAACGCGTATCCGGGGTTCGAGTAGTGGAACCGGCGTCCCCTGGGGTGCACCAGTGGCCGTTCGCCCAGCACATCGGCGAGGCCGGGCCGCAGGGAGCCGGGAGTCCGCTCCCACCAGGGGCCCGGAGTCTCGGCGGCCAGCCCACCACTGTGGGAGAGCAGTTCGGCGATCGTCGCCTCACCCACACCCGTACCCGGCAGGTGTCTGTCCAGCTGATCGGAGAGATCCAGCACACCCGCGTCGCGCAGTCGGAGCACCAGGACGGCGGTGAAGGTCTTGGTGATCGAACCGATCCGGTACTGCACGTTCTCGTCCGGGGCGTCTCCGCCCACCGCGGGCCGTGCCCCGGTCCAGACCGTCTTGCCGCCCCGCCCCACGGCCGCGACCAGCGAGGGTGTACGCCCTTCGCTCTGGGCCACCGCGATCCGGTGCAGCAGGGCGCGTCGGGTTCCGGGCAGCAGTTCTTCTTCAGGCGTTGTCATGACCTCAGTCCAGCACGGTTGCCGGGCCAGGATCGTTCGCAGAGGGTGAGGTGACCTGCCACGCCGCCTCGATCATGGGGAAGATCTCGTCCAGGGCGGCCTGCGGGTCGGCCGCTTCGCGGGCCAGCGAGTAGGCGTCGATCACGAACCTCGCGATGGCACGGGCGGCGGTTTCGCTCCGGGTCGGGCCGGGGTCGGCGGCGATGGCCGTGGCCAGCGCGTCCGCGTGACGCATGCGGACCGACTCCTCGTACTTCCGCAGGGCGGGAGACGTGTCGATCATGCGCCAGACCGGGGCAGCGCTGTCCGCGGTGCAGTGCCGCACCAGGGCCAGGACCTCCCGGCGCAGCGCGGGGATGAGCGGCTCGTGCGGCGCCCGGCCGGTGACCGCCCGGGTGAGGCGCTGCTCGAAGTCCTCGTCCTGCTCGAACACCAGGGCCTCTTTCGAGGCGAAGTGGGAGAAGAGCGTGGTGACGGCGACGTCGGCCTCGGCGGCCACGTCACGGATGCCCACCGCGTCGTAACCGCGCTCCAGGAAGAGCCGCAGCGCGGTGTCGGCGATCTTCTGGCGAGTCGCTGCCTTCTTGCGCTCACGGCGTCCGGACTGCACGGTCATGGACGCAGGCTATCAGGTGCGAAAACATACCCGTTATAAAACACTAACTGTTAGTGTTAGATTGCCGGCATGAAGAAAGTGAGCCTCGCCGAGTTCGGCGGTCCGGACGTCCTGCAGCTTGTCGATGCCGAGGAGCCCCACGCGGGTCCCGGCCACATACGCATCGCCGTACGGGCGGCGGGTGTGAATCCCGTCGACTGGAGAATCCGTGAGGGCCAGGTCCTGGGGGCCCATCCGGTCGAGCTGCCCTCCGGGGTCGGGCTGGACGCCGCGGGGGTGGTGGACGAGGTCGGCGAGGGTGTCGTAGGGGTCGAGGTCGGTGACCGGGTGTTCGGCGAGGGCTCCAGCACCTACGCCGAGACCGCCGTGCTCTCGGCCTGGGCCCGGATGCCCGCGGGGCTGTCGTTCGAAGAGGCGGCGGGCTACCCCTCCGTGATGGAGACCGCGCTGCGCGTCCTGCGCGAGGTCGGCGTGCGGCCCGGACAGACGCTCCTGGTCAGCGGCGCGTCCGGGGGAATCGGATCGGCGGTGCTGCAGATCGCCCGTGACCGCGGCATCACGGTGATCGGCACCGCCGGTGCGGCGAACCAGGAGTATCTGCGCAGTCTCGGCGCCGTCGCCACGACGTACGGCGAGGGCTGGGTCGAGCGGGTTCGACGGCTCGGAGACGTCGACACGGCTCTCGATCTGGCCGGCTCCGGCATCATCCGCGAGCTGGTCGAACTGACCGGGAGCCCGGAGAAGGTCGTCTCCATCGCCGATCCCGGTGCGCCGGAGTTCGGTGCCCGGTTCTCCGGTGCGGCCGGAAGCATGCCGGCGGCACTCGCCGAGACCGTCGACCTGATCTCGCGGGGCCGGCTCCACATCCCGGTCGAGAAGTCGTACTCGCTGGCCGAGGCCGCGGCGGCCCACGTCGACAGCCGCGCCGGTCACACGCCCGGCCGCCGAGTCCTGATCATCTGAGCCGTGCCGTGGGGCCGCGCCTTCTCAGGTCCCGGTGCCGGAACCGACCCGGTTCCGGCACCGCCCGTGACGTCCCGGCACGGGAACCGGGTACCCGCGTGACGACCGGTCAGGTCTGCGCCATGTCGACGAAGCGCGAGTAGTGGCCCTGGAAGGCCACCGTGATCGTCGCCGTCGGACCGTTTCGGTGCTTGGCCACGATCAGGTCGGCCTCACCCGCGCGGGGAGACTCCTTCTCGTAGGCGTCCTCGCGGTGCAGCAGGATGACCATGTCGGCGTCCTGCTCGATGGAGCCCGACTCACGCAGGTCGGAGACCATCGGCTTCTTGTCGGTGCGCTGCTCGGGGCCACGGTTGAGCTGGGAGAGCGCGATGACCGGGACCTCGAGCTCCTTGGCGAGCAGCTTGAGGTTACGGGACATGTCCGAGACCTCCTGCTGACGGCTCTCGGCGCGTTTGGAACCGCCGGACTGCATCAGCTGGAGGTAGTCGATGACGACCAGCTTCAGATCGTTGCGCTGCTTCAGGCGCCGGCACTTGGCGCGGATCTCCATCATCGACAGGTTCGGGGAGTCGTCGATGTAGAGCGGTGCCGCCGAGACATCCGGCATCCGGCGCGCCAGACGCGTCCAGTCCTCGTCGGTCATCGTGCCGGAACGCATGTGGTGCAGGGCGACACGGGCTTCGGCGGACAGCAGGCGCATCGCGATCTCGTTGCGCCCCATCTCGAGCGAGAAGATGACGCTGGGCAGGTTGTTCTTGATGGACGCGGCCCGGGCGAAGTCCAGGGCGAGCGTCGACTTGCCCATCGCGGGACGCGCGGCGATGACGATCATCTGCCCGGGGTGCAGCCCGTTGGTGAGCGAGTCGAAGTCGGTGAACCCGGTGGGTACTCCGGTCATCTCGCCGCTGCGCGATCCGATCGCCTCGATCTCGTCGAGGGCGCCCTCCATGATGTCGCCGAGCGGCAGGTAGTCCTCGCTGGTGCGCTGTTCGGTGACCGCGTAGATCTCCGCCTGCGCGCGGTTGACGATCTCGTCCACGTCGTCGTCGGCCGCGTATCCCATCTGGGTGATGCGCGTGCCTGCCTCGACCAGGCGGCGCAGTACGGCACGCTCGTGCACGATCTCCGCGTAGTACGCCGCGTTCGCCGCCGTGGGGACCGTCTGGACGAGGTTGTGCAGATACGAGGCCCCGCCGACCTTGTTGATCTCGCCGCGCTTGGTCAGCTCCGCGCCGATCGTGATCGGATCGGCCGGCTCACCCTTGGCGTAGACGTCGAGGATGGCGGTGTAGACGGTCTCGTGGGCCGGCTTGTAGAAGTCGTGGCCCTTGAGGATCTCGACCACGTCGGCGATGGCGTCCTTGGACAGCAGCATGCCGCCCAGGACGGACTGCTCGGCGTCGAGGTCCTGTGGCGGCACTCTTTCGAACGCGGCTCCGCCGCCGTCCCACCCGTCGTTGTCCCGGCCGCGGTCGTGCTGCTCGTCGCGGCCCCGGCCCCGGTCGTCGCGACGGCGGGAAGCGGGCAGACGATCACTGGGACCGCTGTCGGCCCACGGGTCGTCCAAGGGCTCGGAAATGCTCACCGAGCTACCTCCTCCCGTCCGCCGAGCGGACCTCGCCGTGCCTCTCTGTTCTACGGCACGGCACTGACAAATAAGACGCCCAACTCCGTTTGTCACGCGCCGGTTTTGCGGCCTTTGTGAAACCGGTGGACGGAGCGGGCGCCGGACCACCGTAGGCCCGTCGGCACCGTCAGCCAATCTGGTTATCCACAGGCCATGTGGACGACCGGCCCAATGCTGTGGAGAACTCCGCAAAACCTGTGCACGAGCCGGTGGACAGCCCTGTGAACAAGCCCCGACCTCCCCTCCATGGACGCCTTTGACCTGCCTGTTTGCCGTCCACTGGCTGTGTAGAAGAAAAACTTCCCCACTCGGATCAAGATCGGCTCATGCGGTGTACGCAAACACACACCCTGCGCCACGAAGTAAGGGTCCCTAAGGCTTTGCGTCTCTTACCTGTGGACAGATAGATTGGTGCACATGACACAGGCCCCCGCTCGCGCCGGAGCCGCTCGGCGGCAGCATGACCGAGAGATCGTCCTGCTGGCCGTGCCGGCCTTCGGTGCGCTTGTCGCCGAGCCGCTGTTCGTCATGGCGGACAGCGCCATCGTCGGCCATCTCGGCACAGCACAGCTCGCCGGGCTCGGTATCGCCTCGGCCCTGCTGATGGCCGCCGTCAGCGTCTTCGTCTTCCTGGCCTATGCCACGACAGCAGCCGTCGCCCGCCGCGTCGGAGCCGGCGACCTCGCCTCGGCCATCCGCCAGGGCATGGACGGCATCTGGCTGGCGCTGCTTCTCGGTACCGCCGTCATCGCCGTCGTCCTGCCCACGGCGCCCGCCCTCGTGGACCTCTTCGGCGCCTCCGACACAGCGGCTCCCTACGCGATCACGTACCTGCGGATCTCCACGTTCGGCATACCGGCGATGCTCGTCGTACTCGCCGCGACCGGTGTTCTGCGCGGTCTCCAGGACACCAAGACACCTCTGTACGTCGCCATCGGGGGCTTCGTGACCAACGGTGTTCTCAATGTCGCGCTCGTCTACGGCGCCGGCCTGGGCATCGCCGGCTCCGCCTGGGGCACCGTCATCGCGCAGTGGGGCATGGCCGCGGTCTACCTGACCGTGGTGGTCCGGGGAGCACGCAGACACGGGGCCTCGCTCCGCCCGGACTCCGCCGGAATCAGGGCATCGGCCCAGGCGGGTGTCCCCCTGCTGGTGCGCACTCTCTCCCTCCGCGCCATCCTGATGATCGCGACAGCCGTCGCCGCCCGCCTGGGTGACTCCGACATCGCGGCCCACCAGATCATCCTCTCCCTCTGGAGTCTGCTCGCGTTCGCCCTGGACGCCATCGCCATCGCCGGGCAGGCCATCATCGGTCGCTATCTGGGGGCCGGCGACGCCCAGGGTGCACGCGAGGTGTGCCGTCGCATGGTCCAGTGGGGGATAGCCGCGGGTGTCGTTCTCGGTGCACTGGTGATACTCGCCCGGCCGGTGTTCCTGCCACTGTTCACCAGCGACGCCACAGTCAAGGAGGCGGCTCTGCCCGCACTGGTGATCGTGGCGTTGTGCCAGCCCATCTGCGGCATCGTCTTCGTTCTGGACGGGGTGCTGATGGGCGCCGGTGACGGGCCGTATCTGGCCTGGGCCATGCTGCTGACCCTCGCCGTGTTCGCTCCGGTCGCCCTGCTGATCCCCTCTCTCGGGGGAGGGCTCACCGCGCTGTGGGCGACGATGACGCTCATGATGGGCGTGCGCATGCTGACCCTGTGGTTCCGTACCCGCTCGGGCCGCTGGATCGTCACGGGCGCCGCACGCTGACCGTTTCACGTGAAACAAGGACATGGGGGCCACACCCGGAAGGGTGTGGCCCCCATGTACTCACTGGCTCACTGCGTCAGCGAGCGCGGCATTCAGCCGGCGACGACCTCGAGGTTGACCTTGGCGGCCACCTCGGGGTGCAGACGCACGGACGTCTCATGGGCGCCCAGCGTCTTGATCGGCGCGCCCAGCTCGATGCGGCGCTTGTCGACCTCGGGACCGCCCGCAGCCTTGATCGCGGAAGCGATGTCGGCCGGGGTGACGGAGCCGAAGAGACGACCGGCGTCGCCGGAGCGGACGGCCAGACGGACCTTGACGCCCTCGAGCTGGGCCTTCACCTGGTTGGCCTGCTCGATGGTCTGGATCTCGTGGATCTTGCGAGCACGACGGATCTGCTCGACGTCCTTCTCGCCACCCTTGGTCCAGCGGATCGCGAGCTTCCGCGGAACCAGGTAGTTGCGAGCGTAACCGTCCTTGACGTCGACGACGTCGCCCGCGGCACCGAGGCCGGAGACCTCGTGGGTGAGGATGATCTTCATCTGTCGGTCACCCTTCCCTTATCGCGCGGTGGAGGTGTAGGGCAGCAGCGCCATCTCACGGCTGTTCTTGACGGCCGTGGCGACGTCACGCTGGTGCTGCGTGCAGTTGCCGGTCACGCGGCGGGCACGGATCTTGCCGCGGTCGGAAATGAACTTCCGCAGCATGTTCGTGTCCTTGTAGTCCACGTACGTGACCTTGTCCTTGCAGAATGCGCAGACCTTCTTCTTAGGCTTGCGCACAGGCGGCTTCGCCATGGTGTTTCTCCTGTGTGATCAAGAAGTGTGGGTACGGCCCACCTAGAAGGGGGGCTCGTCCGAGTAGCCGCCGCCGCTGCCGCTGCCACTGCCGCCGGAGCCACCGCCCCAGCCGCCGCCACCACCCTGCTGGCCACCGGCGGGAGCACCGGTCGCCCACGGGTCGTCCGCGGGAGCACCGCCGCCCTGCTGGCCGCCACCGGGGCCGCCGCCCCAGCCGCCGCCACCCTGGGCGCCACCGCCACCGCCACCCTGGCCACCGCTGTAGCCGCCCTGGCCACCGCGGCCGGTGGTCTTGGTGACCTTGGCCGTGGCGTTGCGCAGGCTGGCGCCGACTTCCTCGACGTCCAGCTCGTAGACCGTGCGCTTGACGCCCTCACGGTCCTCGTAGGACCGCTGCTTCAGCCGGCCCTGCACAATGACGCGCATGCCTCGCTGGAGCGACTCGGCGACGTTCTCCGCCGCCTGACGCCAGACCGAGCAGGTCAGGAACAGGCTCTCGCCGTCCTTCCACTCGTTGGTCTGACGGTCGAAGGTGCGGGGGGTCGACGCGACACGGAACTTCGCGACGGCCGCACCGGACGGGGTGAAGCGCAGCTCGGGGTCGTCGACAAGATTGCCGACGACCGTGATGACGGTCTCGCCTGCCATGGGGGAACCTCTCGGCGGGTTTGCTGCTGGCTGCTTGTGCTGCTACTCGGATCCCGAGATCAGCTGAGCGGAAGAGCTCAGTGCATCTCGGGACGGAGGACCTTGGTCCGGAGGACCGACTCGTTCAGGTTCATCTGGCGGTCGAGCTCCTTGACGACCGCAGGCTCGGCCTGCAGGTCGATGACCGAGTAGATGCCCTCGGGCTTCTTCTTGATCTCGTACGAGAGACGACGACGGCCCCAGGTGTCGACCTTCTCGACCTTTCCGCCGCCGTCACGGACGACAGAGAGGAAGTTCTCGATCAGCGGGGAGACAGCACGCTCCTCGAGATCGGGGTCGAGGATGACCATCACCTCGTAGTGACGCATGTGGAACCCACCTCCTTTGGACTCAGCGGCCACGGTCGTTCCGTGGCAGGAGGGTCGTGATGCGTTGCGCAACGATGCCTGTCAGTAAAACAGCCGCCACTGACAATCGAGGTCGGGCGGCGGTTTCCCGGACCGGCGGGGACGGACCGTGGTCCTGCCCTGCTCCTGTCCGGTGTCTGTCCGGACAGACACCGGTGCAGACGCTACAGAGTACCCGCACAGCGGCTTCCGGTTGAAATCCGGCCGTGAGGAGCGTCAATCTGTACACATCGGGTGTGTACGGCGCTACGATCCGCCGCCTTTCGCAGGAGGTGCCCATGGCACAGGCATTGCGACCCAACACCGCCGGAGGCCTTTTCGCCACGGACGGCAAACCCCACCCGCTCCAGGACACCCTGCTCGCGGTGACCCTGGTGCTGGGCCTGACGTCCTTCATCACGGCGATGTTCCACCATCTGCACCTGCTCAGCTCCTGGACCGGGCTGCTGGGAATCCTCACCGGCGCGTACGGCCAGTGGATCTCGGTGACCACGCGCGAGCGCTTCGGCCTCATCCTGGGTCTCGGTGCCTCGGCGGTCGGGTTCTTCCTGGGCATGGCACACGGCGGCCTCTTCGGCGGACTCGTCGACTGACACCGGGCACCACCCCCTCCTGAACATCGTCGAACGCCCCGGCCGGCGACCGGCCGGGGCGAAGGCCCGTGCGCCCAACCGGGGCGCCCCCCGGGCGCAGTAGGCTTCGCGCGAGAGCCGGAGCCCCTGAACCCATGGGGACACACCAGCCCGAGGAGCGCCCCGAATGAGCCTGACCCTGAGGACCATCAGCCGTGAGCAGCATCTGGCCTACATCCAGAGCCTGCCGTCGGCGAGTCACATGCAGGTCCCGGCCTGGGCTGATGTCAAAGCGGAATGGCGCTCGGAGAACCTCGGCTGGTTCGACGACCGGACCGGTGAGCTGGTCGGGGCCGGACTTGTCCTCTACCGGCAGCTGCCCAAGATCAAGCGGTACCTCGCCTATCTCCCCGAGGGCCCGGTCATCAACTGGTTCTCGCCGAATCTTCAGGAGTGGATCGAGCCCATGCTCGCGCACCTGAAGCAGCAGGGTGCCTTCTCCGTGAAGATGGGCCCGCCGGTGATCATCCGGCGTTGGGAGGCCACGACCATCAAGAGGGGCATCCAGGACCAGGACGTGAAGCGGCTGCGCGATATCGAGGCCGACTTCATCGAGCCCCGCGCCTTCGAGGTCGCCGACAAGCTGCGCCGCATGGGCTGGCAGCAGGGCGAGGACGGCGGCGCCGGCTTCGGTGACGTCCAGCCCCGCTACGTCTACCAGGTGCCGCTGGCCAACCGCTCCCTGGAAGAGGTCCACAAGAACTTCAACCAGCTGTGGCGCCGCAACATCAAGAAGGCGGAGAAGGCCGACGTCGAGGTCGTCCAGGGCGGCTACAACGATCTGCCCGAGTGGCAGCGGCTGTACGAGATCACGGCCGTGCGCGACCACTTCCGGCCCCGCCCGCTGTCGTACTTCCAGCGCATGTGGACGGCCCTCAACACCGAGGACCCCAACCGCATGCGGCTGTACTTCGCCCGGCACAACGGCGTGAACCTCTCCGCCGCGACGATGCTGATCGTCGGCGGGCACGTCTGGTACTCCTACGGTGCCTCCGACAACATCGGCCGTGAGGTCAGGCCCTCGAACGCGATGCAGTGGCGGATGCTGCGAGACGCCTACGCGCTCGGCGCCACCGTCTACGACCTGCGTGGCATCTCCGACTCGCTGGACGAGACCGACCACCTCTTCGGCCTGATCCAGTTCAAGGTGGGCACGGGCGGCCAGGCCGCCGAGTACCTCGGCGAATGGGACTTCCCGCTGAACAAGCTGCTCCACAAGGCGCTCGACATCTACATGTCGCGCCGCTGACCCGTTTCTTCGTCACGGTCTTCGTCTTCGCGGCCCCGACGGCTTCGTTGGCTCCCATACCTTTGATACACCGCAGCCACGAGAAAGGTTCCAGGTCCGGCCATGGCGCTCACGCTCTACGTCGACACCGCGCGCTGGCGGGCGCATCACAAGCACGTGCAGGAGCAGTTCCCGGGACTGGTCCCGGTCTGCAAGGGCAACGGCTACGGCTTCGGCCACGAGCGCCTCGCCGAGGAAGCCACCCGGCTGGGCTCGGACGTCCTCGCCGTCGGCACGACGTACGAGGCCGCCCGGATCAAGGACTGGTTCGGTGGTGATCTGCTGGTACTGACGCCGTACCGGCGGGGTGAGGAACCGGTACCGCTGCCCGACCGGGTCATCCGCTCCGTGTCGTCGGTCGACGGCGTGTACGGCCTGGTCGGTGCCCGTGTGGTCATCGAGGTGATGTCCTCGATGAAGCGGCACGGCGTCAGCGAGCAGGACCTGGCCCAGCTCCACTCCGCGATAGAGAACGTGCGGCTGGAGGGCTTCGCCATCCATCTGCCGCTGGACCGCACGGACGGCTCGGACGCCGTCGAGGAGGTCATCGGCTGGATGGACCGCCTCCGGGCGGCTCGTCTCCCCCTGCACACGATGTTCGTGAGCCATCTCAAGGCCGACGAACTCCTGCGACTGCAGCAGCAGTTCCCGCAGACCCGCTTCCGCGCCCGGATCGGCACCCGGCTGTGGCTGGGCGACCACGAGGCGACCGAGTACCGGGGCGCGGTCCTGGACGTCACTCGCGTCGCCAAGGGGGACCGGTTCGGCTACCGGCAGCAGAAGGCGGCCTCGGACGGCTACCTGGTGGTCGTGGCGGGCGGCACGTCGCACGGAGTGGGCCTGGAGGCCCCCAAGGCCCTGCACGGGGTCATGCCGCGCGCCAAGGGCGTCGCCCGGGCCGGCCTGGCCACGGTCAACCGGAACCTCGCGCCGTTCGTCTGGGGCGGCAAGCAGCGCTGGTTCGCCGAGCCGCCGCACATGCAGGTGTCGATTCTCTTCGTACCCTCGGACGCGCCGGAGCCGCAGGTCGGCGAGGAGCTGGTGGCCCATCTCCGGCACACCACGACCCAGTTCGACCGGCTCGTCGACCGCTGACAGCGCGAAGGCCGGGCACGGATCTCCCGTGCCCGGCCTTTCTGCGTGCTGCGTCCGCCCCGCGCGTGCCCCGGAAGGGCGCCATGCGGCGAGCGTTCGCTCAGAGCGAACCGCCCGCGGGTCCCGTCCCACCCCACTCGACCCTGGGTCCTTCGAACTGGGCCACGTGCCGCGCCGGACGGCTCGCGGGGCCGAGCACGAAGGCGTCCTCGGCCCCGTCGAGCACACCGCCCGAAGGGTCGTCGTCACCGGACCGGCGCACCGGATCCCGCTCCGGCATCAGGATGTCGCGCACGACCATGACACACAGGTAGAGCGTCCCCAGCAGATGCATGCCGATGACCCAGTGGTAGCCGTCGACGGGCAGGCCCTTGTGGGCGTCACCGCTGGTCGTGTACGCGAGGTACATCCAGATGCCGACGAAGTACGCCACCTCACAGGTCTGCCAGATGAGGAAGTCCCGCCACTTCGGCCGGGCAAGGGCCGCCAGCGGCACCAGCCACAGGACGTACTGCGGTGAGTAGACCTTGTTGGTGAGGACGAACGCCGCGACGATCAGGAAGGCGAGCTGGGCGAAGCGCGGCCGGCGGGGAGCCGTGACGGCGAGTGCCGCGACGCACCCGCAGCACAGCAGCATCAGCAGCGTGGCGAGTGTGTTGACCGTGTCGGTGCTCAGCGGGTCGTCCGAGTTCTGCGCCAGGATCAGCCAGAAGGATCCGAAGTCGACGCCCCGTTCCTGGCTGAACGTGTAGAACTTCGACCAGCCGTCGAAGGCGAACAGCATGACGGGTCCGTTCACGACCAGCCAGGCGACGGCCGCTCCGGCGAGGGCCGTACCGTACTGCCGCCACCGGCCCGCGCGCCAGCACAACACCAGCAGCGGCCCGAGCAGCAGCGCGGGATAGAACTTGGCGGCCGTGGCAAGGCCCAGGAGGACGCCGAAGGCGAGGGAACGCCCTCGCGACCACATCAGCATCGCGGCGGCCGTGAGAGCGACCGCCAGCAGGTCCCAGTTGATGGTCGCGGTCAGCGCGAAGGCGGGCGCGAGCGCGACCAGCAGACCGTCCCAGGGGCGCCGGGCGTGTGTACGTGCCACGCAGACGGCGATGACGGCCGCGCACGCCATGAGCATCCCGGCGTTGACCATCCAGTACCACTGCTCCTGGTCCTGGATGCTGCCGCTGCCGGGCGTGAGCCACGCTGCGACCTCCATGAAGACGCCGGTGAGCACCGGGTACTCGAGGTACTGCATGTCCCCGGGGAGCTTGTCGAAGTACGGCACCAGCCCGTCGGCGAAGCCGCGCCCCTGATAGAGGTGCGGGATGTCCGAGTAGCAGGCGTGTGTGTACTGGGAGCTGGCGCCGAAGAACCAGGCGCCGTTGTAGCACGGCGCCTTCTGCACCAGGCCGAGCGCGAACATGCCGATCGCCACGAGCGCGATCACCCGCACCGGGGACCACCAGGACCTTCCGGTCAGGGCGCGTCGCCCGAGCGGACCGCCGATCAGCTCGCTGCCGGCCGCGGCGACCCGGTCCTCCTCGGTCGGCCGCACCGGCTCCGGCTCGTGGACGCTCGCTTGCGTCGATTCTCCACTGGGCATGCCGCACATCCTGCCGTACCTGGACGGGGATACGCCGAGGGCTGCCGTACCCGGCGGGTACGGCAGCCCGTGTTTCACGTGAAACACCCATCTCGGGCGACAGGCCTGCTAACCGTCCGAACCGCCGAGGAAACCACCGTTGCCATTTCCTCTGCTGCTCCCGGTGTCGTCGGAGCTCGTGGGATCGGGTGAAGAGCTCCCGCCTCCGTCCGTGCCACCGCTGTCCATGCCGCCCGGACCGGTGCCGCCCGAATCGTCCTCGTCGTCCTCACAGCGGAAGTCGAAGGGACCGCAGGATTCCGTCTGCGTGGGCGCCGGCGGGGTGGTGGGGGTCTCGGGCTTCGTGGGCGACGGAGGTGCCGAGGGAGTCGCCTCCTCGGTCTGCGTGGCGCTCGGGGTCGGGGCGGGCGCGCCGATCCCGTCCGCGATCTCGCCGATCTTCTCGGCCTTGGGGAACTCGGCGTCCGGCTCGCCCTTCAGCGCGGCCTTCATGAACTCGGTCCACACCTCCGTGGGGATGTCACCACCGTGGATCGAGTCCTTGCCCGCCGTGCCGTTCATGGAGAGCAGCTTGTGACTCTTGGGGTCCTCACGGAACATCGTGACCGCGGTCGACAGCTGCTTGGTGTAGCCGACGAACCAGGCGGACTTGTTCTCGTCGGTCGTACCCGTCTTGCCGGCGGCCGTACGTCCCAGTTCCAGCGCGTGCTTGGCGGTGCCGTTCTCGATCACGTTCTCGAGCAGGTCGGTGATGTTGTTCGCCACGTTCTCGGGCATGGCCTGCTTGATCCGCGGCTTCTCGAAGCCGGGCAGCTCCGTCCCCTTGACCTTGACGGATGTCACCGAGTACGGGTCGGCCTGCCTACCGGACGCCGCGAAGGTCGCGTAGGAGTCGGCCATGCGGATCGCGCTGGGAGTCGAGGTACCGAGCGCGAACGACGCGTTCAGCCCGGCGAAGCTGTCCTTGAGGATGCCGGACCTCTCGGCGACGTCCGCCACGTTCTTCATCCCCACGTCCATGCCGAGCTGCACGAACGGGGTGTTGACCGACTGCTCCATCGCCTTGCGCAAGGTGATGTAGCCCCACGGGTAGTCGCTCTCGTTCTCCTGGAAGAAGGGCGTGTTGTCCTTCTTGAGGACGAAGGAGCCGTCGTTGTTCCTGACCTTCAGGTGGTCGTCGCCGTTGTACTTGCTCAGCGGCGAGACACCCTCACCCTCGGTCTGGTAGGTGCCGTGCTGCATCGCGGCTGCCATCACGAACGGCTTCCACGTCGAACCGACGGGGATGCCCGAGGTGTCCGCGTTGTTGTTGAAGTGGCCGTTCTCGAAGCCGGCACCGCCGTAGAGCGCGACGATCGCACCGTCGTTGGGTTTCACGGTCGCCGCACCGAACTGGACGTGCTTGTCCAGCTCGCGCTTCGGATCGATGTTCTCCTTCTCGACCTTCTTGACGGCCTTGGCGAGCGCGTCGACCTTGTCCTTCTCGAAGGTCGTGTGGATCTGGTAGCCGCCCTGGTCGAACTGCGCCTCCGTGATGTCGGAGTTCTTCAGGACGTACCGCTTGGCCGTGTCGACGAGATAGCTGATCTGGCCGGTCATGCCCTTGGTCGCCTTGCGGCCCTGGGGCATCGGGTACTTCGCGGTCGCCTTCTGGTACTCGGCGTCCGTGAGGTGCTCGTCGGCGTGCATCTGCTCGAGGATCCAGCCCCAGCGTTCCTCGGAACGTTCGCGGTTGGCCTCGGCACTGGCCGACTTGTCGAGGCTCTGGTTGCCCGCGGGGTCGTAGTACGTCGGGCCCTTGAGCAGGGCGGCGAGGAAAGCGCACTCGCTCGGTGTGAGCTTGACCGCGTCCTTGCCGTAGTACGTCTGGGCGGCGGCCTGGATGCCGTAGGCGCCACGGCCGTAGTACGAGGTGTTCAGGTAGCCTTGGAGGATCTCGTCCTTGGAGAGCTTCGTGCCCACCTTGATCGAGATGAACATCTCCTTGAACTTCCGGGAGACCGTCTGGTCCTGGGTCAGGTACGTGTTCTTGACGAACTGCTGGGTGATCGTCGAGCCACCCTGCGTGTCACCACCCGTGGCCATGTTGCCGAGCGCCCGGGCGATACCCATGGGGTCGATGCCCGAGTCGTCGTAGAAGCTCTTGTTCTCGGCCGAGATGACCGCCCACTTCATGGCGTCGGGGATGCGGTCGATCGTGACGTTCTGCCGGTTCTGGCCGCTGCCCGTGGCGACCATCTGCTTGCTGTCGGCCCAGTAATAGACGTTGTTCTCGGACGTCGCCGCAGCGTGCCCCTCGTCCGGCACGCTCACCATCGCGTACCCGATGCCCGCCACGGCGACCAGGCTTCCGAAGAACGCGATGCACAGCCCGGTCACGAGCCTCCACGACGGAGTCCAGCGGCGCCAGC
>NZ_NEUB01001003.1:3943-7201 GCF_002910825.1 Streptomyces sp. SM1 | reverse complement strand
CGTTCGCCGCGGACCGCCAGGTGGGTGCGGTCTCCCGGCTGCAGGACCCGGGGCAGCCGGGACAGACGCCTCGCCGCCTGGACCGAGGAGGGACGCCTGGGCGGAGCGCCGCCGCATCGCCGGCGGGCTGGAGACCACCGTGCTGGCACGCACCGCCGACATGGTCGCGGAGGCGGAGGCGGGGCGGCTGGACGCGACCACGGAACGCGCCCGTGAGGCGCTGGCCGCGATGCGCGCCCTGCTCGACACCGTCCGGGAGGGCGAGGCGGAGCGCGAACTGCGCCCGCAGCCCACCCTCCAGGCGCTGGACCTGCTCGCCCGCCAGTGCCGGGCCACCGGCCGCGAGGTGCGGATACGCCTCACCGACCGCGTACCGGACCACCTGCCCACCGCCGTCGACCTGGCCGCCTACCACGCCGCCGAGACCCTCCTCGCCACCGGTGACGACCAGCCCGCGGTACTCGAACTCGACACCGCGGAGGATACGTTGACGATCACGGCCACCGGGATCGCGCCCGCCGCCCACCCGGCCGTACGGGAGCGGCTGGCGGCCCGGCTCGCGGTGCTGGAGGGCACCCTGAGCACCGGGCCCGCGGACACGGTCCGCCTCCGGCTGCCGCTCACCGCGGGCGGCGGGAAGGAGCGGGAACGATGAGTCTCAGGGTGCTGGTCGCCGACGACCAGGGCATCGTACGGGCGGGGTTCGCCGCCGTGATCGACGCCGAGGAGGACATGACGGTCGTCGGCGAGGCCGCCGACGGGGCCGAAGCGGTGCGGCTGGCCGAGGAGCTGGCGCCCGACGTGGTCGTCATGGACGTTACGGATGCCCGAACTGGACGGCATCGCCGCCACCCGGGATCATCACCGGGCGCCCGGACGCCCGGACGCCCCCCGCGTGCTGGTGCTGACCACCTTCGACCTCGACGCCTACGTCTTCGACGCGCTGCGGTCCGGTGCGTCCGGCTTCCTCCTCAAGGACGTGTACGCCGATGAACTGCTGCAGGGCATCCGGGTGGTGGCCGCGGGCGAGAGCGTCCTCGCCCCGTCCGCGACCCGCCGTCTGATCGGCCACTACGCGTCCGGGGCGGCCGGGGGGACCCCGGGGGAGAGAGCCCCCGGCGGACTGGACAGCCTGACCGACCGGGAGCGGGGCGTCCTCGCCCTGGTCGCCACCGGCCTCAACAACACGGAGATCGCCGCCCACCTCGGCATCACCGTCGGCACCGTGAAGTCCCACGTCAACGCGCTGCTGCGCAAACTGGGGCTGCGCGACCGGGTCCAGGCCACGATCCTCGCCTACGACCTCGGCCTCACCCGCCCCAACCCACCCGGCCCCCACCTCTGACCACCCGCCCCTGCCGGGCGTCGTCCACCGCCGACAGACGCGGCATCTCCCCGGGCTGCAGCCGGCGTTGCAGCGCGGAGGCCACGGTGTGCTCGCGGCGGTAGCTGCGCGCGTTGTCCAGGTGCGCGGACGCGGTGCCGGCCGCCTGCCGGGCGACGTCCAGGTCCGCCTCCTCGAAGAGGTCGGTCCGGTTGCGGTACAGGGTCAGCAGGCCCAGCACGGTGCCGCGCGCCATGAGCGGGGCGACGATCATGGAGCGGACGTCCGCCGCGATCAGAGGTCTGAAGCCGTCCCGGTCGGCCGAGAGCCAGGGATCGTCCGCGGAGACCTGTACGACACGGGCCTGGGTGTCGTTGAGAGCCTGGGTGAACGGGGTGGGGAAGGGAAAGGGGCGGCTGTCGCCCTGCTTCCTGCTCGTCTCGACGGTCGCGGGCGCGAAGGCGGTCCGGCGCAGCGGGACGTCCGTCGGTACGGGACCGCTCCGGCGCGGACTTCCGGCGGGACCGTCCTCCAGCAGGTCGACGCTCGCCGCGTCGGCGAAGGCGGGCACCAGCGCGTGCACCAGTTCCTCGGCCGTGGTGCGTACCTCAAGGGTGGAGCCGACGGCCGCGTGCACCGCACTGAGCACGGCGAGGCGGTCCGCCGCGGCCTGCCTCTCGGTCACGTCCTCGACGACGCCCACCAGGCCGGGGACGTCGCCGTTCCGGCCGGGCAGCGGGAAGAGGGACACCTCGACGGCGAGGGTGCGCCGCGGGTCCGACGGCGCCCGCCCGCGGACCAGCCGGCCGCGCAGCGGCTCGCCCGTGGTGAGGGCGTCCTCGATCAGCTTCCTGAGCTGACCCGCCCCGAACTCGGGGACGAAGTCGTCGACGACGTGGCCGATGACGTCCCCGGCGGGCAGGCCCCGTACTCCCCGTCCGGCCGGGTTGTAGCGGGTGACCTTCCGCTCGGCGTCGAAGACGAACAGACTCTGGGGCGAGTCGGCGAACAGCGCGTTCAGCACCGCGGTGTCGTCGACCGGAAACCCTGTCACCGCAAGCTCCCTTCGCGGGGCTACTTCCCTACCTTCCCGCATCGGCCCCGCACGGCAACTCGGCCGTGCCCGGCGGGCCCCGGTGTCCCCGCCGCCGGGGCGCGGACGGTCAGGGCGGGGCCGGGCGCGCGGGTGACGCGAGGCGTGGTCGGGGCGCGCGCCCGGCAGGCACGGGAGGCGTCCGGGACCGCGGGAAAGGCGCGAGGGTCGACGCGTCCCCTTACTACTTGGTGACGGCGAAGCGCATCAGGGCGTGCTCGTCGCCCTGCTTGATCTTGCCGGTCTCGTTGATCACTTCCAGCTTCCAGGCGCTGCCGACCCGCACCGCCTTGGCCACGGCACATCCGTTGTCCTGGCTGAGGAGGCTGGGCCAGATGTCGGCGACCTGCTGGGTGCTTCCGCCGGTCGCGTCGTAGACCTTGAAGCTGATGTTGCGGGCCTTCTGGAAGTTGCTGCCCTTCTTGTAGGCGGCGGCGACGAACACGATCGACGTGATGGCGCCGGGAAGCCGGGAGAACTCGACGGTCACCGTCTCGTCGTCCCCGTCCCCGTGCCCGGTCTGGTTGTCGCCGCTGTGGAGCAGCGAGCCGTTGCCCATGGGGTCGAGCGAGTCGAGACCGGCGAGGCGCACCGGGTCCGGGCCCTGCATGGCGACGGCGATCAGGTCGAGGTCGGTGCCGGTCTTGCGGCGCAGCTTGCCGAGCACTCCGCCGCTGCTGCCGGCGGTGGGATCCCAGGAGACACCGATGGACAGGTGGGTGACCCCGTCCAGGTCCGCGGGTCCGTCTTCCTTGGTAAGTGTGATCATGCGTAAGTCATCCTCCGTTGTGGAACTACAGCCCAGAGTCTGCCCGCTGCCGTGAAGATCCGATATGGCGGG
>NZ_NEUB01001003.1:0-3879 GCF_002910825.1 Streptomyces sp. SM1 | reverse complement strand
GGCGCCCGCCACCGAGCCGTTCCGGCTCAGACGCCGACCCCGAAGTCCGCGGCGATGCCGGCCAGTCCCGAGGCGTATCCCTGTCCGACGGCACGGAACTTCCACTCGGCGCCGTTGCGGTACAGCTCGCCGAAGACCATGGCGGTCTCGGTCGAGGCGTCCTCGGACAGGTCGTAGCGGGCGATCTCCTTGTTGTCGGCCTGGTTGACGACCCGGATGAAGGCGTTGCGGACCTGGCCGAAGCTCTGGCCGCGGTTCTCCGCGTCGTGGATGGAGACCGGGAAGACGATCCGGTCCACACTGCCGGGCACGGCGGCGAGGTTCACCTTGACCGCCTCGTCGTCGCCCTCGCCCTCACCGGTGAGGTTGTCGCCGGTGTGCTCGACCGAGCCGTCCGGGCTGGTGAGGTTGTTGTAGAAGACGAAGTGCCCGTCCGAGGGCACCTTGCCCGACGCGTCGAGGAGCAGCGCCGAGGCGTCGAGGTCGTAGTCGGTGCCGGTCGTGGTGCGCACGTCCCAGCCCAGACCGACCAGTACGGCGGTCAGGCCCGGGGCCTCCTTGCTGAGTGAGACGTTGCCGCCCTTGGCCAGAGAGATTCCCATTGCGTACTCCTTCTCGGCAGATGGTCGGTCCCCCACACCCTATCTTCTACACATATGTAGAGGTCGTGGTGGTGGAATCCGGATCCGGACCGCGCGCTTCCCGTTCCACCCGCGAGCGGCCGCTCCCGAGCGGGGTGCTTCCGGCGAAGCGGACGGAAAGGACGCGGCATGCGCGATGCAGGCGACGAACACGACGTGCGCGGGAAGGCGGGGTGAACGCGGAGGGAACAGTCCCGGCCAGAAGATGGGACGATGCCCGCCGGACATGGGCACCATCGAACAAAGCTGACAGAAGTTGAGATACATACCGCCGCAGAACCTTCCGCTCCGCCGAATACGCGAGGGATCCGAGATCTCCGCACGGAGCCGGCCACGGACCGCCCTGTGGATCCTGGCCGCCCTCGTGACCGCCGGATTCCTCGTCGCCCTGGAGATCGCCGCGCGCCATTACGGCACACCGGGGCCGATCACCACCCAGGCGCGGGAGGTGATCCACGCTCCCAGGTCGGGCGGCATGCTGTACGCCGCCATGGCCCTGATGCTGGTGGTGCTCACCTGGCGGCAGCGATGCGTCGCGGTGGCCACGGCGATCGGCATCGACCTCGCCTTCCTGGTGGTCCGGTGGGCGGCCGGCATCGACACGGCCGGCGGTCACCCTGTGGGCAACGGCGCCCTGTGGGTGATCCTGGGCGTCGTGGTCGTCGCCGTCACCCGCCGCACCGGTCCGGAGCGGGTCCTGCTGCTCAAGGGCGCCGGCCTGGCCCTGCTCCTGATGGCCGGCCGCAAGACGGGCGACACCTGGCTGCTCATCACCTCGAAGACCCGCCCGATGGTGCTCGACCAGTACGTGGCCACCGCCGACCACGCGCTGGGCGACCCGTCGTGGCTGGTGGGCCGGGTCGTGACGGCCACCGGCGCCGTCGGCTTCAACGTCCTCGACTTCGTGTACGGCAATCTCGCGGTCGCCGCCGTCATCGTCGCGCTGTACCAACTGCGCCACGTGTCGGCCGAGCGCCGCTTCCCGCGCCACCACCTGGTGCGTACGTTCCTGGTGATCGGCCTCATCGGACCGGCCTTCTACATGATCTACCCGGTGGTCGGACCGCTCTACGTCTACGGAACCGGCACCGAGTACTGGTCGGCCGTCAGCCTGTGGGCCCCGGACATGCCGCCCAGCGCGCCCTGGGCCGTGGCCGAGCTGTGGCCGGACACGCTGCCACCGGTCGGCGCTCCGCAACCCATGCCGTTCGACGGGATCACCCCCCGCAACTGCATGCCCAGTCTGCACACGGCGTGGGCGACCGCGATCTTCATCCACACCCGCAAGGGCCCCCGCCTGCTGCGTCACGCGGGAACGTTCTGGCTGATCGCCACGGTCTGCGCGACCCTCGGCTTCGGCTACCACTACGCAGCGGACCTCCTCGCCGGCGTGGTCTTCACGCTCACGATCGAGGCGGCCCTGCGGGCGTACGACCGCGACGGGGACCGCGCCGGGCTCCTCCTGGCCGCCTGCGGCGGCGTCGTCTTCACCGCGCTCCTGCTGTCCTACCGCTGGCTGCCCCTGCAGATGGCCCAGCACCCGTGGGTGGCCGGGCCCCTGCTCCTGCTGGCGACGGCCTCGGTGATCCACCGCTACGTACGGACCACCGGGCAGTGGACACGGAACACCCCTCCGGCGGGCCTGCCCGAACCCCCGCCCGAGCCGGCCGCGGTGGACCGCCGGGCCGTCGACCGGGGGAACGGCGGAGCCGGGGCCGACCCGGCACAGCGGGTCCCGGCCCCGCGCGGCGGCGACGACCGCCAGGCCTCCGCCTCCGCCTCTGCTGCCGGCGCCGGGACCTCGGCGGAGACCGACGCGGAATCCTGATCCGGCAGGCCCCCGGGAGGTGCTGGACGGGCCCGGAAGATGCTCACGGTGCCGGGAGACGCGGAATGGGCCCGGGCCCGGAAGGTGCGGGACCGGGCCCGGAAGGTACGGACCGGTCCGGGAGGCCGGTGGCCGTCAGCGCACCGGGAAGCCGAAGGAGTAGCCCTCCTCCTCGAGCCAGGGAAGGACGCGGCGCAGCGCCTCGACGGTCTGGGAGCGGTCGCCGCCCGCGTCGTGGAAGAGGAGCGTCGGCCCGTTGGGCAGCTCCCGTTCGACGGTGGCGACGATGGCGGCGGGACCGGCCGACGGTCGAAGAGCTCCAGCGCGCCGTCGACCGCGCGCAGAAGGAGTACGACGCCGCGGTCCTCGCGGTGGAGGAGGCCATCACGTTCTTCACCGAGGGGCTGGAGGAGGACATCCACCCGACCAAGGCCGCGGTCATCGAGGCGGAGAAGGCCGCGAAGGCCGCCGCCAAGGCCAAGACCGAGGCCGACCAGGCCGTGGTGGATGCCCGGGCCGCGCTGGAGGAAGCCGCCACCGACGAGGAGAAGGCCACGGCGCAGACGGCGCTGGACAAGGCCGAGAAGGCCGCACTGGAAGCGGCACAGGCCAGGGAGGCCGCCGACACCGAGGCCACCGAGGCGCGGACCGCCCACGACGACGCCCGCGTCGCCCAGGCCCGGAAGATCGGCGTCCTGCGGAAGGCGAGGGACGAGGCCAGGGAGAAGCTGGACGACGCCAAGAAGGCCCTGGCGGACGCCCTGGCCGGGGAGGAAGAGGAGCCGGGCGGCGAGTGTGTCGCCGAATCCCGGCTCACCACCGTCGTCAGCGGGCTGCCGGACAAGGTCGTCGGCGGGACCACGGAGAGGTTCACGCTCCGCGTCACCAACGGCACCGCCGAGACGATGGACGAGGTGTACCCGTACACGGCCGTCCACGCCTTCGACCACAAGGGCTTCTAGGAGCTCGGCTCCTACCTGGACCTGGAGTGGTCCACGGCCGCGGACCCGAAGTGGCGCGATGTCGGCCTGGTGAGCGGATTCTCCGTCGGCGCCCTCGAGCCGAAGTCCTCGGTCGACGTCAAGCTGCGCCTGAAGGTCGACGCGGACGTCCCGGCCGGGCAGGGGGTGGCGGTCGTCGCGGCCGACTACTACGACGAGGACGGCTCCTGCGGCGGGTACCCGGACTTCGAGCAGTACGACTTCAGGATCCTGGCCAAGGGCAGTGACCCGGGCAAGGTCAAGGACGCCGACGGGACGCCCGGCAGGACCGACCACACCACCGGCCAGGGCGGCAGGCCGGCCACTCCGACGAGCGGGACCGGGGTCACCGGAACGCTCGCCGCGACGGGTGCGGACGACACCGTGCGGCAGGCCGGCCTGGCGGGTGGCGCGGCCCTCGTGCTCGGCA
>NZ_NEUB01001002.1 GCF_002910825.1 Streptomyces sp. SM1 | reverse complement strand
GGTGGCGATCCCCTGCAACCTGCTCGCGGAGTTCGCACTCGCACCGGCCACGGTGCTGGGCTTCCTCGCCCTGGCCACGGCGCCGGCCGCGATGCCCGCGGCGAAGGCACTGGCCTGGTGCGCGAGCTGGCCCGCGGAGTGGATCGCCCAGATCGCCAGAACCGGGGCCGCGCTGCCCGGCGCGGGCGTCGACTGGCCCGGAAGCTGGGCCGGAGCGGCAGCGCTCGGCGCGGTCACCGTGGTGGGACTCCTCCTGGGCCGCAGGCTCCTGGCACACCCCTGGTGGTGCGCTGCCTGCGCGCTGCTGCTGGTCCTGGTGACGACGCAGCCGAGACCGCTGGCCCGGGTGCTCACGGGCTGGCCGCCCCCGGACTGGCGGATGGTGGTGTGCGACGTGGGACAGGGCGACGCGATGGTGCTGTCGGCGGGCGAGGGCTCCGGCGTGGTCGTCGACGCCGGACCCGATCCCGCCCTCGTGGACCGATGTCTGCGCACCCTGGGCATCACCCGCGTCCCGCTCGTCGTCCTGACCCACTTCCACGCCGACCATGTCGCGGGCCTGCCCGGCGTACTGCGCGGACGCGAGGTGGGCGCCATCGGGACGACGGCCTTCGAAGAGCCCGCGGACCAGGCCGCGTTCGTCCGCGGACTCGCGGCCGCCCGGCACATCCCGGTGACCCACGCGGCCGCCGGCGAGGTCCGGCGCACGGGCGGCCTGTCCTGGGAGGTGGTGTGGCCACCACCCGGCACCCACCCGGAGGCGGAGGGACCGAACGACGCCAGCGTGGCCATGCTGGTCCGCACGGCGGGCCTGCGTCTGCTGCTGCTCGGGGACCTGGAACCCCCGTCCCAGCGGGCCCTGGCGAGATCACCGGCGGCCCGGCGGCTGACCGGCGTGGACGTCCTCAAGGTCGCCCACCACGGCTCCGCCCACCAGGACCCGGACCTGCTGCGCCGGGCGGCCCCGCGGCTGGCACTGATCAGCACGGGCGAGGGCAACACGTACGGACATCCCGCACCCGGCACGGTCGCCGCACTCCGCGCCGGGGGAGCGACGGTGCTGCGGACGGACCGGGACGGAGCACTGGCGGTGACCGGTGGAAAGGACGGGAGCGAAGACCTGGGCGTGGCGCGACACTGATGTCTCCCGCCTCGGCTTCCTCGAGGCAGTGGCCCTGAACGCTCCCACCGAAGGACACATGGGGACCCTGCTCGTCAGCGCCGGCACCCGAGGGCTGTCCCGTCGGTTGCGGTCGTCCGGGGTTCGGCGGTCGGTCGGAGGTGGGTCACGCTCCACTCCGAGTGCCAGGAGGGGTACCAAGCGCCGCCGAACCGCTCGAACGACAACCTCATCCCTTGATGAACTCGGTGATCTGCGGGGCGATTTTGCTCGGGGCCATGACGACGGCGCCATGGTTGAGTCCGGGCAGTGTGCGGTGGTCGGCCTGCGGGAGGATCTCGGTGACGGCGAGGGCGGCGCGCTGGAAGGCGGCCGGGCTCTTGCCGCCGGTCAGCACACGCGTGGGTACGGCCACCCTTTTCCACTCCTCCGCATCGAGCGGCTTGCCTTGCTGGGTATCGCCCATGACCGCGATGTCGTAGGGCAGAGTGGTGGCCAGCTTGGTGAGGTTTGCCCACGTCCTCGGCATGAGCTTCATGAAGAACACGGCGATGCCGGGCATGCCCTGCACTCTGGTCATGAAGTACTTGACGGCGTCGCTGTGCCGACCTTCCGCAAGCAGCACGGTGATCTGCTGCGCGAGATCCCCGGGCGGCCCGTCGTCGCCCTCGGCGACCACGAACGGCGGCTCATACAGAGCCAGGCGGTCGACGTTCACTCCGGCAGCGGCCGCGCGCAGGGCGAGGACCGCTCCGGAGGACGAGCCGAACAGCGACGCCGAACCGCCGACGTGTTCGACCAACGCGGAGATGTCCTCGATCTCGCGGTCGGGGGCGTAAACGTCGGCGTCACCACTGGCACCCCGTCCGCGCCGGTCGTAGTTGACTACCGTGAAGTGCTGGGCGAGGAGAGCCGCGAGTCTGGTCGTGTCCGAGCGATCTGCCAGCGCCGAGGCAACCAGGACGACGGCCGGCCCGCGGCCCGACTGCTCGAATGCGATCTCGGTGCCGTCGGCGGAGACGACACGGGCTTCGGCTCTGACCGAATGCTCTCGTGCTGTTGACATATCTATCTCTCCGGTTCGCGTAGCGGCCGTACCGCTGTGGTGTGCGTTACTACCGACAGGACCCCCGCAGCACAGAAAACTCATCGGTGCGCCAGACGCTCGACGCCAGAGCCCTCACATCTCGGAGAGGACGAACCTCCTCGCAGGATCGAGGGCAGTGGACGGCAGCGGCAACCGGGATGATCCAGTTGTGACTGGGTCGCCGACTACGAGCACCTCGTCAGCGAGCCGGATCTTCGCCCGGTGCAGATCGTCGAGTCGAACCTTCAGAGCCTCGGCGTCGGCAGGATCGGACCAGAGTCCGTGCGGCGACTTCATGTCACAGCCTGGTCCGACGACAATCCTGGCGGTCGGGTGCCGATGACGACGGCGTCGATGTGGCGCGACTCGACGTCGGCCGGTATGTGACCGGGGAAAAGACGGGGGCGAAGACCTGGGGGTGGCGCGACACTGAGCACATGACCGATGGCATGAACACCGCGAGGACCGACGCGTACCTGCGCCGCCTGGGCGCCGCCCACCCCACCCGGCCCACCGTGGACGCCCTGCGCGACCTGCACCTGCGGCACCTGCGGACCGTGCCGTTCGAGAACCTGTCCATCCATCTCGGCGAGGAGATCGTGCTGGACGGGGAGCGGCTGCTGGACAAGGTGGTGCGGGCGCGGCGGGGCGGGTTCTGCTACGAACTCAACGGCGCCTTCGCGGTGTTGTTCACCGAACTCGGCTACGACGTCACCCTGCTCGCGGCGCGGGTGTACGGGGAGGGGGACCGGCTCGGCATCCCGTACGACCATCTCGCGCTGCGGGTGCGGACGGTGGACGGCGGCGACTGGCTGGCCGACGTCGGCTTCGGGGCGCACTTCCACCTGCCGCTCGCCTTCGGGGAGCGGGGCGAGCAGAAGGATCCCGGCGGCACGTTCCGGATCGTCGAGGCGGGTGCCGACGCGGCCGGGGTGCGCTGCGGGCACGGTACGGCGGACGCGGCGGACCTGGACGTGATCCGGGACGGCCGGCCGGTGTACCGCCTGGAGGTGCGGCCCAGGGTGCTCGGCGACTTCACGGCCGGGGCCTGGTGGCACAGCAGTTCGCCGGCGTCCCACTTCACCCGCTCGCTCGTCTGCTCGCGGATCACCGGGGACGGAGGCCGGATCACGCTCAGCGGCCGCCGGTTCACCGTCACCGCGCCGGACGGGACCCGGCGGGAACGGGAGGCGGCGTCGGACGAGGAGGTACTCGAGCTCTACGGGGACCGGTTCGGGATCGCGCTGGACACGGTGCCGACGGTGCGGGACGCCGGGCGCGGCGCCTGACCTCCGGTGCCGGACAATGGCCCGTGTGAGTGATGTGCGACATGTGCTGGTGCTGCCCGACCGCGACGCCGCGGAGGAGGTGGCCGAGGCACTCGGGGAACGGTTCGGGGTGCACGAGGAGCCGCGGCTGGTGCGGGACGCGCTCGCCGGTGAGGACGACGCGGAGGACGCGCAGTGGCTCGTCCTCCTGCGCGACGAGGGGGAGCGGCTGGACCCCGGCGAGCTGAACGCGTTCGTGGCCGGGTGGGAGGGCTGGCGGGAGGAGCCGTAGACAGCCGCGCGCCCCGGGGCCGGGGCCGGGACCGGGACCGGGGCCGGGACCGGGCGGCGTTGTCGGTGGTGCGTGGGATGCTTGCCGCAATGGCCAGGAAGAACGCATCCGACGACCTCCTCGCCCCGGTGACGCTCGCCGTGGGCCAGGAGGACCTGCTGCTCGACCGTGCCGTGCGGGAGGTGGTGGCCGCCGCGAGGGCCGCCGACGCCGACACGGACGTCCGCGACCTGACACCGGACCAGGTGCAGCCCGGCACCCTCGCCGAGCTGACCAGCCCCTCGCTCTTCGCCGAGCGCAAGGTCGTGGTCGTACGCAACGCGCAGGATCTGTCCGCCGACACCGTCAAGGACGTGAAGGCGTACCTCGGGTCGCCCGCCGAGGAGATCACCCTCGTCCTGCTGCACGCGGGCGGCGCCAAGGGCAAGGGCCTGCTCGACGCGGCGCGCAAGGCGGGGGCGCGCGAGGTGGCGTGCCCGAAGATGACCAAGCCGGCGGACCGGCTGGGCTTCACGCGGGGCGAGTTCCGGGCCACCGGCAGATCGGCCACCCCGGAGGCCTGCCAGGCGCTGGTCGACGCCATCGGCAGCGATCTGCGCGAGCTGGCCTCGGCGGTGTCCCAGCTGGTCGCGGACGTCGAGGGCACCATCGACGAGGCGGTCGTCGGCCGGTACTACACCGGTCGGGCCGAGGCGTCGAGCTTCACGGTCGCCGACCGGGCGGTCGAGGGACGTACGGCGGAGGCCCTGGAGGCCCTGCGCTGGTCGCTGTCGACCGGGGTCGCCCCGGTGCTGATCACCAGCGCGCTGGCACAGGGCGTACGGGCGATCGGCAAGCTGTCGTCGGCGCGCGGCGGCAGACCCGCCGACCTCGCCCGCGAGCTGGGCATGCCGCCCTGGAAGATCGACCGCGTGCGCCAGCAGATGCGCGGCTGGACCCCGGACGGCGTGGCCGTGGCGCTGATCGCGGTCGCCGAGGCGGACGCGGGGGTCAAGGGCGGCGGGGACGACCCGGAGTACGCCCTGGAGAAGGCGGTCGTCACCATCGCCCGCGCGGCCCGCTCGCGCGGCAGGTGACAGCCCGCACAGCCGGCCGGTGACCGATGCGCCCGGCGATCCGCGAGGAGGCGCGCGAAGAACCCCGCCCTGCCCTGGGGAAGGGCGGGAGCGGGGTTCTTCGGATGAAGCTGCTGAGCCCGTACCCGCGTGGCGAACGCAGGCCGCGTACGAGCTCGGGGTGCCGGCCGGGGGCGGAGGAGAGAGGGCCCGCCCTGATTCCCGCCGGCGGTCAGATCAAAGGGTTGTTCAGCTCTTGACGGCCGCGACCTTCGTAGCCAGCGCCGACTTCTTGTTGGCGGCCTGGTTCTTGTGGATGACGCCCTTGGAGACGGCCTTGTCGAGCTGACGCGCGGCGGCGCGCTGGTACTCGGTGGCCTTCTCGGTGTCACCCGCGGCAGCGGCCTCACGGGCCTTGCGGATCGCGGTCTTCAGAGAGGACTTGACGGCCTTGTTGCGCAGCCGCGCCTTCTCGTTGGTCTTGTTCCGCTTGATCTGGGACTTGATGTTCGCCACGAATGAGCCTCTACAGGTTCTGGCACGGGGCCGCACGGGAGCCGCACGGTCCGGTACCGGGTGATTTTCCAGAAGACGTGCCCCGCACCGAGAGGGCATGAGACACAGCCCCCCACACTACCAGCGGCCCGTACGGCGGCCCAAACCCGTCCCCGGTCCGCACCCGTGGGACCATGGAAGCTACGTATCGATCCGACCCGAGACCGCAGACGCACAAGCACACGTATGCGGACGCCTCAAGAATCAGGACCCTGCGTGCCCGCGATCCCCAGCCATGTGCCCGAGCCGAGCCGTACCGACCCCGCGCTGATCCGCAATTTCTGCATCATCGCCCATATCGACCACGGCAAGTCCACGCTCGCCGACCGGATGCTCCAGCTGACCGGAGTGGTCGAGCAGCGGCAGATGCGCGCTCAGTACCTCGACCGCATGGACATCGAGCGTGAGCGTGGCATCACGATCAAGTCCCAGGCGGTGCGGTTGCCGTGGGCCCCGACCGACGACAAGGGCAGCACGCACATCCTCAACATGATCGACACGCCCGGGCACGTCGACTTCACCTACGAGGTGTCCCGGTCGCTCGCCGCCTGTGAGGGCACCGTGCTCCTCGTCGACGCGGCCCAGGGCATCGAGGCCCAGACCCTCGCCAACCTGTACCTGGCGATGGAGAACGACCTCACGATCATCCCGGTGCTCAACAAGATCGACCTGCCGGCCGCGCAGCCGGAGAAGTTCGCCGAGGAACTGGCGAACCTGGTCGGCTGCGACCCCGACGACGTGCTCAAGGTGTCCGCGAAGACCGGTCTGGGCGTCGAGGCGCTGCTGGACCGGGTGGTCGCCGAGGTCCCGGCCCCGGTCGGCGTCAAGGACGCCCCCGCCCGCGCGATGATCTTCGACTCGGTCTACGACTCCTACCGCGGTGTCGTCACGTACGTCCGTGTCATCGACGGTCAGCTCAACAAGCGCGAGCGCATCCGGATGATGTCCACCAACGCCACCCACGAGCTGCTGGAGATCGGCACCAACTCCCCGGAGATGCTGTCCGCCGACGGTCTCGGCGTCGGCGAGGTGGGCTACCTCATCACCGGTGTGAAGGACGTCCGCCAGTCCAAGGTCGGTGACACCGTCACCAGCCAGCACAAGGGAGCGCAGGAGGCGCTGGGCGGCTACAAGGACCCCAAGCCCATGGTGTTCTCCGGCCTCTACCCCCTCGACGGCTCCGACTACCCGGAGCTGCGCGAGGCCCTCGACAAGCTCCAGCTCAACGACGCGGCCCTGGTCTACGAGCCGGAGACCTCCGCCGCCCTCGGCTTCGGCTTCCGCGTCGGCTTCCTCGGCCTGCTGCACCTCGACGTGATCCGCGAACGGCTCGAGCGAGAGTTCGGCCTCGACCTGATCGCCACCGCGCCCAACGTGGTCTACCGCGTGGTCATGGAGGACGGCAGCGAGCACACCGTCACCAACCCGAGCGAGTTCCCCGAGGGGAAGATCGACGAGGTGTACGAGCCGGTCGTGCGGGCCACCATCCTGGCGCCCAGCGAGTTCATCGGCTCGATCATGGAGCTGTGCCAGACCCGGCGCGGCGTCCTGCTCGGCATGGACTACCTCTCCGAGGACCGGGTGGAGATCCGCTACACCCTCCCGCTCGCCGAGATCGTCTTCGACTTCTTCGACCAGCTGAAGTCCAAGACCCGCGGCTACGCCTCCCTCGACTACGAGCCCACCGGCGAGCAGACCTCCAGCCTGGTCAAGGTCGACATCCTGCTGCACGGCGACAAGGTGGACGCGTTCTCCGCGATCACCCACAAGGACGCGGCGTACGCGTACGGGGTGCGGCTCGTCGCGAAGCTGCGCGAGCTCATCCCGCGCCAGGCGTTCGAGGTGCCCATCCAGGCCGCCATCGGCTCCCGGGTGATCGCCCGCGAGACCATCCGCGCCATCCGCAAGGACGTCCTCGCCAAGTGCTACGGCGGTGACATCTCCCGTAAGCGGAAGCTGCTGGAGAAGCAGAAGGAGGGCAAGAAGCGGATGAAGATGGTCGGCTCCGTGGAAGTACCGCAGGAGGCCTTCATCGCCGTCCTCTCCAGCGACGACGGCGCGGGCTCGGGCAAAGGCAAGAAGTAACCAGAAGTAACCATGGGTAACCGCGGGAGTGACTCCGCGAACCGGGTGGAACGGGGGCCCGTCGCACGTCGGTGCGGCGGGCCCCGCGCGTCGGCCGGGCGGCTGTCTGTACGAAGTAACAGGCCGTGGCCCCTTACGCCGAGGCCGGTCGGCCTTTACTCTGTCCGTGCTCGATAGTTACTCGCGAGTTAAACAACGACGCGAGGAAACCCTTAGCCGCACTGAGCCGGCCGCACCGTCGCGGGCCCCCGGAGGACGTCGTGAGCGACACACAGACACTGATCGAGAACCGACCGCAGACCCTTGCGGCCCTCTTCCTGGAGCGTGTGGCGGCCACACCGGACGCCGAGGCCTACCGCTACCCGGTCCCGCCGGCCTCCGGAGAGGGACCGGACGACTGGAAGTCGTTCACCTGGGCGGGCGCCGCCGAACGGGTCCACGCCATCGCCGCCGGCCTGATCGAGCTCGGTGTGGGACCCGAGGAGCGCGTGGCACTCGCCGCCGCGACCCGTGTCGAGTGGATCCTGGCCGACCTGGGGATCCTCTGCGCGGGTGCCGCCACCACCACGATCTACCCGCAGACCAACGCCGACGAGTCCGCCTACATCCTGTCCGACTCCCAGAGCCGGGTGCTCATCGCGGAGAACGCCGAGCAGGCGGCCAAGGCGGTGGCCAAGCGCGCCGAGCTGCCCGAGCTCACCCACGTCGTGGTCATCGACCCGGAGGGCGCGGAGACCGACGACTTCGTGATCACCCTCACCGAACTGGAGAAGCGCGGTGCCGCCCGGCTCCAGCAGGAACCGGAGGTGATCAAGGAGCGGGTCGCGGCGATCACCAGGGACCAGCTCGCCACCCTCATCTACACCTCCGGCACCACCGGCCGCCCCAAGGGTGTCCGCCTGCCCCACGACTGCTGGGCGTACATGGCCAAGGCGATCCCGGCGACCGGCATGGTCCACGGCGACGACGTGCAGTACCTGTGGCTGCCCCTCGCCCACGTCTTCGGCAAGGTGCTCATCTCCGGCCAGATCGAGGCCGGCCACGTCACCGCCGTCGACGGCCGCGTCGACAAGATCATCGAGAATCTGCCGCAGGTCCGCCCGACCTACATGGCGGCGGTGCCCCGCATCTTCGAGAAGGTCTACAACGGCGTGGCCGCCAAGGCGAAGGCCGGCGGCGGCGCCAAGTACAAGATCTTCCAGTGGGCCGCCGGGGTGGCACGCGAGTACGCCAAGGTCACCCAGGACAACTTCCGCCGCACCGGCGTCGCGAGCGCCCCCGCCGGCCTGCGCGCCAAGCACGCCGTCGCCGACAAGCTCGTCTACGCCAAGATCCGCGAGGCCTTCGGCGGCAACCTGCGCGCCTGCATCTCCGGCTCGGCCGCCCTCGCCCCCGAGATCGGCTTCTTCTTCGCCGGCGCCGGCGTCCACATCCTGGAGGGCTACGGCCTCACGGAGTCCTCCGCGGCCTCCTTCGTCAACCCCGGCGAGGCCTACCGCACCGGCACCGTCGGCAAGCCGCTGCCCGGCACCGAGGTCCGGATCGCCGACGACGGCGAGATCCTGCTGCGCGGCCCCGGCATCATGCAGGGCTACCACAATCTGCCCGACAAGACCGCCGAGGTCCTGGAGGAGGACGGCTGGTTCCACACCGGCGACATCGGCGAGCTCTCCGCCGACGGCTACCTCCGCATCACCGACCGCAAGAAGGACCTGATCAAGACCTCCGGCGGCAAGTACATCGCGCCGGCCGAGGTCGAGGGCCAGTTCAAGGCGGTCTGCCCCTACGTCTCCAACATCCTCGTCCACGGCGCCGACCGGAACTACTGCACCGCGCTCATCGCCCTCGACGAGATCGCCCTCTCCGCCTGGGCCGCCGAGAACGGCCTGGAGGGCAAGCCGTACGCCGAGATCGTCGCCGCGCCCGTCACGGTCGAGATGGTCGACGGCTACGTCAAGCAGCTCAACGAGGGCCTGCAGCGCTGGCAGACCATCAAGAAGTTCCGCCTCCTGCCGCGCGACCTCGACGTCGAGCACGGCGAGATCACCCCGAGCCTGAAGCTGAAGCGCCCGGTGGTGGAGCGCGCGTACAAGCACCTCATCGAGGAGATGTACGAGGGCGCCCGCGAGGCCTGAGGCGCGTGGGCGCCCCCGTGAGGGGCGCGCCCGCCGAGCACACGCAGGCACCCCGCCCCTTTTGCCGTCCGCAGGGACCCGCCGGCGGCTCCACCGTCCGGGCGGGAGCAGGCGGCTCCACCGGCTCCGCCCGGACGCGGCCGGCCCGCCCGCGACGGCGCTCCGCCCTCCTCCCTACCCGAGACGGCCACGGCTGTCAGTCCGTAACGTTCCGGATTCTTCGGCCGGCGTCCCGCCGCTACCTCCGAAGCGCCGATGGACCGGGACCCCCGGGCCACAGCCGCGACCAGGGAGGCCACGTCGACCCCGCACCGCCCCACGCGCAGAAGCATCCTCAAGTCCGCCGGAGGCGTCTCGGCCGCCATGGCCCTGGGGGCCGGCGGGGTTCTGGCGGCGGCGCCCTCCGCCGCGGCGGTCGGCAACGCCGCCGGTCTGACCATCGTGGACCGCAACGAGGCGGACCCGCGCATGCGGGCAGAACGCGGACAACCCGGTCGCCGCCCTGGACGTCGCGGGACGCCTGACCGTGTTCGCACTCGACGCGGGGGACCGTTCCCTGCTGCGCCGCGTCCAGCTCGCCCCGGCCTCCGACAGCTGGTCGCCGTGGGAGAGGTTCGGCGGCCCGGCGGGTGCGGTGCCGACCCTCGGCCGCAACACCGACGGCAGGCTGGAGGTGTTCTCCCTCGCCCCGGGCGGCGCCCAACTGCACCACAGGGCGCAGCGGCCGGACGGAGGCTGGCACGACTGGGAGGTGTTCGGCGGTCCCGCGGGCGCCGCCCCGGCCGTGGGCGTGGGAGCCGGCGGCCGACTGGAGGCCTTTGTCCTGGCCCCGGGCGGCACCGGCATCGCGCGGCGACGGCAGAGCGCACCGGGGTCGACGGCCTGGGAGGGGTGTCGCTCACGGCATCACGCGCCCACCTGGCCGGTGCGCTCAAAGGCGCCGTCCAGGCCCGACACCTTCTCCGGGATCGGCGGCGGCGGTCCCCCGGTGGTGCCGGGACGGGCCGTGGACTCCCGTACGGCGGTCGCGCCGGGGTGAAGGCGCGCTCGCCCGGGGCGCGGGACCGCCGCTGTTCGGAGACGGGTGACTTTCCGACCGTTCCTGATCACGCGTGAGGCGCGGTTCTCGTCCATGGCTGCCCACTTCGGTAACTCGTTGCTTATGGGCGGGGTCTTTCTGTCACCCTGTCGGCAGCGATCGAGTTCTCTTCGTACGAACTGCCCGGGGAGCCGCCCATGCGGGCCATTCCGACCCAGCGGGAGACCACCTCGTGCGCCCCCGACGCGCGGGGGTGCGCGCGGGTGGAAGCGACCCTGTCCGGAAGTCCCCTCGCGCCCGGATCCGCGCGGGCGCTGCTGCGCAAGACGCTCACCGAGTGGGCGGAACTCGCGCTGCCCGGCGCCGAACACCTCACCGGCCGCCTCGGCGACGACGCCACGCTCATCGCCAGCGAACTGGTCACCAACGCCGTGGTGCACGCGGGCACCGAGGTACGGCTGACCTGCCGGCTGGAGCAGGAGACCGGCGCGCTCGTCATCGAGGTCGCCGACCACCACCCCTCCCGCGCCCCGCGCGGTGGAGAACCGGAGGCTCCCCCGGTGCAGGACGCCCCCGAGTACGGGCGCGGCCTGCGCCTGGTCGCCGCGCTCTCCGACTCCTGGGGGATCACCTACCGCCCCGGCACGAAGACCGTCTGGGCGCGGCTGCCCGCCGGGGACCACACGATCGGCGAGCGGATCGACGCGTACGCGGGTGAGCGCGCGCAGACACACGACCTCAGGGTGGCGGAGAGCCTCGCGCCGGACCCGCCCGCCCCCTTCGCCGCCCGCGGTGCGCCCGGCCACCGGGAGGGACAGCCGGGCGGCCGGGACACCTGGCACGCCGGCTCGTACGGCGACGACTGGCTCGCCCGCCGTCACGGGCGGGACGGGACCTGGCTGGGGCGCGGCGCCCTGTCCTTCCTCGCCGAGGCCTCCGACCTGCTCGCCGGGCAGCTCGACGAGGACCTGGTCACCTCCCTCACCGGGCAGCTGATCGTGCCGAGGCTGGCCGACTGGTGCGCGGTGTGGCTGGAGGACGAGACCACCGGCCACGGCGGCTGGAACGAGGGCCGCCGACGGTCCGACGGCCCGCGTCTGGCCCGTGTCTGGCACGCCGGCGAGCACCACATCGAGGCCCTGAGCCGGGCCCTCCAGCACCACCCGCCCGACCCCGGCGACCCGTTGAGCCCCGGCCCCGTGCCCTATCCCTGGCCGGTCCCGGCGCCGGACGGGCCGGACGGGCTGCCGGACGGGCCTTACGACGCGGACGCCGGGGCCGGCGTCCCGGGTGACGGCGACGGTGGCGGTGACGGCGGTCGGTCCGGCAGCGCCCTCGCCTACCGGCTCGTCGCCGGTGGGCGGCCGCTCGGCACGCTGGTGATCGGGCGGGGCGGGATCGACCGCTTCCCCGACGAGATCACCGGGCTCGTGGAGGACCTCGGCCGGAGGGTCGCGCTCGCCATCGGGGCCGCCCGGCAGTACTCCCGCCAGGCCACCATCAGCGCCGTGCTCCAGCGCGGCCTGCTGCCCGGCGCCGTCGCCGAGATCCCCGGCGTCCGCAGCGCCCTCGTCTACGAGCCCTGCGACAAGGGCGGACCGAGCGGCGACTTCTACGACCTCTTCCCGGCCGGCCAGGGCCGCTGGTGCTTCGCCGTCGGGGACGTCCAGGGCAAGGGCCCAGAGGCCGCCGTCGTCATCGGGCTCGCCCGGCCCTGGCTGCGGCTGCTCGCCCGCGAGGGCTACCGCGTCGCCGACGTCCTCGACCGCCTCAACCAGCTCCTCCTCGACGACGCCACGGAGGCCGCCGACGCCGCCGCCCGCGCGCTGGTGGCCGCCGGCGCCCGCCCCACCGCCCCCGGTGACGGCCCCCAGACCCGCTTCCTCTCCCTCCTCTACGGCGAACTCGTCCCCTTCAACGGCGGCGTCCGCTGCACCGTCGCCTCCGCCGGACACCCCCTGCCCCTGCTGCTCGACCCCGACGGCTCCGTCCGTACCGTCACCCAGCCGCAGACCCTGCTCGGCGTCGTCGAGGACGCCACCTACACCAGCGAGACCTTCGAGCTGTACTCCGGCGACACCCTGCTCTGCGTCACCGACGGGATCACCGAGCGGCGCTCCGGAACCCGCCAGTTCGACGACGGCGACGGACTCGCGGCGGCCCTGTCGGGGTGCGCCGGGATGGACGCCGAGCCGATAGCGGAACGGATCACGCAGCTCGTGCACGAGTTCGGGGCCCGGCCGCCCGCGGACGATCTCGCGCTGCTGGTGCTCCAGGCGGAGTAGCGCGGCCGGTGCGGGACAATGGAGCACATGCCTTCCGCACTCCCCGACGGCGAGCCCGTCCCCGCCGACGGCGCGCTGCCCGCCTCCGCGCTCGCCGGTGCCGCGGGCCGCCCCCTCGGTTTCTACCTGCACGTCCCGTACTGCGCGACCCGCTGCGGCTACTGCGACTTCAACACCTACACCGCGACCGAGCTGCGCGGCAGCGGCGGCGTGCTGGCCTCCCGCGACAACTATGCCGACACCCTGATCGACGAGGTCCGGCTGGCGCGGAAGGTGCTGGGGGACGATCCGCGCGAGGTCCGCACGGTGTTCGTCGGCGGCGGTACGCCGACACTGCTCGCCGCCGACGACCTCGTACGGATGCTGGGGGCGGTCCGGGAGGAGTTCGGGCTGGCGCCGGACGCCGAGGTGACCACGGAGGCGAACCCCGAGTCGGTCGACCCGGCCTACCTGGCGACCCTCCGCGCGGGAGGCTTCAACCGGATCTCCTTCGGCATGCAGAGCGCCCGGCAGCATGTGCTGAAGGTGCTCGACCGCACCCACACCCCCGGCCGCCCCGAGGCGTGTGTCGCCGAGGCGCGGGCGGCGGGCTTCGAGCACGTCAACCTGGACCTGATCTACGGCACGCCGGGGGAGTCCGACGACGACTGGCGGGCGTCCCTGGACGCGGCGCTCGGAGCCGGGCCGGACCACGTGTCGGCGTACGCGCTGATCGTCGAGGAGGGCACGCAGCTGGCGCGCCGGATCCGGCGGGGCGAGGTGCCGATGACGGACGACGACGTGCACGCGGACCGGTATCTCATCGCCGAGGAGATGCTCTCCGCGGCGGGCTTCGACTGGTACGAGGTGTCGAACTGGGCCACCTCCCGGGCGGGGCGCTGTCTGCACAACGAGCTGTACTGGCGCGGCGCCGACTGGTGGGGCGCGGGGCCCGGGGCGCACTCCCACGTGGGCGGGGTGCGCTGGTGGAACGTCAAGCACCCGGGCGCGTACGCGGGGGCGCTGGCGGAGGGGCGGTCGCCGGGGGCGGGGCGGGAGGTCCTGTCGGACGAGGACCGGCGGGTGGAGCGGGTCCTGCTCGAGCTGCGGCTGGTGGAGGGTGTTCCTCTCTCGCTGCTCCGTCCGGAGGGGCTGAAGGCGGCTCGCCGTGCCCTCGGAGACGGGCTGCTGGCCGAGGGGCCGTACGGGGAGGGGCGTGCGGTGCTCACTCTGCGGGGGCGGTTGCTGGCGGACGCGGTGGTGCGGGACCTGGTCGACTGACCTTCCTTCGCCCCCGCCGCCCCTTCCCGTCCCGAACCTGGGGCTCCGCCCCGGACCCCGCTCCTCAGACGCCGGAGGGGCTGGATGTCAGCCCCTCCGGCGTTTGAGGAGCGGGGGTCCGGGGGCAGCGCCCCCGGAGGACGGGAACGGGAAGGGGCGGCGGGGGCGGGAACACGGGTCTGTCAGGCCGGTGCCGTCACGAAGTCGATCAATTCCTCGACCCTGCCCAGCAGCTGCGGCTCCAGGTCCTTGTACGACCGCACCGAGCCGAGGATCCGCTGCCACGCCTCCCCGGTGTTCGCCACCCGCCACCCCAGCGCCGTACACACCCCCGTCTTCCAGTCCCGCCCCCGCGGCACCCGCGGCCACGCGTCGATGCCGACCGACGCCGGCTTCACCGCCTCCCAGACGTCGATGTACGGGTGGCCCACCACCAGCGCGTGCTCGCTGGTGACCGCCTCCGCGATCCGCGACTCCTTCGATCCCGGGACCAGGTGGTCCACCAGGACACCGAGCCGCGCGTCCGGCCCCGGCGCGAACTCCTCGACGATCGACGGCAGGTCGTCCACGCCCTCCAGGTACTCCACGACCACCCCCTCGATCCGGAGATCGTCGCCCCACACCTTCTCGACCAGCTCGGCGTCGTGCCGGCCCTCCACGTAGATCCGCCCCGCGCGGGCGACCCGCGCCCGCGCGCCGGGGACGGCCACCGACCCCGATGCCGTACGGGTGGGCCGCCGGGGACCGGCGGCGGGCCGCACCAGCGTCACCACGCGCCCCTCCAGCAGGAACCCGCGCGGCTCCAGCGGAAACACCCGGTGCTTGCCGAAGCGGTCCTCCAGGGTCACCGTGCCCGCCTCGCAGCGGATCACCGCGCCGCAGAAACCGGTGCCGGGCTCCTCCACCACCAGGCCGGGCTCGGCCGCGACCTCGGGAACGGGAGCCTGCGGATTCTTCCACGGAGGGGTCAGATCGGCGGAGTACTGGCGCATTGTGACGACGATACGAGGATCCCGCCCCCGGCGATCACTCCGACACGCCGAAACGGGCCGCCAGGGCGTCGCGTTGGGCCCGTACGAACGCCGCGTCGACCACCGCGCCGTGCCCGGGGACGTAGCGCGCGTCCTCACCGCCCAGCGCCAGCAGCCGGTCCAGCGCGGCCGGCCACCGGTCCGGTACGGCGTCGGGCCCCGCCTGCGGCTCACCGGACTCCTCGACCAGGTCGCCGCAGAAGACCACTCCGGGATCACCGGGGACCAGCACCGCGAGATCGTGGGCGGTGTGCCCCGGGCCCACGTCCGCCAGCAGCACCGGCCGGCCGCCGTCCAGGCCCAGGTCGAGCCTCCACTCGCCGGACACCGCGTGCCGGGGCGCGGCCAGCGCGTCCACCGC
>NZ_NEUB01001001.1 GCF_002910825.1 Streptomyces sp. SM1 | reverse complement strand
GGCCCACACCCAGCCCCAGCACCCGGTGCGGCACATCGGCCAGCGCGTCGTTCGCCGCCGCCGTCGACGTGCCCGCCAGATACGGCTCCACGAGCACGACGTCCGTTCCGGCCGCCGCGGTGGCGTGACGCAGGCCGGCCGCGTCGAAGGGCCGGACGGTCGTGGCGAACAGCACGGTGAGGTCCAGGCCCTCCGTGGCGTCGAGCACGGCGTCCAGCATCGGCCCGACGGCGACCACGACCCCCGAGCGCCCCTCGCGGACGGTACGCAGCCGCTCCCCGTCCACGGGCAGCCCTCGCGCGTTGGACTGCAGCGACAGCCGTACGTACACCTTGTCGTCACCGGCGGCGACCGCGTGCCGCACCAGCGTCTCGGCCTCGTCCGGATGACCGGGCACGTGCACGGTCCAGCCGTCCAGGGTGTCCAGCAGCGCCACATCACCCGGGGCCATGTGCGTGTACCCGCCGGCCGGCCAGTCGAAGGAGGCGGCGGCACTCACCAGCACCGCCCCCACGCCCTGGTGCCCCAGATCCAGCTTGACCTGGTCGAACGGCCGCTCGACCAGAAAGCTCGCGAAGGTGTGCACCACGGGCCGCAGCCCGGTCAGCGCCATCCCGGCCGCCGCCCCGACCAGCAACTGCTCCCGGATGCCCGCATTGACGACCCGGTCCGGATGCCGGCGCACCGCCTCACCGAAGCCGTCCACGCCGATCTCGGCGAGAACCACCGCGACCCGCGGGTCCTCGTCGAGCAGCCGGGTGACGACGGGGGCGAAGCGATCACGCATGCTGTCCACGGAAATCGTTCCTTTCCTTGCTGCCTCATGACGACTGGCGACTCGGGGCGACTCATGACGGCTCAGGGAGGAGAACTGCGCGGGATTCACGCGTTCTTCGGCTCGACCCGGGCCACCACCGCGTGCGGCCGGCCCGGATGCGGAGCGGTGAACGCGGCGAACAGCGCCTCGTGGTCACGGCCGTCGACCGCGAGCGCGGACCAGCCGGCGGCCTCGAAGCGCGCGGTGATCCCGCCCGGCCGGGCGTACGTCGCGGAGGAGTTGTCGATGACGACGGTGTGCAGCCGCTCCAGGCCGGCGGGTCCCGCGAAGGCGATCGCCTCGTGGTTGCTGCCTTCGTCCAACTCGGCGTCCCCGACGAGCGTCCACACCCGCGGCTCGTCGAGCCCCTGGGCGCGCAGGCCCAGCGCCGTGCCGACGGCGAGCGGCAGCCCGTGTCCCAGGGACCCGCTGCCGATCTCCGCCCCGGGCACCAGCACCCGGTCCGGGTGGTGGCCGAGAGGGGAGTCGTACGAGCCGAACCCCGGCAGCCAGTCGGCCGGCAGGAAGCCCTTGGCGGCCAGCACGGCGTAGTACGCCATGGGCCCGTGCCCCTTCGAGAGCAGGAACCGGTCCCGTCCGGGGTCGTCCATCCGCTCCGGCCCGACCCGCAGCACCCGGTCGTAGAGCACTCACAGGGCGTCCAGTGTCGACGTCGCGGCCGGACCGTGCTTCTCGTCGCCGGTCATGAGCCCCATCAGGGCCGGCAGGTCCGTGAATCCGTACGTGTGTGCGCGTTCCTCGGTGATCGCCATACCGCCATCGTTCAACCTGAACCGAGGTTCAGGTCAAGCGCCGGGCGACGAGAAACGGGTGCGCGATCACCACCCCGAGTGCGGTATGGTTTCCGTGCGCGTTCGGCCGGGGGAATTCCCAGGTCAGGCGGGCAACGGGACGTGGCGCAGCTTGGTAGCGCACTTGACTGGGGGTCAAGGGGTCGCAGGTTCAAATCCTGTCGTCCCGACTTGCTGAGAAGCAGTCGGAGGCCGTTCCGGGGACACCCGGGGCGGCCTCTTCGCCGATCCCGCACGCATCCGACGCGGCCCGGGGGCCTGCCTGCACCCACGGTTGAGTCCATCCCGCGGAGTACCGCCAGGGTTTACCCGGATCGTCAACCGGCCGACTGACGATCCGCCGGAGCCGGCGGCATACCTTCTGTTGTCGAGCGGGGGAACGCCTCGCCGACGGGGGCCGCAGGGGGGCGGGCATGAACTCACCCATGACCAGGAACGGTCACGGAAGGACGAGAGCGGTGCTCGCCCCGCTGTGCGCGGTGCTGGCCGCCGTCACGGCCGTCGTCACGGTGGGGTGCTCGCCGGCCGCGGACGGCCCCCAGGCGGACGGTCCGCAGGCGGCCGCCCCGGGCAAGCAGCGCGACCTGTCGTACGCCGAGCAGATCACGGTCGAGCGGGGCGAGGAGATCCTCGTCGGGACGTGCATGAGGAAACACGGCTTCCGGTACTGGACCGGTCTGATCGCGAGCGTCGCGGACCGCCAGGGCCACGGATACGTGCTCACCGACGTCGCCTGGGCGAAGAGGTACGGCTACGGCCGGGAACTGCGGGAGAGGGCGGAGCGGGCGAGGCTCGCACACCGCAACACCGCCTACGCGCGGAAGCTGACCGAGCGGGACCTCGTCCGCTACAACGAGGCCCTCGACGGCACCCTCGACAAGGGTGTGGTGAAGGTGGAACTGCCGACGGGCGGCACGGTGTGGACACCCCGGGACGGCTGCCGGGCCACGGCCATGAAGGAACTGTACGGCGATCTGCCCACCTGGTTCCGCGCCAAGAAGACGGCCCAGAGCCTCACCGCCCTCTACGCCCCCGACATCGTCGCCGACCCCCGTTTCACACGCGCGGTCCACGCCTGGGCGGCCTGCATGCGCGACGCGGGGGCGGCCCCTACGCGCCGATGCCCGGCCTGTCCCGCCTCGGGGAGATGGCCGAACGGGTCAGGGCCGCGGGCGTCCCGGTGGAACTGCGGACCGAGGGAACTCCCCGGCCGCTGGCGCCCGGTGTCGACCTGTGCGCGTACCGCGTGGTGCAGGAGGCACTGACCAATGTGATCAAGCACGCCCGCCCGGCGGCCGCGACGGTCGTCGTCGCGTACGGCCCGCGGGAGCTGACCGTCGCGGTCACCGACGACGGACGGCCGAAGGGATCGCTTCCGGCCAACGTGCCGCCGTCGTCCGGGCACGGCTTGATCGGCATGCGCGAACGCGCCAGGCTCTACGGCGGCACGGTGGACGTCGGTCCGCGCGCCGACGGTGGATTCGGCGTGTGTCTCACCCTTCCCACCGCCGTGCGGACCACCGGGAAGTGAGGGAATCGATTACGGGGATGATCAGGGTGCTCGTGGTCGACGACCAGGACCTGATCCGCGCGGGGCTCGTCGCCCTGCTGCGGGCCGCGTCCGGGGTGGAGGTCGTCGCGGAGGCGACCGGCGGCGCGGAGGCGGTGGACCGCGCTGCCCGCACCCGGCCCGACGTGGTCCTGATGGACATCCGCATGCCCGGCATGAACGGCATCACCGCGACCGAGCGCATCCTCGCCGAGGCGGCCGCCGCACCGCCCGGCCCCGCGCCGTCGGCCGAACGGCCCGCACTGCCGCGGGTGCTGGTCCTCACCACCTTCGACCTCGACGAGTACGTGTACGCCGCCCTGCGCGCCGGCGCCTCCGGCTTCCTCCTCAAGGACACCGGACCCGAGCGGCTGCTGGAGGCGATCCACGCCGTCGCGCGCGGCGACATGCTGTTCGCGCCGAGCGTGACCCGCCGGCTCATCGAGTCCTATGTGCAGCGCTCGGAACCGGTACCGGACTCCCCGGCCTCCCTGGAGACGCTCACCGCCCGGGAACGCGAAGTACTGCTGCTCACGGCCCGCGGTCTGTCCAACACCGAGATCGCCGGACAGCTCTTCATCAGCGAGGCGACGGTCAAGACCCATCTCAACCGCACCATGACCAAGCTCGACCTCGGCAGCCGCGCCCAGGCCGTCGTCCTGGCCTACGAGACCGGCCTGGTGATCCCCGGCGGCTCCCCGGGCTGAACCCGCCTGCGTACACCGAGGCACCGAGCGCACTCGGGTGATTCATCACTGTATGTCCTTGATGTCGCCGTGTGTGCTGCCTAACGTGCGCCGGTAGGCACTGTCGCGGGATCCGACACCCGTGCCGCGATCTCCGGAAGCGAGGTGGGAAGGGCGTGCACCCGAGGCGCGGACCGACCGGGAGACCGCGGCGGACGCGGGCGCTGGTGGCGCTGACCCTGCTGGCTTCGGCGCTCGCCGCCTGCGGCGGCGACGAGGACGCCTCCCGCCCCACCCTCAACTGGTACAACTTCCCGGACGACTCCGGCGCCCTGCAACAGGCCGCCGACCGGTGCAGCCGGGCCTCCGGCGGCCGCTACCGGATCAGCTACAACAAGTTGCCCCGGGCCGCCGACGGCCAGCGCCAGCAGATGGTGCGCAGGCTCGCCGCCGAGGACGACTCCCTCGACATCCTGGGCCTCGACGTGACCTGGGCCGCCGAGTTCGCCGAGGCCCGCTGGATCCGGGAGTGGACCGGCGAGGCGAAGCGCCGGGCCACCGAGGGCACGCTCCGCGTCCCTCTCCAGACGGCCACCTGGAAGGGCAAGCTGTACGCCGTCCCGTACAACACCAACATCCAGCTCCTGTGGTACCGCAAGGACCTGGTGCCCACTCCGCCGAAGACCTGGTCCGAGATGCTGGACATGTCCCGCGACCTCGCCCGGCGGGGCGAACCGCACTACGTGGAGATCCAGGGCGCCCAGTACGAGGGCCTCACCGTCTGGTTCAACTCCCTGCTCAACAGCGCCGGCGGCACCATCCTCAACCCGAGCGCCACCGAGCCCTCCCTCGGCCCGCCCGCCGTCCGCGCCGCCTCGATCATGCGCGACCTCGCGAACTCCCCGGCCGCCGACCCCTCGCTGGCCAACCAGATGGAGGACCAGAACCGCCTGGCCATGGAGTCCGGCGTGGCGGCCTTCGAGGTCAACTACCCGTTCGTCTATCCGTCGATGAGGTCCAACAACCCGAAGCTGTTCAAGGACTTCCGCTGGGCGCCCTACCCCCGCGTCGACGCCGGCCGGCCGGCCCGCCCCACCATCGGCGGCATCGACCTCGCCGTCAGCGCCTACTCCCGTCACCCCGGCCTCGCCTTCGATGCGGCGCTGTGCCTGCGCAACCGGGAGAACCAGCTCACCGCCGCGCTCGAGGGCGGACTGCCGCCCACCCTGCGCGCCCTCTACGACGAGCCGGCGTTCAAGAAGGAATACCCCTTCTCCGAAGAGGTCCTGACCTCCCTGGAGTCGGCGAGCGTACGACCGCTCACCCCCGCCTACCAGAACGTGTCGATCACCGTCTCCCACACCCTGTCCCCGCCGTCGGAGATCGACCCCGAGAGCGCGGTCGACACCATCAGGGAACAGATCGACCAGGCCCTGCGATCCGAGGGTGTGATCCCGTGAGCACCATGGCAGGACCGGCGAAGGGCAGGAAGGCTCCCTCGGCCGGCGCCAGGCAGGAGCGCCGGCTGGGCTGGCTGCTGTGCGCACCCGCCGTCCTCGTCATGACGGCCGTGACCGCCTACCCCATCGGCTACGCGGTCTACCTGTCCCTCCAGCGCTACGACCTGCGCTTTCCCGCCCGCGCCGAGTTCGTGGGCCTGAGCAACTACGGGTCGGTGCTGTCCTCGCCGTTCTGGTGGGACGCCTTCTGGGTGACGCTGTTCCTCACCGTCGTGTCCGTGGCCATCGAACTCGTCCTCGGCATGGGCCTCGCCCTGGTGATGCACCGCACGCTCTTCGCGCGCGGCACGGTACGCACCGCCGTCCTCGTTCCGTACGGCATCGTCACCGTCGTCGCCGCCTTCTCCTGGCAGTACGCCTGGACCCCCGAACTCGGCTATCTCGCCGACCTGCTGCCCAGCGGCGACGCCCCCCTCACCGAACAGTGGCCCGCGCTGTGGCTGATCATCCTCGCCGAGGTGTGGAAGACCACCCCGTTCATGGCGCTGCTCCTGCTGGCGGGCCTCGCCCTGGTACCTGAGGAGACCCTGAAGGCGGCCATGGTCGACGGAGCCACCCCCTGGCAGCGGTTCACCAAGGTCATGCTGCCGCTGATGAAACCGGCCATCCTCGTGGCCCTGCTGTTCCGCACCCTGGACGCCTTCCGGATCTTCGACAACATCTACGTCCTGACCTCGGGCGCCCACGGCACCGGTTCCCTGTCGATCCTCGGCTACGACAACCTGTTCACCGCGCTCAACCTGGGCATCGGGTCGGCGATCTCGGTCCTGATCTTCATCTGTGTCGGGATCATCGCCTTCACCTTCGTCAAGCTGTTCGGCGCGGCGGCGCCCGGCGCGGAGGTGAAGCGCTGATGGCCGCCGCGGGCAAGACGCACGCGACCCGGTGGGGTGTGGTCAACGTCGTCGTGGTGCTGTACGCCCTCTTCCCGGTGTGGTGGATCGCCGCACTGTCGTTCAAGGACCCGGGCACCCTCACCGACGGGAACTACATCCCCCGCGACTGGACCTTCGAGAACTACCGGGGCATCTTCGCGACCTCCGAGTTCACCCGCGCGCTGATCAACTCGATCGGCATCGCCCTGATCGCCACCGTGATCGCGGTGATCCTCGGCACCATGGCCGCCTACGCGGTGGCCCGGCTGAGGTTCCCGGGCAAGCAGGTCCTCATCGGCATGTCACTGCTCATCGCCATGTTCCCGCCGATCTCCCTGGTCTCCCCGCTGTTCGAGATCGAGCGGATCATCGGGATCTTCGACACCTGGCCCGGCCTCATCATCCCGTACATGACCTTCTCGCTGCCGCTGGCGATCTACACCCTGTCGGCGTTCTTCCGGGAGATCCCCTGGGACCTGGAGAAGGCCGCCAAGGTGGACGGGGCCACTCCCGCGCAGGCCTTCCGGCTGGTCATCGTGCCACTGGCCGCGCCCGGCGTGTTCACCACGGCCATCCTCGTGTTCATCTTCTGCTGGAACGACTTCCTGTTCGCGATCTCGCTGACCTCCACCGAGTCCGCGCGCACGGTGCCCGCCGCGATCGCGTTCTTCACCGGCAGCTCGCAGTTCCAGCAGCCCACCGGGTCGATCGCCGCAGCAGCCGTGGTGATCACCGTCCCGATCATCATCTTCGTCCTGCTCTTCCAGCGGCGGATCGTCGCCGGACTCACCTCCGGCGCGGTCAAGGGATGAGCATGAAGGCAAGGAGAAGCCAGCCATGGCCGAGATCGTCCTCGAGGGAGTCACCAAGCGTTTTCCCGATGGCTCCGTCGCCGTGCGGGACGTGGATCTCGCCATCGCCGACGGCGAGTTCGTGATCCTGGTCGGCCCCTCCGGATGCGGCAAGTCGACCACCCTGAACATGATCGCCGGCCTCGAGGACATCACCGAGGGCACCCTGCGCATCGGCGGCCGGGTCGTCAACGACCTCGCCCCCAAGGAGCGGGACGTCGCCATGGTGTTCCAGAGCTACGCCCTGTACCCGCACATGAGCGTGCGGGAGAACATGGGCTTCCCGCTGCGGCTGGCCAAGGTGGACAAGGCCACCATCGACAGCAAGGTCGAGGAGGCCGCCCGGGTGCTGGACCTGGGCGACTTCCTGGACCGCAAACCCGCCAGCCTCTCCGGCGGACAGCGCCAGCGGGTGGCCATGGGCCGGGCGATCGTCCGCGACCCCGAGGCCTTCCTCATGGACGAGCCGCTGTCCAACCTGGACGCCAAGCTCCGCGTGCAGATGCGCACCCAGATCTCCCGGCTGCAACGCCGCCTCGGCACCACCACGGTGTACGTCACCCACGACCAGACCGAGGCGATGACCCTCGGCGACCGGGTCGTCGTCATGCGGCAGGGCCTGGTCCAGCAGATCGGCAGCCCGGCCGAGCTCTACGACATGCCGCGCAACCTGTTCGTCGCCGGCTTCATCGGGTCCCCGGCGATGAACTTCGTCAGCGCCTCCCTGGCCGGCGGCACGCTGCGCACCCCGCTGGGCGACCTGCCGCTCGACGACCGTGCGCGCCGGGCGCTGGAACAGCGCGGGGCGCCCCCCGAGGTCATCGTGGGGCTGCGCCCGGAGGCCTTCGAGGACGCGAGTCTGGCACGCGGGACGGGCGGGCCCGTCGTCACCGCCACCGTGGACGTACTGGAGTCCCTGGGCTCCGACGCGTACGTCTACTTCCAGGTCGAGGGCGGCCCGGTGAGCACCGCCGAACTGGAGGAGCTGGCCACGGACTCGGGCCTGCGCGACACCGGCGCCGGGGCGTCACAGCAGATCGTGGCCCGGCTGGACGCCGCCACCCGGGCCCGCGAGGGCGCACCCGCCGAACTCCGGGTCGACATGTCCAGGGCCCACGTCTTCGACCCGTCGACGGGCAGCAACCTCACCCACCCGGAGCGCTGACGTCCGCCGTCAGATCACGCAGCCCGCGTGCGCCAGCGCCTGCTTCAGCAGCACTCCGTGCCCGCCCGGCATCTCGCTCTGCACCGCCGGCGACACGGCTTCCCGCGGGCTGAACCACACCAGGTCCAGCGCGTCCTGCCGGGGCCGGCAGTCACCCGTCACCGGCACGATGTACGCCAGCGACACCGCGTGCTGACGGGGATCGTGGAACGCGGTGACGCCCTGCGTGGGGAAGTACTCGGCGACCGTGAACGGCTGGAGCGACGCCGGTACGCGGGGCAGCGCCACCGGTCCGAGATCCTTCTCCAGATGGCGCAGCAGGGCGTCCCGGACGCGTTCGTGGTGCAGGACCCGGCCGGAGACCAGGGTGCGGCTGACCGTTCCGTCGGGTCCGATGCGCAACAGCAGACCGACGCTGGTGACTTCACCACTGTCGTCGACACGCACGGGCACGGCCTCGACGTACAGGATCGGCATCCGGGCCCGCGCCATCTCCAGATCGTCGGAGGTCAGCCAGCCCGGCGTGGTTTCGGTCATGTCAGACATTGCTTGATCATACTTTCAGCGGTCAGGGCTTCACGGCCACCGCGCCGTACTGCGGCACCACCAGGGTGGAGCCGGGCGCGGGACGCCATTGCGAACAGGACACCAGGCCGGGCCCGACGAACTCCAGTCCCTCGAAGAACGTGGCGATGTCGGCGGCACCGCGGGCGGTGATCGGGGGAGTGGCGTTCTCGTTCCAGAACTCCATGGCGGGCACCTGCAACTCACCGCCGACCTCGGCGTCGGAGGTGGGATGCGTGAGGACCAGGAAGCTGCCGGAGGGCACCGCGGCCATGATCCGGCGCACGATGTCGCGGGCCTGGCCGGTGTCCAGTACGAAGTTCAGGATGCCGAGCATCATCACCGCGACGGGCCGGGTGAGGTCGAGGGTCGCGGCGGCGCCTTCCACGATGGCGTCCGGGTCGTGCACATCGGCGTCGATGTAGTCGGTGGCCCCGTCGCGGCTGCCGGTCAGCAGGGTGCGGGCGTGGACCAGCACGATCGGGTCGTTGTCGACGTAGACGATCCGCGAGTCCGGCGCGATGCGCTGCGCGATCTCATGGGTGTTGTCCGCGGTCGGCAGCCCGGTGCCTATGTCGAGGTACTGCCGCACTCCGCGCTCATCCGTCAGATACGTCACCGCCCGGCCCAGGAAGTCCCGGTCCGCGCGGGCGATGTCCCGGATGACCGGGATGATCGAGGCGACGTGGTCGCCGACCTGACGGTCGACCTCGTAGTTGTCCTTGCCGCCGATCCAGTGGTTCCACACACGCGCGTTGTGGGCCACACCGGTGTTCAGCCGTGCCGACCCGCTCGGCGGGGTGCGGCTCTCGCTCACGTCTTCTCCCTCTCCCTCGCCGGGACGGCACGGTCGCGCCACCGCCATTGTGCACCGAGGTGATCACGTTGTCCCGTAAACGGGGGAGAGTGCGAACGGGGTTGCCCGCGCGTCAGGACGCGGCCGTGCTCCGGGAGTCCTCGGCCACGTCCTTGTCGATCGCGGCACGGACCAACGCGGCCGCGAGGACGGCGGGTTCGGTGGGTTCCGCCAGGCCGGTCAGCCGCTCCGGGTCCTGCGGCAGCTTCAGCTGCCGCGCACCCTGGAGCGCCTTCGCGTCCAGGTAGGGGGCCGCTTCCGGCCAGACCCGCTGGGCCTCGCGCAGGAAGATGTCCGCGCCGGTGGGGCCGATGCCGGGGAACTCCTGGAGCAGCCGGCGCAGTTCACCGACGTCGCCGTCCGCCTCCTCGCGGAGCCTGCGCAGGTCGCCGCCCCAGCGTTCGTTCAACAACTCGGCGGCCTCGCCCAGCTGGGTCGCGGTGCGCTCGTCGTAACGCCGGTATCCGCCGCGGCCGAGCGCGTCGACCCGTTCCTGCCAGTCGGCGCCGGCCATGCGGCGGGGATCGCGCAGCCCCGCCTCGTGCAGGGCACGGGCGGAGGCCACGGCGATCGACCCCTTGATGCGGGCGCTGAGCAGATGGGCCAGTACCAGCAGCCGGTACAGCGGCTGCGGAGTGTCCCGCAGCCGGATGCCGGCCTCTTCCGCGTACGTCTCGCCGTGCGCGTCGACGAGGGCCCGCACCACGGCCCGCTCTTCGTCCCGGCCGGCCATCGCTAGCCCTTGAGCGGGTCGTGGCCCAGAGTCATCAACCGGTGCCGGCGGTCCGTGTCCTCGGTGACGGGCTCGTTCTCCAGGTCCGCCCGCTCGGTGACGGCGTCCACGACCTCCTCCATCACGCGCAGGTCGTCCTCGGTGAGGTCGGTGCGGCGCTTCTGCAGGATGGCGAGGACATGCTGCCCGGTCTCCGAACCAGCCCGGTCGGGCAGCGGCTCGGCCGACTCGTCGGCGTCGCTCACCCGCAGCCAGGCCGCCAGTTCCGCCGAGGTCATGTTCACCACGCGGTGGAAGTCCTCCCACAGCGCGTCCATTTCGAGGGCGTCGGTCATGATGTGCCCCTTACGTGCGTGCGTGTGCGTGCTCCGGTGCGGTGGGTGCGGCGGGTCAGGACCCGCCGGGGTAGTTCTCCGCCTCGAACATCCAGCGCTGCTTCTCCAGCTCCGCGGTGATCGAGATCAGCAGGTCCTGGGTGACCGGGTCCGCCTTCTCGGTGACGTCGATGCGCTCGCGCAGCCGCGTGACCGCGGCGCCGAGCGCCTCCGTCATCACCCGCACGGCTTCCGAGTCGCGCAGCCAGCCCTCCTTCGGGGCCGGCAGGGAGAAGACCTTGGCGATGGTCTCCGGGCGGCCGTCCGGCGGCACGCCGAGCGCGGCGGCCCGCTCGGCCACCGTGTCGGCCTGGGCGCGCGTGGCCGAGACCACCTCGTCCAGCTGGAGGTGGACGGAACGGAACCGCGGACCCACGACGTTCCAGTGCGCCTGCTTCCCGATCAGTGACAGCCCGAGCAGGTCCACGAGGGTGTCCTGGAGCGCATCGCAGGATATCCGGCGGGCCTCGTCGGGCAGGGTGCTCCTCACGACGGTCATGAAGTGCTGTTCCTCCATCTCGTTTCGTCCGTGGTTCCGCGGAGCGGGGCATCGCGCCCGATCCCGGGTCCCACCCGGCACCGGGCGCGGACGGGCCCGGCGGCGGTGGGGTCCCGCGACGCCGGCCCCGTCGTCCCGACCGGGAGGAACGGTGCGGGGTCCTCGTCCGCGCGGGCCGCGCTCCGCAACCACTCCGTGAACGCGCGGGTGCCCGTGGCCCTCCGGAGCAAACCCGGTGGTGGCACGGGCGGGCCAGGATCTTCCCAGGGGGCCCGCCGCCGGTCTATAGTCGAAAACTAGCAGCGCTAATCACGAGGAGTCCCGCCGGTCACGGCGCCATCGGTTGCGGCCGGACACGGCACCACGGCCGGCGCGGGGTCAGGAGACCTGTCGTGCGTCCCGTCCACTTCGCGGTCGCCCGCCGCACCCCCATCGGCAAACTGCGCGGAGCCCTCTCCACGGTACGGCCCGACGATCTCGCCGCCGCCGTGATCCGCGGCCTGGTCGCCGACCTGCCCGCCCTGGATCCGGCCCGCGTCGACGACGTCTACTGGGGTGCCGCCAACCAGGCCGGCGAGGACAACCGCAACGTCGCCCGCATGGCCGCCCTCCTGGCCGGGCTCCCCGACTCCGTCCCGGGCGCCACGGTCAACCGGCTGTGCGCCTCCGGGCTCGAGGCGGTCACCACCGCGGCCCGCACCATCGCGGCCGGCGAGGCCGACATCGTGATCGCGGGCGGCTCCGAGTCGATGAGCCGCGCCCCCTTCGTCCTGCCCCGCCCGGACGAGGCCCTGCCGCACCGCATGGAGACCGCCGACACCCGCCTGGGCTGGCGGCTGGTCAACCCCGCCATGAAGGACCTGCACGGCCTGCTGGCCATGGGGGAGACCGCCGAGGAGGTCGCCGCCCGGTACGGCATCGCGCGCGAACGCCAGGACGCGTTCGCCCTGCGCAGCCACCAACGGGCCGCCGACGCCCGGAAGAACGGCCACTTCGACGACGAACTCCTGCCGGTGACCCGCCCGGACGGTGTGGTCGTCGACACCGACGAGTGCGTCCGCGAGGACACCTCGGCCGAGAAGCTGGCCCGGCTGAAGCCCGTGTTCCGGACCGGCGGTTCGGTGACCGCGGGCAACGCCTCCCCGATGAACGACGGCGCGGCGGGCCTGGTTCTGGTCAGCGAGGAGGCCCTGAACGAACTCGGACTGGAGTCGCTGGGCCGCTATGTCGCCGGAGCCTCCGCGGGCGTCCATCCGGACGTCATGGGCATCGGCCCGGTCCCCGCCACGCGCAAGGTGCTCACCCGCGCCGGCTGGACCGTCGGCGACCTCCAGGAGGCCGAGTTCAACGAGGCGTTCGCGGCCCAGGCCCTCGCCTGCGTGGACCAGCTCGGCATCGACCCCGACCTGGTCAACCCCAGCGGCGGCGCGATCGCGCTCGGCCACCCCCTGGGCTGCTCCGGCGCCCGCATCCTCACCACCCTCCTCCACCGGATGCGCCGCACCGGCGCCGAGCGCGGCCTCGCGACGATGTGCGTGGGGGTGGGGCAGGGCAGCGCGGTGCTGGTCGAGCGGCACTGAGCAGCGCCCCGGGAGCCATCAGGCGAGACGGTCCTTACCGGGGTCCGTTGCTTGCGCATAGCATCGGACCCCGCGATGAACACCATGAACCTCTGGCACCTGGGCGGCTGGGAATTCGCCGCGCTCGCCTTCGCCGCCCTGCTCGTCGGCTTCTCCAAGACCGCCGTCAGCGGCGCCAACACGGTCAGCCTGGCGATCTTCGCCGCCGTGCTGCCCGCCAAGGCCTCCACCGGCGTCCTGCTGCCCATCCTGATCGCCGGGGACGTGCTCGCCGTCCTCACCTACCGCCGGCACGCCCACTGGCCCACGCTGTGGCGGCTGTTCCCGGCGGTCGCCGCGGGCGTCGTCGTCGGCACCGTGTTCCTGATGTGGGCGGACGACCGGATCGTACGGACCTCGATCGGGGCGATCCTGCTGCTGATGGCCGGAGTGACGGTGTGGCGGCGGCGCAAGGCCGGGGCCGGGGAGGAGCCGGACGGGCTCACCACGAGGGCCGGCCGCGCGAAGGCCCGCTCCTACGGCGTCCTCGGCGGCTTCACCACCATGGTCGCCAACGCGGGCGGCCCGGTGATGTCGCTGTACCTGCTCTCCGCCGGCTTCCGGAAACTGGGCTTCCTGGGAACCTCGGCGTTCTTCTTCCTGATCGTCAACACCTCCAAGCTGCCGTTCAGCGCCGGACTCGGTCTCATCGACGCCGACTCGCTGCTGCTCGACGCCGCGCTCGTGCTGTTCGTCGTGCCCGGCGCGTTGCTCGGCAGATGGGCCGTGGACAGGATCAACCAGCGACTCTTCGAGCAACTGGTGATCGCGGCGACCGTGGTCGGCGGCGTGCAGCTACTGGTGCGCTGAGGACGACCCGGCCGACTCGTTCCGCTCACCCGGTCCCGGCTCCCCGTGCCGCCGGTCCGGCCGTGGAGGTCCGTACGGCTCGGCGGCGTGCGGTCGGTGGAGCCGGCTCGGCGCGGCGGTACGGCCGACCGTCGCCGCCAGCTTGCGCAGCCGCCGCCAGTCCAGCCGGGGCGGGGCGGAGGTGACACCGGGCCGCCTGCGCGGAACCCGGACACGGAGCACACCCGGTGCGATACGGCAGCGGACGGGTGCGGGCAGCACCATGGCCTCCCCGTCGACGCCGGCCTCGATCTCGTCCCGGTCCGCCTCGATCAGGACCTCCGGGGCGGTCAGCACGGTGAGCCCGCTCGGCTCCGGGTTCAGCAGCAGCGCGGCGGCGCCGACGGCGCCCTCGAGCCTGACCCCGAGCACGCCGAGCGCGGCGGAGTCGAGCCGTTCCCGCCGGCCCAGCCCGAAGGGGTCGCCGGTGCGGTACGGGTTGTTGCTGACCAGCACGGCCTGCGGAGCGGTGAGCGTCGTGTCCCCCGCATGCGCCACCAGCAGGGGCCTCTGCCGGCCGGTGAGCAGCTCCGGCAGCATGTCCAGGCTGGTGCCGATCTTGTCGTCCCGGTAGGCGGGACTCTGCACGATCGCCGCGTAGGCGCCGAAGGACGCGTTGTTCACGAACGGCTGCTCCCCGGCGAACCCCAGGTCGACACGGAGCTCCACCCCGTCGGTGAGCGCGTCGAGGCAGGCGGCCGGGTTGCCGCGGTCGAGGCCGAGATCCAGGGCGAAGTGGTTGCGGGTCCCGGCGCTGATGACGAGGAACGGGATGTCGTGCTCGGCGGCCACGGCCGCGACCAGCGCCTGGGTGCCGTCCCCACCGGCGGCGCCCAGCAGGTCGGCCCCGTCCGCGACGGCGGCGCGGGCCAGCTCGGTCACGTCGTGGTGCTTCCCGGGCTCGAGCAGCACCACGCGTG
>NZ_NEUB01001000.1 GCF_002910825.1 Streptomyces sp. SM1 | reverse complement strand
GCCGAAGCCGAAGCCGAAGCCGAAGCCGAAGCCGAAGCCGGTACGAGCGTGCTGCGGCTGATCACCGATGTGCACACCACCCTGGCGACGATTCCCGACGTCAAGGCCACCGCGCCCATCCAGCAGAACCTGGCCGAGCGTCAGGTCTCACCGGGCGAGCACTACCTCGACTCCGGATATCCCTCCGCCGACTTGGTCGTGCAAGCGGCGGGCCGGGGCATCAGCATGGTCACCCCGCTCCTGGCCGACCACTCGCCCCAGGCCAAGGCCGCCGAAGGCTTCGCCAAGAGCGCCTTCCGTATCGACTGGAAAGCCCGTCAGGTCCGCTGCCCCCAGGGCGCCACCAGCGCCGGCTGGTATCCGGTCACCCAGCACGGCCGCGACGCCATCGTGATCGACTTCGCCCGCGCCGACTGCCGCCCCTGCCCATCCCGGACCAAGTGCACCAGCTCCGCCCGCGGCGCCCGCATGCTCACCCTGCGCCCCCGTGAACTCCACGAACGCACCACTGCGGCCAGAGCCGAACAGGACACCGACTCCTGGAGAACCAAGTACGCACTCCGCGCCGGCATCGAGGGCACCGTCAACCAGGCTCTCGACGTCACCGGCATCCGCCGGGCCCGCTACCGCGGCCTGCCGAAAGTCACCCTCCAACACATCTACTCCGCCACCGCCCTCAACATCGTCCGCCTCGACGCCTGGTGGGCCACCGACCCACTACGCAAGCCTCGCACCAGCCGACTCGAACGCCTCAGCCACCAACTCGCCGGCTGACGAATTCAGCAACAGAGTCGGTTGCGCCGCCTCGCTGCTGGTCGCGTGCGGAGTAGTAGACAGTGAGGTCGCGGACGTCATCGATGTCGGCTTGGGTCACCGAGCGCGAGGAGGCCGGTCGGCGGCTCGCCGCTGCGGCGGGGGCGGCTGCCCACCACGAGGTGGTGGGCAGGGCGAGACCGGCTGCGGAGTAGGCGGCGGTGGCCAGCAGCTTGCGTCGGTGCATGTCGAGATCGTCGCTTCCCAGCTCGGCCAGTGCGGTCAGAGAGTCGACGCTCCAGTCGGATCCGGTGTCGGTCGTGCCTGTCGGCTCTTCTTCCAGCCCCAGGTCGGCCAGGGAGAGCCGGCGGCCGAGTCTGCGGGACAGCGTCTCGCGCAGGATATGCGGCGCTCCGCCACTCGGCTTCGTGCCGAGCACCCACATGGAGACGTGCGAGCGAGAGATCGCCTCCAGCTCACGCACTCCGCACTCCGCGGCCACCCTGGCGACGGCAGCGGCTGCTTGCGGCTGGGACCAGCCTGCTTCGCGCAGGAGTGCGGCAAGGGCGACGTTGCGTTCACGGGCCATGGACTGCCCCTCGGTTCCGAAATGATCTTTGGCGCCTTTGGCGGCCTTCCCGTCCGCGAAGGCATACCCCTCGAACGGGATTCGCGGTTCGCTCAACGTAGCGGCCAGATCACTCACATCGCACGCCGACTGACGCCTCCGACGGGCGATCTCGGCTCACTTTGGCCTGATCCGAACAGGAGTTGTGTCATGCGCCTTTCGCTGGACCCTCGCCGAGACGGCAACCAGCTCGCGAGCGTGCGCGGGCGGCAAGCACCCGTCACCGAGGCGCCGGCGCCGGAGCGCGATCACGTGGTGGCCGCGTCGGAGACGGTGACGCTGGTACTGGGCGAGGATTCACCACTACCCGAGAGCGCTGCCGACGTGGAGGACCTCGTTCGCCTTCTGCGCGGTCACATTGCCCAGTTGGGCGCACGGACCGCTCCGGATGTTCCCGCCTTGCTGCGTGCGCAGCAGCTTTGCTCCGGCAGCATCCCCGAGGGCTATGTGTCGAGCCGGGTGCACCTGGTCAGACTCGCCGAGGCCACCCAGGAACTGACGGCTTACGTGGAACGCGGCGGTCCCGGGCCGATCAGCGGGGAGGGCAGGCAGCGTTGGCCGAGGCCGACGGTCAACGTGCTGCGCGGTGCCGTCTTCGCCCTCGCCCTGACCTGCCTGGTCTTCGCTGCTTCGGTGCCGCGGACATGACGGTGACCGGTGCCGTCGTCATCGCTCTGGTTCTCGGGCCGATGGTCTGGCTGATGCTTCGCGGCGAGCGGGCGGCCGACCCTGCACGAGCCGCCGAGCACCTGCCGCCGCCCGGTAACGCTCCTCCTCTCCCCGGCGAACACCGGCCTGCCTTCCGCCCACCGTTCCCAGCCGCTGCGACGGCCCCGATACGACCCCGGACCTGCGGGACTCACGGAGATCCACACGATGAAACGGCTTCCGCGCATCGAGCAGTACGGCCTGATCGGCGACACGCAGACCAGCGCCCACGTCTGCGATGACGGTTCGATCGACTGGCTGTGCCTGCCCCGCTTCGACTCGCCAGCTGTCTTCGCCGGGCTCCTGGGTACGCAGGAGCACGGCTCCTGGCAGATCGCTCCGGCCTCGTCCGCAGGCCGGAGCGGTTCAGAGAAGGTCGCTGAGCGCCAGTACCGCGGTGACTCGCTCGTCCTCGAATCGGTGTGGCGCACCCCGGCGGGTTCGGTCCGCGTCCTGGACTTCATGCCGCCGCGCGACGGCACCCCGCAGGTGATCCGAATCGTCGAGGGCCTGAGCGGCGAGGTGGAGATGGTCTCGGCCATGCGTCCTCGGCTGGGGTACGGCAGCGTCAGCCCGTGGATCCACGAGGTCGGTGGGCGCATGGTCGCGGAGGCCGGCGCGGACGCTCTGTGGCTTGACACTTGCGTTCCGCAGGTGGAGAAGGACAGCGTGGTCGTCGGCACCTTCGTCATCGGGGCCGGGCAGAGCGTGGCGTTCGTGCTCAGCTGGTGCCCGTCCCACGCCGCCGCGCCCGACGTTCTTGATCCGGAGGCCGCGCTCGCCGAGACGCTCGCCTTCTGGCAGGACTGGACACAGGAGTGCACCTACAGCGGGCCCTACCGTGAGGCTGTGGTCCGGTCCTTGATCACGCTGAAGGCGATGACGTACGGGCCGAGCGGCGGGATCGTCGCGGCGCCGACCACGTCGCTGCCGGAGGAGATCGGAGGCAGACGGAACTGGGACTACCGCTACACGTGGCTACGCGACGCCGCCACGACCCTGGCCGCGCTGTTGGGGACCGGATATCGGCAAGAGGCGCAGGCATGGCGGCGCTGGCTGTTGCGTGCGGTGGCTGGCGACCCGGAGAACCTGCAGATTATGTACGGGATCACCGGGGAGCGTGATCTGCGGGAACGGGAGCTTCCCTGGCTTCCCGGGTACGAGGGCTCGGCCCCGGTCCGGGTCGGAAACGGCGCGGCGGATCAGCTGCAGCTGGACGTGTACGGCGAGGTGATCGACACCCTGTATCTCGCGCATCAGAGCGGTGTCGCCCACTGCGCCGACACCGCGGTCCTACACCAGCGGCTCGTCGAGCACCTGGCGCAGCGCTGGCAGGAGCCCGACGAGGGAATCTGGGAGATCCGCGGGGCCCGCCAGCACTTCGTCCATTCCAAGGTGATGGCCTGGGTGGCGGTCGACCGCACCATCCGCCTGACCGAAGCCGGCGCGCTCGACATGGACCTGGCCCCCCTGGTCGAACTGCGGGCGACGATCCACCGGGAGGTCTGTGACAAAGGTTTCGACCCGGTGCGCAACACCTTCACCCAGTCCTACGGCTCGAAGGGACTGGACGCCGCCACGCTACTCATCCCCCGCACCGGCTTCCTGCCGCCCGACGACCCACGCGTCATCGGCACCGTGGACGCCGTACATCGTGAACTCTCCACGGACGACGGGCTCGTGCATCGGTATCGGACCCGCGGCAAGCGCACTGGGGTGGACGGTTTGAAGGGCAATGAGGGCACCTTCGTCCTGTGCTCCTTCTGGCTCGTCGATGGCCTGGCCCTGACCGGCCGCCTCGATGAAGCCCGTGCCTTGTTCGAGCGCCTCCTGGTGTTGCGCAGCGACCTCGGGCTCCTGGCGGAGGAGTACGACCCCGTCCGGCAGCGCCAGCTCGGGAACTTCCCGCAGGCATTCAGCCACATGGGCCTGATCCAGAGCGTCCTGCTCCTTCAGCACCTGACGACGGGGCCCTCCCGCCAGCACGGCGCGGTGGCGGTTCCGGCGCCCCGCTCGACCTCCCGCAGCACGCGCCAGAGCGCCGCAGACCTGACGCCGCAGCACGCTTAACCATCCCCACCCCTTGACGAGGATTCCGATGTCTGACAGCGCCTTCCCGGCACGGCCAGCCGCTACCGGCCACCGCAGACGGCGGCCCCCGGTCGACGCGAACACGCTGCACCTCGCCCGGCGCGCCGTGGCACTGCCCCTGGTGTTCCTGGCCGCGGTGCTGGTCGCCGCCTTCGCTCTCCGATCGGTGTCCGCAGTAGGCCCCGGCTGGGTCCTGGCCGGCCTCATCTGCGGACTGGCGGGCGTCGTCACGGTGGCGGCACGCGGAGCGCGCACCGTCGCCAGAGCCGTGCAGTCGGCCGTGGAGGAGTCCCAGACTGCGGCGCTGAAAGCGGTCGCAGGGGCAGCGGCAGCCGTCGAGAAATCGGTGCAATGGTCGGCGGACGAGCTGTGCCGTGGAAAGCGCCCACCGTTGCCGGACCCGCAGACGCCGCAGTCGCCCACTGCGAACGCCGAGATCGACGACGCGCTGAGTGTCCTCCAGGCGCAGGCCATCGCGTCGCTGATCCGCGTGCACGACCAGTCCCAGTCCGTAGTCCTCCTGGAGGTACTGCGCCGCCTGGCCATGCGGGAGCACGCCCTGGTCAGCAAGGCACTCCAGGCACTGAGTCGGCTGGAGATGCTGACCGACGACCCGGAGCTGCTGGCCGCAATCTTCGAGATTGATCACCTCGTGACGCGGATGCGCCGCCAGGTGGAGAGCACGGCGGTGCTGGGCGGGCAGTCCCTGCGCAGCGTGCGCCGGCCCGTTCCTGTCACGACGGCGCTGCGCGGTGCCGTCTCCGAGGTCGTGCAGTATCCGCGGGTGGCTGTCGCGGCCGGGTCCGTGGGCGCAGAGCTGGGTCTGCCCGGCCATGTGGGTCCGGACCTGACGCACCTGCTGGCCGAGCTGATCGAGAACGCCTGCGAGTGCTCCGATCCGGCGACGAAGGTGATGGTGCGGGCGCAGCGGGTGGCGAACGGGCTGGCCATCGAGGTCGAGGACCGGGCCATCCCCATGCATCCGCAGACGCGGGCGCAGATGAACCATCTACTCAAGGCCCCGGACGAGGTCGACGTCAGCGGTCAAGTCCGGGCCGGACAACTCGGCTTGCTGGTCGCCGCGCTGATCGCCCGGTCACACGGGTTGTCCGTCCTCCTGCAGGAGAACGTGACGGGGGGCACCACTGCCCTGGTCGTCATACCGGCACGGCTTCTGGTAGCGATTCCACCGGTAGACGACGCGGGCGCGCTGCCGCCCGAGGAAGTCCGGCCCTCCGGGCGGCAGCCGCAGCAGGTTGCCGCGACTCCTGCCACCCCGGGGGCGGGTCAGGTCGCACGCCCCGGCATCACAGGGACGCCGGAAGCCGCATCGGCTGGCGACTCTGCCGACGCGCCCGCTCTTCCCACGCGCACACGCCGGACGGGATCTTTCCGTCCACCACACGAGCGGGAGCAAGCCCCCGTGGCCGCGGCGACGCCAGGGCTCGCAGCCGCCTTCCGCAACGGCCTCCAGGCCGGCGGGACCGCCGGTTCCCCCACCGTCTCGACAGAGCACCCCAAACCCTGACCCTCGTCCTTCCGCGTTCCCGGTGGCCAGGTACATCGCTGGCCCTTCCCCCTTCTGGAGCGATCCCTATGAGCACCCACCCCGCGATGAGCAACGTGACCGGCGGCACGCCCGCATCCGCGACGACCACAAGCGGACAGCGGGACAGCATGGTCTGGCTGCTGCGTCAGTTCGCCTCCGAGACGCCGGGCGTCACGCACGCCGTCCTGATCTCGCGCGACGGACTGCGGCTGCTGGACAGCGACGTCGACAAGGACTGGGCAGACGAACTGTCGGCCGCCTTCAGCGGGGTGGCCTCCCTCGCGGCGAACATCACCGGCCCCAGCAGGAAGAAGAGGCCGGCCCGGCAGGTCATCATCGAGCGAGACGACTGCCTGTTCTTCGTCCAGAGCGCCGGGCGCAGCGCGGCCTTCGACAACCACCCCGGCAACGACCGCGGTGAGGTGGACACGATCCTCGCCGTCATCGCCACCAGGGACGCCGATGCGGGCACCGTCGGGTTCGAGATGGGTCGCCTGGTCCAGAAGTTCGCCCCGTACATGCTGATCCCCGTCCGTGTCGGCACGGGCGGAGAGGTCCGGTGACCACGCACGGTCGCGCGGCCGAGGAGTCGGCGTTCGTGCGGACCTACACCCTGACGCGCGGGCGCACCAAGCCGCGGCACCTGCTCGGTCTGGAAACCGTGCTGGAGGCCGGGCTGGGAAGGCCCGGCCCGGCGCAGGCCGAGGAGTGCGAGGAGATCCTCGCCCTGTGCCGGGAGCGCCGACGGTCGGTGGTCGAGCTGGCGGGCCGCCTCGGCCGGCCCGTCACCGCCGTCAAGGTGCTCGTCTCCGACCTCCTGGACGCCGACGCCCTGGTCGTCCCCCTGACCCAGTCCTATGCCGATACCGGTGCGGGATCCGGTCCGTCTACCCAACTGCTGGCAGCCCTTTCAGCGGGCTTGAAGAGGAAGTGGCCTGATGCCGTCGCCTATCCCCAGGCCGGATGACCCGGCCGCGGTGCTGCGTAGTTCACCGCTCCCGCGGGCCGGTGCTCCGACGGTGCTGAAGATCGTCATCGCCGGGGGCTTCGGCGCGGGCAAGACCACCGCCGTGAGCGCCGTCAGTGAGATCACGCCGCTGAGCACGGAGGAGTACCTGACCGAGGCGAGCACGGACGTGGACAGCCTGGCGGGCATCGAGGCGAAGCAGACCACCACGGTCGCCTTCGACTTCGGCCGCCTGAGCCTGCCCGACGCGCCGACGCCCCTGGAGCTGTTCCTGTTCGGCACGCCCGGCCAGGACCGGTTCGTCGACCTCTGGTACGACCTCTCCCGCGGCGCCGTCGGCGCGGTCGTCCTGGTCGACACCCGCCGTCTGAAGAGCAGCTTCACCCCCATCAGCTTCTTCGAAGACATCGGCCTGCCCTTCGTCGTCGCCGTCAACCAGTTCGACGGCGCGCACCGCTACCACCCCGAGCAGGTCCGCACCGCCCTCGAACTGCCCGCCTCCGTACCCGTGGTCACCTGCGACGCCCGCGACCCGAATCACGTCGCCGGCGTTCTGCTGACCCTCGTCGACCACGCCGTGAACAACGCCACCACCAGCCGCGCTCGTCACGCCCCTTCTACCACCCTCCAGGACGCCTAATGTCACAGCACCCCACCGACCCCCACCGCACGCCGCAGGCCACCCCGCCCGCACGGTCCTTGCCGCGACGCGACATGCGGGACGCCACCCGCGCACCGTTCACCCCGCCAGGCGCCGCCCTCACCAACCAGCCGACCCAACAAGCGGAGCTGGCGCAGCGCTACGAGCTGCTCGCACGGCTGGACGTTCCCACCGTGCCGAGCGAGGACTTCGACGACCTGGCCCGCGACATGGCTGAGCAGGCTGGGTTCCTGTACGGGTTCGTCAACCTGTTCCTGGAGGAGCAGACCTTCGTCGGACTGCACCAGCCGCCCGCGGACAGCGGGTACGTCATCGTCGGCCGCACCATGAGCCGCGACCACGGCTGGTGCCCCGAGGTCATGGCCCGTAAGAAGGCTCTTCCGCTGCACGACGTGCACGCGTCCCCGCGCTTCAGCGGCAACGCGGTGGTCGACGCGGTCGGGATCCGCTCATACTTCGGCGCCCCACTGATCCACGACAGCGGCACCGTGCTGGGCACGGTGTGCGTCATCGACCCCGAGAAGCGGCCCCTGAGCGAGGCCCGGCGTCTGCGGGACATCGTGATCAACGCCGGCAACCAGTTGATGGACCACATCGCCCGCACGCCCGTCCGTTAGGCCGTTGCACACCCCCACCCGGGAGCCGTAGACGATCCCCGGCCGCTCCGCAGCGCGACCTTCACCCAGGGAGAGGGAGATCATGTCCGCCACGTCCACCACACCGCCACCGGCGCTGCGTCCCTACCTCACCGCCCGCCACGAACTGCTGTGGGACGAGGCAGACGCCTTCGCGGCCGAGCACGTCGCGCCGCGTGCCGCGCGCATGGAGGCCGCACCGGGCAGGGTGGAGCGCAAGGTCGCCGACCTGATGGCCGCACGGCGGTGGTTCGCCGTCACCGTCCCATCCGCTTTTGGCGGGCTGGGCGCCGGGCACGTGGCCAAGACGATCCTGGTCCACCGCATCGCGCGGGTCTCGGCGGCTGCCGCGACCATCCTGCAGGCCACCTTGATCCCTGTCGGCGCCCTGCTGCACTTCGCCACCTACGAGCAGAAGGGCCGCTGGCTGCCCCGTGTCGCGGACGGTTCGCTGCTGTTGTCGATCGCGGTGACCGAACCGCAAGCCGGCGGACACATCGGCGGCATCGAAACCGTCGCCGAACACGTGGGCAGCGAGTGGGTGATCACCGGCAGCAAGATCCATATCGGCAACAGCCACCTCGCGGATGGCCACCTCGTCGTTGCCCGCACCGCCGGGACAGACGTGAGCACCTCCCAGGCGCTGACTGCGTTCATGGTCGAATCAGGCCGCCGCGGGCTCTCGGTATCCGACCACCGCCCCGGCCTCGGTCTGCATGGCTTCTCCGCCGGCCGTCTCGACCTGGACCACGTCCGCGTCCCCGCGGACAACGTGGTCGGCGAGGTCGGCCAAGGGCTGGCCGTGGCCCAGAGCAGCAGCATCCTGTACGGCCGACCCAATCTGGCCGCCGTCAGCCTCGGCATCCATGAGGCGGTCGTTGCCACCACCACCGCCCATCTCAAGGCCCGTCCCCGCTACCGGGGCACCCTGTCCGGCCTGGCCGTACTGCGAGACCGTGTCGGTGGCATGGAGGCCCGCCTGCGCGCCGGCCGGATACTCGCCTACCAGGCCGTGCACCTGCTCGACCAGGGGCTACCCTGCGACGCCGACCTGATCAACTCGAAATATCTCGGCCACCAGTGGGCCGTGCAGTCTGCCCAGGACGCCATGGAACTGCACGGCGCCCACGCCCTCGACCGCGACTACGTCCTCCAACGCCTGTGGCGCGACATCCAGCACACCTACCCACCGGCCGGAACCGGCGAAGTCCAGCGCATACGCCTGGCCGACGCCGCCTTCGACGAGGACCACATCCAGTGGTCTGAACACCTCGCTGCCGAAGCCGCCTGGGCACGACCAGACCCCACGGCCGCATGAGCCCCCGTGCGCGGCACCCCGTGAATCCCAACCGCCGCGCCCGGGCCCGTGCCGTCGGCCCCCGTCCCCCGCGGGGACCGGCGGCACCCCTCCCAGTGACCACCCACCCAGCCGAGAGAGACACCGTGACCCCGCCCGTGACGACCAGCGCACCGATCACACCCCTGACGCCGACCCTGCAGCGCGTCGCCCAGCACCTCGCAACCGGCCTCACGGCCCAAGAGATCGCCACGCAGACCGCCCTGTCACCTGTGACCATCCGCCAGTACATCCGCGACATCCGCGAGAGCCTCCACTGCCCTCCCCGCTGCAAGCCCCCGGTGATCGTGCACCGCCTGTTCGCCGCCCAGCAGGTGGCCCCGCCCACGGCCGACAGGCCGGCACCGATGCTCAGCCCGGGCGAGCTGCTGCTGCTCCGAGCCGTCGCCGAGCACAGCGACGCCCGCGACATCGCCGTCGCCGCCAAGCTCGCCCCGGCCGACCTGCGCGCCGCACTCGACCAGCTCCTCACCGACACGGGCGCACAGGACACCACCCACCTGGTAATCCTGGCCCATGGCTGGAACCTGCTGACAGTCGAGCAGGCCCACGCGACGCGGAGCGGAGCGAACCAGTGAACCGGCCCCCGACTCCCCTGGCCCGCGGGGAACGACCGGCTACGGCGTCGTTCGCCCCGGTACCCCTGGTCGCCGCATACGAGGTCCGCACGTTACGCACGGACGCCGAACGCGAGGAAGCCGCCGCCCTCGTGCAGGACCGGCAGCGCTGGCTCACCCTGCGCGGTCTTCCGGTACCCGCCCAAGTCGACATCCCAGCACTCTTCCGCAACCCGCAGACGAAGCCAGCCGGCCTGTTCGAGGACGCGAAACTACTGGCCTGCATGATCCCCGAGCGCGGCCCCAACCTCAGCTGGGGCGAGGGCCCCTGCCTCCACCTGGGCTGCGTCCACACCCTGCCCGACCAGCCCGATGACATCACCCGGCTGATCACCCTGTGGGCATCCGACTTCGCCGTCCGACTCGACCTCCCCCTCGTACGGGCCGAGACCCTGGCCCGTCACGGACTCGAAGCCGAGCCCACCGCCGCCCTGCTGCGTCGGCTCACCGACATGGGCTGGGACGTGCGGGGCTCCGGCACTGGACGGGAGGGTGACCGAGTCGCCCGCCTGGAACTGGCTGCCGAGCACCGGTCCGGACTCCATGCACTGATCGGCTGCCGGGTCTACGAGCCGAAGGCAACCCCAGACGATCGGGGCAGCGCGTGACGACCGCCGCGCCACAGCGACCCGACCTTGCTCGCGAGCTGATCGCCCGCGCCCAGGCGTCGGCCGCGCACCGGGCCCGCCGACTGCGCAATCAGCTCAACGCCGTCCAACTCGGCCAAGGCCGGCACGCCGACCACGCCAACACCAAGGTGCTGCGCCGCATCCTGGGCGAACACGAGTGGCCCGGCCACCGCCTCGTCGGACCTGCTGCTGCCCGCGCCGCCTGGAGCATCGCTCTTCACAGCGACGACGAACCCGACTTCCAACGCGCCGCGGCCATCCTCTTGGAGCGTGCGGTCAAGTCTGGCGATGCACTCATCCAGCACTGGGCGCACCTGCACGACCGCGCTTTGATCAACAACAGGCACCAGCAGGAGTACGGAACCCAGCTCCTCCTTCGAGCCGACGGCATCGAACTGTGCCCACTGCGCGCGCCTGAATCAGTGGACGAGCGAAGGGCCGACGTCGGGTTGCCGCCCATCGCTGTCGCCCTGGAATCGGTCCGTCGCCGGTACACCTCGGATCGTCATGCCGAAGAAGCCCCGGCCGTCGTGCTTGCAAGAGCCGCATGAAGAAGCGGAACCCCGAAAACCTCACCAGCCGGACGCTCGTCCACAACTCCACATTTAGAAAGGACCGTTCCCTATGAAGCTCACCACGGCCGTCCTCGCTGCAGGCACCGCCGTCGCCTTCACCACCGCCGTGGTCGGAGCCGCCCGGCTCAAGCAGGACGCACGCCACCAGACCGAGCGCAACGAGGCGGTCCTCGCCCGGAACCAGCTCGACTGGCTGGCCCAGATGTCCACCACCCCCGATCTCACCAAGCTCTGGACGCCCGAGGGCATGGATGTCGAGGAGTACATGCAGCTGTTGAAGACCAACCAGCTCATCTGCATGCTCAGCCTGCGCGACCGCCTCGGCTTCGTTCGTTCCGGGCACCTGCCGTGGTACGCCGCGCAGCTCATGGAAAGCGACGTCTGCCGACGATACTGGCGCCGGTTCGGCGACCTCCGCGCGCAGGAAGCCGAGGGCGACGAGCGCGCCGAGCATTTCACCCGGGTGCTGGACAAGGCCGCGAAGAACCACCCGCAGGCACGGCCCGCAGCAGCCTGACGGCACCAGACACCGACTCCCAGACGTCCTGGCCCAGGCGGTGTCTTCGCCCGCCACCGTCTGGCACCAAGCTCCGGGCCCCGACCGGGTCCCGGGATCCCGCACCACCCATCGCCACTAGGAGGCAAGCATGACCGCCGTGCAGACGGAGAGGCCGACCGCCCCCGTGCAGTCGGACCTGGCAACCACCACCGAGGCCGACCCGTTCGGACTCGACATCACCTTCATCGAGGGCACGCCGGCGACCGAGACGGTCCTGATGTGCAGCACGGGCGACACCTGCGGCAGCTCCTGCCCCAGCGCCTGCACCACCTCGTAAGCCGGGAGATCCCGGCAACGCGGGCCGGACGGGGCTCTCCCCGGCCGGCCCGCCCCGCCCGCCACGCAGAAGATGAGGAGAGCTCGGATGACACGGCATCGGCCCAGCCTGTACGAGGGAGCGGGGCAGGCCATGCTGCGCGCCGCGGTGCACACGACCGAGCCCGCCATGCCGCCCTGGCCGATGGCCATAGCGCCCGTGAACGAGTGGCGCGCGTGGCTGAGCACGGTGTGGTCCGACACTGACTTCCGTCGGACCGTGTCGCAGGCGAGCCCTGACCTGGCGGCCCAGGTGCAGGCCATCATCGATGGCCGCACACCGAAGGTGCGCCGGATGCGCCGGGCGGCGCTGGCCACCGCCCGCTACGCGATCCGCTACGCACGCCGCTCCACGCCTTACGGCCTGTTCGCCGGCGTCGCCCCGCTCGGCTTCGACCAGACCACGTCTGTCCGCATCGGTGACGAGCACCAGGCCGTGGTCCGCCCCGATCCGGTCGGGCTCGATGAGGTGCTCAGCGCCTGGGAGAGCGACGCGGCGCGCATGGCCGACGCCGAGGTCTGCGTCAACACCCTGATCTATCAGCGCGATCAGCACATCCACGTGCCGTCCGAGGGCGACGCCGAGTTCCGCCTCGCCCTGGGCTCCGCGCTGCGTCTCGTACTCGACCTGGCGCGATCGCCGATCGGATGCCGCCAGTTGTCCGACAAGCTGGCCGCGGAGTTCCCCGCCGTGAGCGGCACCGCGCGCGACCAGCTGCTCGGTGAACTGCTGCGGGTGCGGTTGTTGCGCTCCTCGCTGCGCGCGTCCGCCACCGTCGCCGACCCCACCGACGTCTTACCGCCCGCGGCGCGCGCTCAGGCAGCCGACCGGCAGGCAGCGTGCGACCTGCGGCTGGACGCCGACGTGCGGCTGCCCGCGCAGGTGCTGACCGAAGTGGAGACTGCGGCGACCGTTCTGGCCCGCCTGGTCACCCATCCGACCGGGACGCCGACCTGGCGGCGGTGGATCGAGCAGTTCTCCGAGCGCTACGGCGAAAACATCGCGGTACCGGTGGACGTGGCCACGGATCCCGACCGGGGCGTGGGCTTTCCTGCAGGATTCGTGACGGCGAGCGAACCGCCTCGGCCGATGTCCCGGCGTGACCGCCTGCTGCTGGAGCTGGCCGGCACCGCCGCCGCCGAAGGCAGCCGCACCGTCGCGGTGACCGGGGCGATGATCGAGGAATTGGAAGCAGCGGCCGGCGCCAAACCTCACGACCTGGCGCCCCACCTCGAACTGGCCGCGCAGGTCCATGCGCCCTCTGTTCCGGCCCTGGACCGGGGCGACTTCCGGCTGCGCGTGTTGACCGTCTCCCGCTCGGCCGGATCGATGACCGGCCGGTTCTGGCACCTGTTCCCCGGCACCGAGACGGCGTACGCGAACCTGCCCACCGTCGATCCGGAGGCGGAACTCGTGCAGCTCTCCTTCCATGCCGGGCGGGTGGCGGCCGATCTGCTCACCCGCGCGCCCCAGGCCCTGCGCCGGATCGTGAGCATCGGCGAATTTCGCCGCCCCGCCCCGCACGTCCTCTTCCCCCGCGATCTTGCGGTCACCGTCGCCGACGGCCGCCCCCAGCTGGTGGAGTCCGCGACGGGCAAGCCGCTGGAGCTGCTGGCCCCCACCGCCATCAACTTCCTGTGGAACAACTACACCCCGCCGATGGCCCGCTTCCTCGGCGAATTCAGCCGGGCCGCCTCCCCGCAGGTGACCTGGTTCGACTGGGGCGCCGCCTGGACGCTGCCCTTCACCCCGGCCCTCACCTACCGGCGCACCATCCTCACCGCCGCCCGCTGGAAGATCCGCAGCCGCACGCTGCCCGACCGCACCGCGCCCCTCCAGCAGTGGGCGGACCAACTCCACGCCTGGCGTGCCCGGTTCCGGGTGCCGGAGCGGGTCCTGCTCGCCGAGGACGACCAGCAGTTGCCCCTCGACCTCGCCCGCGACATCGACCTGGACCTTCTGCGCGCGCACCTGGACGCCAGCCCCTTCGGCATCGCTACCCTGCAGGACGCGCCCCCGCCAGACGCCGACGGGTGGATCGGCGGCCGGGCCCACAGCATCGTCGTCCCCCTGGCCAGGCGCTCATGACCGCGACGATCGTGCCTCGCACGCAGGACCTGTCCGAGGGCGCCCTGGCCCTGCTCGACATCGAGCGCCGCGACCTGTCCACCGCCCGTCGCCACCTCACCCAGGCCACCGCCGGCGGGGTCAGCACCGGCAGCAACGCCAGCCTCTTCCACGGCGCACCCGCCCTGGAGTTCGTCCTGGCCCGCGCCCACGGAGCCGACGACAACGTCCGCGCGGCCGTCGACCGCGTCGTGGACGCCCG
>NZ_NEUB01000999.1 GCF_002910825.1 Streptomyces sp. SM1 | reverse complement strand
GCGCGTCCCCGCACCGTCAGGCGGCCACGGGCCACCAGGAGCACGCCGGCCGCCGACAGGGAGCCGAGTACGGTCCCTGTCACCCAGGTGGGCGGCGCGTGCAGCATCAGTGCCGCGGTGACCCACGCGGCCAGGGCCGGCGGGACCAGTCGCAGGTCCGGCGGTCCCTCCTGCCGCGGATGCGCCGCACCGAGCCGCTTCCCGGAGGCGGCGTGGACGGGCGGACGGGTGGTGGCGGTAGTGGCGGTGGCTGTAGTGGCGGTGGCTGTAGTGGCGGTGGTGGCGGTCGGCGCCGTGTCCGTGATCCCGCCGGTCATGGCCGTACGAGGTCGCGCAGGTCCGCGAAGCGGCGGTCGCCGATGCCGTTGACCTCGCGCAGTTCGTCGACGGAGCGGAAACCGCCGTTCCGGGTGCGGTGGTCGACGATGTGCTGCGCCAGTACGGGGCCGACTCCGGGCAGGCCGTCGAGCTGGTCCAACGTCGCGGTGTTGAGGGAGACCGGCGCGGTGGGGCCTGCTGCCGCGCCGCCGGCCGTACCCGACGCCTGGCCGGCGGCTGCCGGGCCTCCTACGACCACCTGTTCGCCGTCGACGAGGAAACGGGCGCGGTTCAGGGCGTCGGTCTTCGTGCCGGGCCGTACTCCGCCCGCCGCGCGCAGCGCGTCCTCCACGCGTGAGCCGGCCGGCAGACGGTGGATTCCGGGCTCCCGCACCTTGCCGCTGACGTCGACCACGATCGCCGGAGCCTCGCTTCCGGTCCGCGCCGCGCCGGCCGGTGCACCCGGTGACACGCTGTCCGCGCCGTCCGCCCCCCGCTGCCCGTGGGGGACGGCGGCCCGTACCACCTCCGGGGCCCGTACCGGCTGGGTCCGGCCCGCCCAGAAGTGCTGCACGGCGAATCCGACGGCGACGACGAGGAGCACCGACAGCGCGACCACGCTCCGGCGCTCCAGACCGCACCGTGTCTGCACCCACAGCGGCAGGCGCTCCCGCAACGCGGGCCCCACCCGCTCCCGGCGCCGCCCCGGCAGAGGTTCCCTCCCGAATCCGCCGTCGGCCGTCTCCCGCGCGCCGGAACCGACCTGCGCAGTGGCGTCCACCGCGCGGCCGCCCAGGTGCGCCGACGGATATTCCGTCTCCCCCGGGACCGGACGCCCCGGACCCGCCGCTCGGTCCGCCCGCACCCCGTGATCCACCGCCACCGCGCGCAGACGGACCGTCGGATCTCCCGGCGCGGACGAAGGCGCCACCGTCGTACGGCGGCCCCCCACCACGTGACCCGCGGACACCTCGCCGCCCACCACCGGAAGCGTGCGACCCGGCGGGGACCCCGGTGAGAACGAACCCCCGACGGGCGCGCGGCGGTCCACCATCGCGTGACCCGCCGGCGCCGCTCGGTCCGCCACGCGGCCTGCGCTTCCCGGCGGAGACCCCATCACGAACGAACGCGCCACCGTCACACGGCGGCCCCCCACCACGTGACCCGCGGACACCTCACGGCCCGCCACCGGAAGCGTGCGACCCGGTGAGAGCCCCGGCGCGCGTCGGCCCACCGTCATGCGGTCCTCCGGGGCCTCGCGGTCGGCGGCCCCCGGGGCGTGGTCCGCGGTGGGGCGGTGCCTGTCCTTCGTGTGCGCCCGCACCGTCGTGCCGCGCGCAGTGGACGCTCCGCTCCCGGCCGCCCTGTCGTCGTTCACGGCCGCTGATGCGTCGGCTCGACCGGCGTCTCCCGGCCCCCGCACTGCCCAGCTCGGCACTCGCCGCCCGGCGGCTTCGCCCACAGCTCCGGCCCCGGCGTCCCCTGCTCCACGGTTGCCGTCTTCACCGTCGCCGTCGTCGCCGTCGCCGCCGCCGAACAGTGCCTCCGCCCGGCGCCGGAGTTCCTCCGCCGAGGCGTGGTGGTCGCGGGAGCGGTAGCCGTGTCGGGGCCGGGCGCCGGTGGGGCGGCGGTGGCGGGCGCGGCTGTCGGATGCGGGGCCGCGGCCCGGTCCGCTGGTCGGTGTCGCTGTGCGTGAGCGTGATCGGAGTGCCATGCGAGGAGCATCCGGCACATCACCCGGCCCGCGATGATCTTGCTGGATTTCGGTGGATCACCGACCGGTTGTGGACAACTCCGTCACCCGTACGAGCGCGCCGGCCTCACCGGGCCGAGACCACGACCCCCAGCAGTCCGGGCCCCGTATGCGCCCCGATCACCGCCCCCACCTCACTGACATGCAGGTCGGCCAGTCCCGGCAGCCGGGTCCGCAGGCGCTCCGCGAGCGCCGACGCGCGCTCGTGGGCGGCGAGATGGTGAACGGCGATGTCGACCTCCGCCCCGCCCGCCCGGTCGGCGGCGATCTCCTCGAGGCGGGCGATCGCCTTCGACGCCGTGCGCACCTTCTCCAGCGGTTCGATGCGGCCGCCCGCCAGCTCCAGCAGCGGCTTGACCGCGAGCGCCGAGCCCAGCAGGGCCTGCGCGGCGCCGATCCGGCCGCCCCGGCGCAGGTAGTCGAGGGTGTCCACGTAGAAGTAGGCCGATGTGCCCGCCGCCCGTTTCTCGGCGGAGGTGACCGCCTCGTCGACGGTGCCGCCCGCCTCCGCGGTCTCCGCCGCCGCCAGCGCGCAGAACCCGAGCGCCATCGCGATCATGCCGGTGTCCACGACCCGCACCGGCACCGGCGCCTGCCGGGCGGCGACCACCGCCGCGTCGTAGGTGCCGGAGAGTTCGGCGGACAGGTGCAGGGAGACGATGCCGGTGGCGCCCGCCTCGGCGACCCTGCGGTAGGTCTCGGCGAAGACCTCGGGGCCGGGCCGTGACGTCGTCACCGGGCGCCGCTTCTGCAAAGCCTGGGCGAGGGACCGGGTGGAGATCTCGGTGCCCTCTTCGAGGGCGCGGTCGCCGAGGACCACGGTCAGGGGGACCGCCGTGATGCGGTGCCGCTCCATCGTCGGGGCCGGAAGGTAGGCCGTTGAATCGGTGACGATCGCGACATGGCGGGACATGAGCTGGAGGTTACCTGGCGTAGTGCCCGTGCGGCAGCCCGGCCCCGCGGGCCGCCTCCGGCCGTGGCCGGATCACGTGGCGCTCACGCGGTGCTCAGGCCGTGCTCACGTGGTGCTCTCCGGGCGCGGCTTCTTCTGCCAGGGGTAGGTGGGGCGCGGAGCGGGCGGATCGAGCGCGGGTCGCGCGGTGTCCTGTTCCGTCGTCTGCCCGGCGGCGGACTCCGGGGTGTCGGGCCAGGTCTGGCCGGCCGCCGGGGCGTCGGCGGCGGGGGCCTCGGGCCAGGGCGGCGGCGTGGGCTGCTGTTCGGTGGTGGTCCAGTGCCGCAGGGCCCCGGTCTCCATGTCGATCTGCTCACTCAGGGAGTCCAGGTCGTCGCCCGCGAAGCGGTGGGCGCGGTCGCGGGCCGCCCAGCGCAGGGAGTCCGCGGAGCCGGTGACCCGCTCGATGCGCTCGCGCAGCTCGGGCAGCCGCGTGGAGAGGGTGGCGCGGTCCGGTTCGGACTCCAGGCGCCTGAGCTCGCCGTCCAGTTCATGGCCGTGTGCGCTCAGGCGCTGGAAGAGGCCGAGGGACTCCCTGATGGACTCGTCCTCGGTGACGGCGGACTCCAGCGCGTCCTGAGTGGCCCGCATGGAGGTGCGCAGCCGCAGCCGGAGCTGGGCGATCTCGCCGGCCGGGCCGGTCTGGGCGAAGGCCTTGGCTCTCAGGGTGTGGTCCTCGACCGTACGGCGGGCCTGGGTGATGTGGCGGTCGGCGCTGCGCTTGGCGGCGCCGACGACCTTCACCGTGGCATAGACGCCGAGCACAACAAAGAGCACGAAGAGCAGGGCGACCACTGCGAACACCGCTTCCACGAGGCTCCTCCTCCGGGCCCTTCGGCCTGTACCGGCACACTCCGCGCCGCTCTTCAACGGTAAACGCCACGGGCAGGTCAGGAGTTCCGCCGGAACCCCGAACCTGCCCGTAGGGGACTACCCCGAGCCCCGGACGCCTGTTTCACGCCGGAACGATGTTCACCAGCTTCGGCGCCCGCACGATCACCTTGCGGATCCCGGCCCCGTCCAGCGCCGCGACGACCCTCTCGTCGGCCAGCGCGGTCTTCTCCAGCTCGTCCTCGGAGATGCCAGGGGACACCTCCAGCCGCGCCTTGACCTTGCCCTTGATCTGCACGACGCAGGTCACGGTCTCGTCGACCACGTACGCCGGGTCCGCCACCGGGAAGTCCCGGTGCACCACCGAGTCGGTGTGCCCCAGCTTGCGCCACAGCTCCTCGGCGATGTGCGGGGCCAGCGGGGCCACCAGCAGCACCAGGGACTCCGCGACCGGACGCGGCAGTGCTCCCGCGCGCTTGGTCAGGTGGTTGTTCAGCTCGGTGACCTTGGCGATGGCGGTGTTGAACCGCATCCCCTCCAGGTCGCCGCGCACGCCGTCGATCGCCTTGTGCAGCGCGCGCAGGGTGTCCTCGTCGACCTCCCAGGTGTCGACGACGGTCACCTCGCCGGTCGCCTCGTCGACGATGTTGCGCCACAGCCGCTGCAGCAGCCGGAACTGACCGACCACCGCGCGGGTGTCCCACGGCCGCGACACGTCCAGCGGGCCCATGGCCATCTCGTACAGCCGCAGTGTGTCGGCCCCGTACTCGGCGCAGATCTCGTCCGGGGTGACCGCGTTCTTCAGGGACTTGCCCATCTTGCCCAGCAGCCGGGAGACCTTCTCGCCCTGGTACCAGTAGCCGCCGTCGTGCTCCTCCACCTCGGCGGCCGGTACGGCGATGCCCCGGCTGTCACGGTAGACGTAGGCCTGGATCATGCCCTGGTTGAACAGCTTGTGGAACGGCTCCGCGGAGGACACGTACCCCAGGTCGAACAGCACCTTGGACCAGAAGCGGGCGTACAGCAGGTGCAGTACGGCGTGTTCGGCGCCGCCGACGTACAGGTCGACGCCGCCGTGCGGCATGCCCTCGCGCGGGCCCATCCAGTACTGCTCGATCTCCGGGTCGACCAGCTTCTCGCTGTTGTGCGGGTCCAGGTAGCGCAGCTCGTACCAGCAGGAACCGGCCCAGTTGGGCATGGTGTTGGTCTCGCGGCGGTATCTGCGCGGGCCGCGGCCGTCGCCCAGGTCCAGGGTGACGTTCACCCAGTCCTCGTTGCGGGACAGCGGTGTCTCGGGCTGGGTGTCGGCGTCGTCCGGGTCGAAGGTGCGCGGCGAGTAGTCCTCGACCTCGGGCAGTTCCAGCGGCAGCATCGACTCGGGCAGGGCGTGGGCGGTGCCGTCCTCGTCGTACACGATCGGGAAGGGCTCGCCCCAGTAGCGCTGGCGGCTGAACAGCCAGTCGCGCAGGCGGAAGTTGACGGTGCCCTCGCCGTGGCCCTCGCGCTCCAGCCAGTCGATGATGCGGGTCTTGGCCTCGGCGACGCCCAGGCCGTCCAGGGAGACCCGGCCGTTCGAGGAGCCGATGATCTTCGCGTCGTAGGAGGAGAAGGCGTTCTCCCAGGTCGCGGTGTCCGTGCCGCGGCCGTCGGTCGGTTCGACGATACAGCGGATCGGCAGCTCGAAGGCGCGCGCGAACTCGAAGTCGCGCTGGTCACCGGCGGGTACGGCCATGATCGCGCCGGTGCCGTAGCCCATCAGGACGTAGTCGGCGATGAAGACGGGCACCCGCTCGCCGTCGACCGGGTTGGTCGCGTAGGAGCCGATGAAGACGCCGGTCTTGTCCTTCGCCTCGGCCTGCCGCTCGACGTCGGACTTGGCGGCGGCCTGCGCGCGGTAGGCGGCGACGGCCTCGGCCGGGGTCGCGTGGCCGCCGGTCCACACCTCGTGGGTGCCCTCGGGCCAGGCGTCCGGGGTGAACTTCTCGACCAGCGGGTGCTCGGGCGCCAGCACCATGTACGTGGCGCCGAACAGGGTGTCGGGGCGGGTGGTGAAGACGGTGATGTTCTCGCCGTCGATGGGGAAGTCGACGCGGGCGCCCTCGGAGCGGCCGATCCAGTTGCGCTGCTGCAGCTTGATGGCCTCGGGCCAGTCCAGGGCGTCCAGGTCGTCCAGCAGACGGTCCGCATAGGCGGTGATGCGCATGTTCCACTGGCGCAGCTTGGCCTTGAAGACGGGGAAGTTGCCGCGTTCGGAGCGGCCGTCGGCGGTGACCTCCTCGTTGGCCAGGACCGTGCCCAGGCCGGGGCACCAGTTGACCGGCGCGTCGGAGGCGTAGGCCAGGCGGTACTCGCCCAGCAGGTCGGCGCGCTCGGCCTCGGTCAGCTCGCTCCAGGACCGGTCGCCGGGGACGCCGCGCTCACCGGACTCGAACCGTTCGATCAGCTCGGAGATCGGGCGGGCCCGCTTCGCCTCGTCGTCGTACCAGGAGTTGAAGATCTGCAGGAAGATCCACTGGGTCCACTTGTAGTAGTCCGGGTCGATCGTGGCGAACGACCGGCGCTTGTCGTGGCCCAGGCCCAGCCGGCGCAGCTGGGACTTCATGTTCTCCATGTTGGACTCGGTGGACACGCGCGGGTGCGTGCCGGTCTGCACGGCGTACTGCTCGGCGGGCAGGCCGAAGGCGTCGAAGCCCAGGGTGTGCAGGACGTTGTGCCCGGTCATGCGCTGGAAGCGGGCGAAGACGTCGGTGGCGATGTAGCCCAGGGGGTGGCCGACGTGCAGGCCGGCACCCGAGGGGTAGGGGAACATGTCCATGATGAACTTCTTGGGCCGGGCGGCCAGCTCCGCGTCGCCCGCCAGGTCACCCTTGGGGTTGGGCGCGGCGTACGTCCCGTCGGCGTCCCAGGAGTCCTGCCAGCGTGCCTCGATCTCGGCCGCCAGGGCGGCCGTGTAGCGGTGCGGCGCGGCCTCCGCGGCTGCGGTGGCAGCGGGGTTCGTCTCGCTCATGATCCTCAAAGCTCCATCGATCGTCTCTGCCTGCTGCTGCGGCTCCGGCGGAAATGAAAAATCCCCTCGCACAGGAGGGGACGCCGCGCCGATTCCGGCCTGCCGGTGACCGGCGGTCGGGACTGATCAGCGCGGCTCGCTAAGCAGAAGGCGTACGGCACGCATGGCGTCAGGGTACCGCAGCCGCCGATCTCGCCGCGACGCACTTCCACGCCGCTTTGACCACTGTTCAAGGTTACTTCGCGTAACAACCACTAAGGGACATCACAACGGCCTCATTGTCTTTTGATAACAGCGCAATAACTCAAACCTCGCACTGATCGGTACGACGGGGCTTAGAGTGCGGCAGCGGGACCGCTTTACCGAACCGTTCGGAGTTGCCCCCATGAACCCTCGTCCAGACAGCAGCCCACCCGCCGCTCGGGGCCGGTCGGCTGCGGCTCCGCCGTGCCCGCTCCGTGTCGTGACGTCGGGAGGTAGGCCGTGAGGCCGGACGACAGCACGGCGGACGACTGGCTCGCCGAGTTCCTCAACTTCGGTGTGGGCGTTCTGTCACTGGTCTGCCTGAGCTGCTCGGTGATCTGGGGACTCGTCGCCCAGGACCGGATCCTGCTCGGTCCGCGCCAGCGGATCCTGGCCCAGGCGGTGCACCGCTCCACCGCGGTCGCCGCGATCGTCTTCCTGCTGGTGCACATCGGCACCAAGCTGGCCCTGGAGCACACCACGTGGATCGCCGCGGTGCTCCCCTTCGGGCTGGCCCTGACCGACGACGAGGCCGTCACCGGCCGGGCCTTCCTGATCGGCCTCGGCACCCTCGCCGGCATGCTGATGATCTTCGTGGGCATCACCGGCATCCTGCGTAACCGCTTCGCCTCCCCGGCCCCGGTCGCGGCCCGCTGGCGGGCGATGCACATGCTGGCCTACCCGGCCTGGTGCGCGGCGCTGGTGCACGGCCTCTACGCGGGTCGAGCCGCCAAGCCGCTCTTCATGATCCTCTACGGGCTGTCCCTGCTCGGCGTGATGGGGGCGCTCGCGCTGCGCGCCTCTCCGCCCCGCGTCAAGCGCAGAATCTCCGACCGGCTCACCGAGCTGCTCGGCGCCTCCGGCCAGCGGGACCGCGAGCAGCTGGAGGAGAGCCGGTCGCGGGCCGCCGAGTCCGCACTGCCCGGATACGACGGCGGACGCGGCTCCGAACGGGGCGGACGGGGCGGACGGGGCGGGCAGCGTCCGCGCGGGGAACGCCCCCGGTACGAGAGCGCGGAGCGCCCCCTGTACGAGACCGCCGAACGCGTCCCGGCCCCCGAACCGGCGAACGGCTTCGCGGCCGCCTACCGCGCGGTCTCCGCCCCCGTCCCGACGCCGGGCCAGACGCCCCTCACGGACGCGACCGCCCGCATGGACATGCCGCTCGACATGCAGCCCACGGAGGCCATCCCGCGCGTGGACGGACCCTCCAGCACCTCCGGCAACTGGCCGATCCCGTCCCCGCCGCCGGTCGGCGAGGCCCCTCCCTCGGCCTACGACCCGCTCAACGACACCGGATACAACATCCCGGCCTATGACAATTCGGCCGGCTCCGGCTTCGGTTCAAGTGATGTGTACGACACCGGTGAGACGAACGGCCTCTACGGCACGTACAACCCGGATGACACGTACAACAGCGGTCCCGCCACTGATCCACTCCCCGGTGCGTCGCCGTCGTCGTCCTATGACTTCGACGCACCGGGTTCGGGCGAACCTTGGAACACGCCCTCCGGAGGTTTCAATTGACCCCTCCCCCGACAACAGCAGGGGATTCCTGGCTCAGGCTGCCCACACACCCAGCCGGCCAACGAGTCCGACGCTCATGACACCAGCCGGGACGGAACCCGCCCGGCCGCCCCTCACCACGGAAGAGTTGCGCGTGCCCGGTTCTCGCGACGCACGACAGCCGGCCGGCCCGACCGGGCCGGCGGTCCGTCGCTTCCGGGGCGAAGCATCACTTCCTGCCCTGCCCCGCAGGAACCCGATTGATCCTCCGGCTGAAGCCGGGGGCACCCCCGGAGGTCGCCAGTGAACGAGGCCCTGCCCGACGTACCCGAGGTCCGCGTGGTCGGCCTTCCGCAGCTCACGTCGGGCTTCGACCTTGTGGACCGGCTCGATCTGCCCATGCATCTCAAGGTGCACGGGCCGCTCGAGCCGCTGGGCGGTGAGCAGCTCGCGCAGCTCGCCGAACGCATCAACCTCAGGGGGCGCGGCGGCGCGGGCTTCCCCTTCCACAAGAAGCTGCGCTCGGTCGCCGAGACGGCGATCAAGCGCGGCGTCCGGCCGGTCGTCGTCGTCAACGGCAGCGAGGACGAGCCGGCCTGCCGCAAGGACACGGTGATGATCAACCGTGCCCCGCACCTCATCCTGGACGGCGCGCTGCTGTGCGCCGAGGCCATGGGTGCCCGCACGCTCGTGGTGGGGGTCACCCGGGAGTCCACACAGCGCTCCATGGAGGCCGCGCTGGCCGAACGCGGTCTGAACAACGGCCGCCGCTCCGCGCTGCGCGCCCGTGTGCAGCGCAACCCGGTCCGCATGGTCACCGGCGCGGCGGCCTCCCTGATCCGCTCGATCGACGGCGGTCCGGCGATCCCGCCGGGCCGCAAGACCAGCGCCTCGAAGAACGGCGTCGGCGGCGCGCCCACGCTGCTGTCCAACGCCGAGACCTTCGCCCAGCTCGCCATCGCCGCCCGTATCGGCCCGGAGCGCTACTGCAACACCGGCCTGTACGACGAGCCGGGCACCGTGATGCTCACGGTGTCGGGGGCGGTGGCCCGCCCGATGGTCATCGAGGCTCCGACGGGGGTGCCGCTGCGCTACATCCTCCAGCTCGCCGGTGCCCCGCCGGTGCCGCAGGGGGTGCTGACGGGCGGTTACCACGGCAAGTGGATCGACGCCGCCACCGTCAACGAGGCGATCGTCTCCCGCAATTCACTGGACGCGGTGGGCGGCTCGCTCGGCGCCGGGGCGATCCTGCCGATCAGTCAGGACACCTGCCCGCTGGGCGAGTCGCTGCGGGTCGCCCAGTGGCTGGCGGAGGAGAGCGCCGGGCAGTGCGGTCCCTGCTATCTGGGGCTGCCGGCCGCGGCGCGCGGTCTGGAGGACATTCTCAACGGCGGCGGGCCGGCCGCCCTGGAGGCGGTCAAGCAGGTCGCCAAGAACGTGAAGCGGCGCGGCGCGTGTTCGCACCCGGACGGCTCCGCGATGTTCCTGGAGTCGACCGTCAAGGCGTTCACCGACGACCTCGCCGCCCATGTCCTCGGCAACGGCTGCGGGCGGCCCGTGGCGGGCGTTCTGCCGCTCTTCGAGGGAGGCAGGGCCCCTACGGGCATCCCGGGCGGCGGAGGCGAGGAGAACGGCCCCAGCCGCCAGAAGATCTTCGTCGACTGGACGCTGTGCCGGGGCCACGGCCTGTGCGCCGACATCCTCCCGGAGGTCTTCCAGCTCGGCGCGGACGGCTTCCCGACGGTGGCTCAGGCGCAGGTTCCGCGCTTCGCGGAGGCCAAGGCGCTGCGCGCGGTGCGCCGCTGTCCGGCGCTGGCCCTGCGCATCGAGGACGGGGCTCCCCAGGCCAAGGCACCGTCCCGCAATCTGCCGGTGCTCTCCCAGGGGCGCGGCCGGCGAGCGCTGGGCCGCTGACGGGACCGGTCCGCCGGGCCGGCCTCCGGGCCGCCCGGCGGTTCCCTCCCGGGGGCCGATCCGGCGATCCTTCCGGCGGTTCCGATCCGGGCGGGCCCCGGGACGGAACGCCGCACCGGCCGGCACCTCCACAACCGGCGAGGGCGGACCATCCGTTCGGATGATCCGCCCTCGACTTCTGTGGAGCTAAGGAGAATTGAACTCCTGACCTCCTGCATGCCATGCAGGCGCTCTACCAACTGAGCTATAGCCCCTCGCACCGCTCCGCAGGGTTTCCCCCGGCGGCGACGCCAACTTTACACGGTCGACCCGGCCCACCACCAAATCGGTTTCGCGTTCCTCGAGCATGTCCGAAATGCCCTCACGGGTGGTACACCGCCACGCACGCGGTCACGCGGTCACGAACGAATAGAAACGCTTGAGGGTGCAGTGCTCCTCCAGCAGCCGCCCGTAGATCGGCTCCCCCTCGAGTTCACGGTAGGTCTCGATGGGGTCGCCTTTTATGATCAGCGCCCGGGCGCACTCCTCGCACCAGTACTGGTACTCGGGATTGATCGGCTCCATGTCGCGGACGATGGGCGTGCCGCTGCCGCACCAGTCGCACTTCCGCCTGTGTGCACCCATCGATCAGCTCCAGCTGTGGCCGCAGGCCGTGCACACGTAGGAGATCCCGCCGTTGTCCCCGAGCACCTGGGCGACATGCGCGGAACCACAGGAAGGGCAGCTGAGCCTGGTAGAGGTCCGTCGGGTCGACACCGCTCCGAGGAGGTGGTCGACCTCCTCGAGGATGCTCCCAGGCATCACAACTCCCTCCCGTCGGGCCGCGCCCCCTTCCGGTCGTTTGATTCTGCCACGACCGGGCCAATACGGTCAGCGACGCCGTGGTACCGGTCGGGACACGGCTCGACGCCTCGCAGAGGTATACGCCTGAGGGGGCCGTCCTGCTCATCGGCGGACAACGAAAAAACCCGCCTCCTTGGAGGGAGGCGGGATCTTCGTCATGTGGAGCTAAGGAGAATTGAACTCCTGACCTCCTGCATGCCATGCAGGCGCTCTACCAACTGAGCTATAGCCCCTGGTCGCCGCGTGGTGCGGCTTCCCGGTGTTCCGTCCCGCTCGGCGGGGCGAACAAGAAGAACTTTAGCCTGCGACCTGCCGGAAAGTGAAATCCGGGTCCCGGGGCGTCCCGGGGCCGGATCGCCACGCTCTCAGTCGTCGTCGCCGAGCACGGCTTCCGGCAGGGTGCCGGCGTTGTGCTCCGTCAGGCGCCAGCCGCGGGCGCCCTCGCCGAGGACGGACCAGCAGCAGTTGGTGAGACCGCCCAGGCTCTCCCAGTTGAGCGGATCCAGGCCGAGCAGCCGGCCGATGGTGGTGCGGATCGTGCCGCCGTGGCTGACCACGACGAGCGTGCCGTCCACCGGGAGCTTGTCGACGTGCCGCAGCACCACGGGGGCGGCGCGGTCGGCGACCTCGGTCTCCAGTTCGCCCCCGCCCCGGCGGATCGGCTCACCGCGCTTCCACGCGGTGTACTCGTCGCCGTACCTGGCGATGATCTCGTCGTGCGTCAGGCCCTGCCAGACACCCGCGTAGGTCTCCCGCAGGGCCTCGTCGTGGGTGACCTCCAGGCCGGTGAGCGCGGCGAGCTCCGCGGCGGTGGCCGCGGCCCGCTTCAGGTCGGAGGCGACGATCGCGTCGGGCCTGAGGCCCGCCAGGAGACGGGCGGCCCGGCGGGCCTGGGCGAGACCGGTCTCGGTGAGTGCGACGTCCGTGGAGCCCTGGAAGCGGCGCTCCACGTTCCAGGACGTCTGGCCGTGCCGCCACAGGATGACGCGGCGGCCCCGGCGTGCGGACCCGCCCACCTCACCGGTCTCGCTCACCGCCACTCACCACCCGGCTGCGCCGCCTCCTCGGCCTCCTGCTGCCTGGCGTGCTCGGCGGCCTTGCCACGGGTGGCCGTGGCGTCCTCGGGCAGGTCCAGCTCGGGGCAGTCCTTCCACAGCCGCTCCAGGGCGTAGAAGACGCGCTCCTCGCTGTGCTGGACGTGGACGACGATGTCGACGTAGTCGAGCAGCACCCAGCGGGCCTCGCGGTCGCCCTCGCGGCGGACCGGCTTGATGCCGAGCTCCTTGCCGAGCCGCTCCTCGATCTCGTCGACGATCGACTTGACCTGACGGTCGTTGGGTGCGGAGGCCAGCAGGAAGGCGTCGGTGATGGACAGCACGTCACTCACGTCGTAGGCGACGATGTCGTGCGCGAGCTTGTCGGCGGCCGCCTGGGCGGCGGTCCGGACGAGCTCGATGGAACGGTCGGTTGCGGTCACTACAAGGCTTTCGCTCGGCGGTCGTTTGCCCTCAAGGGTCTCACGGACCACCGGGCGCACCCCACGCCTTTGCCCAGGTGCGCCGTGCCTCACCACGCGGGGTGCGCCGTGCCTCACCACGCGTGGTGCGCCGTGCCTCACCACGCGAGTGCGTCCGGCTCGGCCACGCGGGCGCGTCCGGCACCCTCCGCGCGGGGCGCGCCGACCCCGTAGGCACCGCGCGCCCGAGTCCCCCCACGCACGCGGTGTGCACCGGACCTCCTCCCGCCGGGTGCCCGGGGCTCCACCACGCGGGGCGTGCCCGGCCCTGCACACGTGTGCGCCGAGCACCCGCACACATACGCGCCGGGCACCGTCACGCGTGTGCGCCGGACCACGCCCGCGCGGGTGCGCCGGACCACGCCCGCGCGGGTGTGCCGGGCATCCCCGCGCGCAGGCGCCCCGCTCCGCTACGAACCGGGGTCGTAGTCCTGGCCGAGGACGACCGAGACGCGGGCGTTCGCGGAGGTCCTGCCCTTGGTGACGGAGTCGGCGGACAGCCCCAGTGTCTTGGCGACCTCGACGGCGTTCGCCTTGTCGGCGGCGTCCGCGTAGACGACCTCCGAGGTCGCCTCCGAGGCGGCGGTGCCGGCCTCCCGGAAGGTGAAGCCGCCGTTGAGCAGGACCACGCGGGCCTTCTCGGTACGGTTCTCCACCCCGGTGGCGTTGCGCACGGAGACGCTGACGGCGGCGTCCGGGTCGGGGCTCTTCGCGGTACCGCCGAGGACGTCCTTCACCACGCTGTCGCTCGCCTCGGCGGTGAGCGTGCCGTCGTCCTGCACGGGCAGCACGGCGGTCTTGTGGTCGCCGCCCTTGGCCAGGTCGGAGAGCCGCGCGAGGAAGGCGCCGAGGTCCTTGTCGGTGAGCGGCGGCTCGATGATCTGCCCGAGGGTCTGGACGGTGAGCGTGGCGGCGTCCGGGTCGGAGGTCATCTTGCGCAGCACGCCGTGCAGGACCTGCCCGAACCGCTCCAGCTGGGCGTTCTGGGCCTCGCCGGAGCCCCGGTGGGTGGCGTAGGCGACGGCGGCCTTGCCGCTGAGGGTCTGGTTCTTGCCCTTCCTGACCAGCGGCGCCTCGCCCTTCTTCTTGGCGTCCGGGTCGGGCACGTCGGTGTCGGTGTCGACCTCGATGTTGCCGACGAGGTCGACGAGGGTCAGCAGGAAGGGGGTGTCCAGGCGCCAGGTGCCCTCGATGTCGGTGCCGAGGACGGTGTCGAGGGCGGTCCTGGTGCCCTCGGATCCGTCGTCGTCGACCGACTTGGCGAGCGTGGTGGTGGTGCCGTCGTCGGCGGTGACGGCGAGGGAGTTGGGCAGCAGGACGGTGGTGCCCTGCTTGGTGGTGGTGTTGTCGACGAGCAGGGCGGTGGCGGTGCCGCCGCGCTCGGTGTCGTGCAGGTGGACGACGAGCACGTCCCGCTTCTGGGCGGCCGCGGTCGTCGTGGTGGCCTTGTCCTCGCCCGAGGACAGTCCGGGCAGCTTCCCCGCGTACCAGAGGTAGCCGACGCCGCCGGCCGCGACCAGGGCGAAGACCACGACCAGGGCGACGATCCGGCTGCGGGCGCGGCGCCGGGCCTCCTCGCGCCGCTCGGTGCGGTTCTCGGTGAACGCGAGCCAGTCGATGACGTCCTCGGAGTCCCCGTCGGGCTCCTCGACGAAGGCGAACTGCTCGGTGTGGTACTCCCGGCCTGGCCCGGCGGGCGCCTGCTCCTCGTCGACCGGACCGCCCTGCTGCGGGATGTGCGCGGTCTGCTCGGCGACCCGGGGCTGCTGCCCGGTGCCGGAGTACGCGCTCTGCCCGTAGGCGTCGTAGGGGGCCGCCGGGCCGGGACCGCCCTGCTGGGCGCCGTACGGGTCGTAGGAGTCGTACGAGTCGTAGGCGGGCGCCTGCGGCTGCTGCGGGGCTCCGGTCGTGTAGGGGTCGTAGGCCGGCTGCTGGTGCCCGCCCGTGGCGTACGGGTCGTAGCCGTAGCCCTGCTGCCCCTGCTGCCCCTGCTGCTGATACGGGTCGTACGGCTGAGCCTGCTGGGCCGGTCCGCCCTGCTGGTCCATGGCCTGGCGGTAGACGGGCCGGCCGTACTCGTCGTAGCCGGCGATCTCGTACGGGGCGCCGCCCCCGTATCCCGCGTCGTATCGGTCGTTCACCGGTGCCCCTCTCGGATCACTCGCCGCGGTACAGCTCGCGCTTGTCGATGTAGCGCACGACTCCGTCCGGCACCAGGTACCAGACGGGTTCTCCCTTGGCGACTCTCGCACGGCAGTCCGTCGAGGAGATGGCGAGGGCGGGAACCTCCACCAAGGACACACCTCCCTCGGGGAGTCCGGCGTCGGTCAGGTGGTGGCCGGGCCGGGTCACGCCGATGAAGTGTGCCAGGGAGAACAGTTCCTCGCTGTCGCGCCAGGTGAGGATCTGGGCCAGGGCGTCGGCGCCGGTGATGAAGAAGAGGTCCGTGTCCGGGTTGAGCGCGCTCAGATCACGCAGGGTGTCCACGGTGTAGGTGGGGCCGCCGCGGTCGATGTCGATACGGCTCACCGAGAACTGCGGGTTCTCGGCGGTCGCGATGACCGTCATCAGGTAGCGGTCCTCGGCGGCGGAGACCACGCGGTGGTTCTTCTGCCACGGCTGGCCGGTGGGGACGAAGACCACCTCGTCCAGGTGGAACCGCGTGGCGACCTCGCTGGCCGCCACCAGGTGCCCGTGGTGGATCGGGTCGAACGTGCCGCCCATCACACCCAGACGGCGCTTTCCCTGCTCGGCCGGGCCGCAGCCGGGGCCGGTAGGCATGTCCTGCTCTCCCATGCGTGCAGACCCTACCGGCCCGGCCCGGGCACCCCGTCCGCCAGTGCCCTGCCGGGCAGTCCGTCGGAGCTCAGCGGTCGCGGTTGAAGCGGGTGGTGATCCACAGCAGGAGCAGCAGGACGAACAGCGCTCCGCCGCCGGCGAGGTAGGGGTTGAGGCTCTCGTGGTTGCCGCCGTGCTCTCCGCCCTCGGCGGCGAGAGTGACCAACTGGGCAGCGGTGCTGTGGAAGCTCATCTTCGGCAGTACCTATCGCGTGTGGGCGGGATAAAGACGTCCGCTCATCGTAAGCGGGCGCCTCCGCGACGATCACCCCGACTCCGCCGTTGCGGGCGCGGGCACCGCCGGGGACCCGCCGGGGCAGGCAACCATGCCCGGCTCTCAGTCGTCCTTCCGGCTGTAGCCGCGCAACAGGAACCACGCGGTGAGCGCACAGCCCACCAACATCACGATCAAGACGACCCGGAGCAGAATCCCCGCACCTCCTCGGCTGTACCGACGCCCGTACTGCCCGTCCAAGGTATCTCCGCCTAGGCTGGGCCTCGCCGTGGGGGAGGCGAAGGAACGTAACCGGCCCGCCCAGGTCACTCATCCGCACATGGGGGAAACATGTCCGACGGTCATCAGCACAACGGGCACGAGAGCGTGCCGAGCAGGCAGCGCAGGCGCTTCCCCGGGATCTCCTCGCGCGCGTACGAACACCCGGCCGACCGTTCCGCGCTGGTGGCGCTGCGGAAGCTGAGCGGCTTCGACACGGTTTTCAAGGCGCTCAGCGGTCTGCTGCCCGAGCGCAGTCTGCGGCTGCTGTTCCTGTCCGACTCGGTACGGGTCTCGGACCGGCAGTTCGCCCATCTCAACGACATGCTGCGGGACGCCTGCTACATCCTGGACCTGGAGAAGGTCCCGTCGATGTACGTCAAGCAGGACCCGAACCCGAACGCCATGTGCATCGGTCTGGACGAGCCGATCATCGTGGTGACCACGGGGCTGGTGGAGCTGCTCGACGAGGAGGAGATGCGGGCGGTCGTCGGGCACGAGGTCGGGCACGCGCTGTCCGGGCACGCGGTGTACCGGACGATCCTGCTGTTCCTGACGTCGCTGGCGGTCCGGGTCGCCTGGATCCCCCTCGGGAACGTCGCGATCATGGCGATCGTGACGGCGCTGCGCGAGTGGTTCCGCAAGTCGGAGCTGTCCGCGGACCGCGCGGGGCTGCTGGTCGGCCAGGATCTGCAGGCCTCCATGCGCGGTCTGATGAAGATCGCGGGTGGCAACCATCTGCACGAGATGAACGTGGACGCGTTCCTGGAGCAGGCCGAGGAGTACGAGGCCGGGGGCGATCTGCGCGACTCCGTGCTGAAGATCCTCAACGTGCTGCCCCGCTCGCACCCGTTCACCACCGTGCGGGCCGCCGAGCTGAAGAAGTGGGAGGCCTCCCGTGACTACCAGCGGATCGTGGACGGCCACTACCCGCGCCGCGACGAGGACAAGGACGCCTCGGTGCGGGACTCCTGGCGGGAGTCGGCGAGCAGTTACGCCGGTGAGGTGAAGAACTCCAAGGACCCGCTGATGAAGCTGGTCAACGACATCGCCGGCGGTGCCGGTGACCTGGGCGGACGGGTCCGCCGCGGCTTCGGCGGCTTCGCGTCCCCGGGGCC
>NZ_NEUB01000998.1 GCF_002910825.1 Streptomyces sp. SM1 | reverse complement strand
GACACCACCTGCGCACGGGCCCACGGACTGGTCGACGCCCTGAACCGGCTCGCCGCCACCCTGGGCGTCCCCACCCTGACCGACCTCGGCTACGAGAACGCCGGGCCCGGCTTCCGTCACCCGGTCAAGAAGCCCAAGGGCGGTGAACTCGCCGAGCCCGACCAGGCGTTCAACGCCGTGATCCGAGGCGTCCACGCCGTCGCCGAACGTGCCAACGCCCTGCTGAAGGTCACTTTCAAGGCCCTGCGCAGGGTCAGCCTCGACCCCTCGGCCATCACCCGCATCGCCCGAGCCGCCCTCGTCCTGCTCCAGCTCGAGCACGACCGCACCGCCTGAACGAAGATCACAAAACGTCACGAGGCGTTACCGAGAAGAGTTCAGTGGGGCCCGGGGGATTCGCGACGCCTTCTGACGCAGCCCGTGGTGCTCCCTCAGCCTCGGAGGAAGGTGTAAATCGCTGAGGCGATGGCCTTGCCGAGGGGGATGGGGACGGCGTTGCCGATCTGCTTGGCAATCTCGGTCTTTGAGCCGCACCAGCGGAAGGTGAGTGGGAACCCCTGGATGCGGGCGGCTTCGAAGTGAGTAATGGGGCGGTTTTCCTCCGGATGAAGATATCGCCCCTTCTCAGGTTTGTAGAATTCGGTTCGAATGGTCACAGAGGGCTGGCCCCGGCGAATCCTGCCCATGACGTCACCCGTGCCGGTGTTGTGGTCGTCCCAACTCTTCGTGGACAGGTACTCGACCGGAGTCCTCACGCCGGCAGGATTCTTCTCCGAGAAGATGTGAATTTCCCCGGTCTCGTCGAGGGTGTAGTATTTTCCACGAAGGTCCTTGCGGTTCCCGCCGGGTGGGATGGCTCGGTATCGGGCTTGTGAAATCGGTTCGGGGTTGCGGCCGAAGTGGAGATCGTTCGTGGTGAAGATTCCAGGAATGATGGAGTTTATTTCGGGGACGAACTCCTTGTAGTCCGGCAGTTCGGTTCCAAGGATTTTGCGCTGGGACGTCTCGTCGAAGACACTGTCGACCGGCTTCCAGTAGGAGACCTCGCCCCCCATGCCCTCCAGCAGTGGCGCGCGGTGAGCAGTCGTGGGGAGTCTCGGTCGACGGACGCGCTGTTTGAGCGGGTACGACATGGAACGTCCGGTCTCGGTGTCCCGACGGACACCGATGACGATGGCTCGGCGGCGCGCCTGGAGTGCCCCGTAGTCGGCCGCGTTGAGCAGGTAGCGTTTCGCTGTCTCGTGGGCGTCGTCGGTCGGTTCGTGGCCCGGAGGGTCGACCAATCGGTAGTCGGCCAGGCGACCCCCGTGTTCGACCTCGCTCAGTAGATTCCTGAACTCGTCCGACTTGAGGAAACGATCGACGTTCTCGATGACGAAAACCTTGGGGCGCACCAGAGCGACGATGCGTACGTAGTCCTCCCAGAGGCGGTTGCGTTCGCTGCCCTTCTTCTCGCGGTTCAGCGCCGAGAACCCTTGGCAGGGCGGACCTCCGACCACCACATCCGCATTGAGGGCTTCGGCGGTCGGCTCCCATTCCTCGATGTCGCCGAGGTGGACATGGGAGGGCGGCACCTGGTCGTCAGGTCGGAGCCTGCCGAAGTTGACCGCGTACGTGGCTGCTGCGGCAGCGTTGTGCTCCACGGCGGCGAGGCTGCGGAAGAAGGGACCGTCATCGAGTGAGCCCGATGGGCGGAAGTCGTGGAAGCCCTGCGTGAAGCCCCCGCAACCGCTGAAGAGATCAACGACAGTGATGGGGTCGGGGGCGGCCGGCCGGGACGTGCGCATGGTAGGTGATCCTAACCGCGTAGCGCCACGGCGATGGAGCGGCCTACGGCAGTCGCGAGGGGCGGCGGCATGGCGTGGCCCACCTGGCGGTAACGGGACGTCTTTCCTCCGGAAAACGCCCAATCGGAAGGGAAGGACTGGATCATGGCGGTTTGTTCGATGGTGAGCTTCGGCTGACCATCGAGTGGGAAGTCCTCCCCTGGAGGCTCGTCGCCCAGGCTGTTGCCGTTCACGCCCAGTGAGGCCCACGCCTTCTTGCTTCCCGTGGGGCCGAGATCGGCACCGCCCCGACGGTCGGAACCACCGACGAGTGCGGGCGCGGCGCGATTGGCGTTCATGGCCCACGCCCCCGCTCCGGGCCAGCCGCGGGAAGCCATGGAAGGGCCCAGGACCTCGCCCACGGTGGGAGTGGGTGCCCCACTCGGCACGGGCCACGAGAACCCCGAGAAGTAGGGGGTCTGCAGAGCCACGAGAAAGCCGCTCCTGCGGTTCTGCGGTACTCCGAAGTCTCCGGCGTTCAGAACCTTCCAACTCCAACGGAACCCGCTTTGCTCCAGCTCGGCGCCGATCCAGACGCGATCCGACTCGAATTCCGGACTTTCGACGAGGTCGGGGAGGTTCTCGAAGAGAATGGCGCGAGGCCTGATTTTGCAGGCGAGATCGACGGCAGCCCGGAGTACCCGTCGTTCCGCGAAGTCCTCGTCGCGAGCGGCCGCTGCGAGTGACTTCACTCGGGGGAGGCCTCCGCTGAGGAGATCGATCCCCATGACCTCCGGACGTTCGGTCGGTTGGAACTGTGCCACGTCGATGCAGATGATGTCCCAACCGGGACGATTGAGGTCAAGGGTGAAGCATGCGTCGGCCTTGCTGTCGAGCAACGCGACAGGCTCGAAGCCGGCGGCTTCGAGCCCCAGTGCCTGGCCTCCCGCACCGGCGCAGATCTCGACCGAAGTGAAGCGTCGGACTGCCGCACGCGAAGTGGGCTCCGCCTCCTGGGCGGCCTCGACGCCCCGAGCACGCAGCGTGGAGCTGGGCGATGCGGAGTCGGGGGTGTGTGCCGGTGCTACTGCGTCCCGGGTGCTTGACGGCGCTCCGCGCTGCGCATCGATCGACTCCTGGGCGACGGCGCGCAACTCGTTGTCCAGGGGGGCTTCTTCAACGCCATCGAAGAGGACGAACGGCGCGAGTCGAAGAAGGCGTTTCAGGAAGTCGCGAAGAGTTTCACGATCGTTAAGCCCGCTCAGGTCGAGTTCATTCCAGACACGCAGGATGGCGCGAACCAGATGAGGGCTGCCGCCCAGAGCGGTACGGCGAGCGTAGATCTGGTCGAAGGCGGCCTCCCCGAGAATGCGTAGCGCGTGATACGGGTCCGATTCCTCAGGTGAGCGAACCAATTGGGCCCGCCACCAGAGGCGACCGAAGACGTGCCGGGTCAGGTCCGTTCCGAGGACACGGTCCCGCGGGGGATTCGGGTAGCGCCAGATGGCGACATCCGGCATGAGGGCCAGGGCGAGGAATACCCAGACGTCCCGGGAAGCGGCCTCGGCAGGCACCATGCCCATCTGGGAGTGGAGCAGAGCCGCCAATTTCAGGTCGAACTCGGCATTGCTCGCGCGATCGGATTCCTCGGGGAAACCAGCTTGCTTGGCGAGGTCGAGAACACTTTCCCGCAACTCTTTCAGTCGGGCCGGGGGAATTCGGTCGCCTCCCGTGGCGACGTACACGGCGGATTCATGTGTCACGGCCACCCGTTGGGAAAGTTCCGTGACGGTCAGATCACGGTACTCGTCGTACAGCGGCTTCGCCTGTTCCGCCAGCAGGCGAGGGTAGAGGAAGCTCATCACGGCACCTCGAAAATTCTGACGGACGCCTGCAGATCGGAAGCGAACAGAGCAGGGGATTGCCGCTGGCGGAGGCGAATGTCAGTGATCGACTGCCCGGGGAAGAGCTGGTCGACGAGGTTCAACAGCGTGGCACCCAACGACCCCTCGGGGAAGTCGGCGTCATCGTTGAAGTCGTCGTGGCTCAGAGCGTGCTCGACCATGACGCGTGCTGCGTCCGCGTACACGGCGGACAACACGATGCGATCCAGAGTGCTCGACTTGGCGGCCTTCTGGAATGCGGTGGTGGTCACGGTGTTCTGCTCGTTGACCAGGAGCAGCAACGATCCCATGGTCGCGCTCTCCAACCCGCCACTGATCTGGAGGTGCCAGGCTGCGTTGTCAGGGAAGGACGTTCGGGCGAAGTCGATCACCGCCATGGGGAACTGCGGTGCGTCGCCCTGGAGGCGCACGGCTCGTCGATCACTCCACAGCACGGAGCCCGCCGTGCGAGGAGAGGACGGCCGAGCGTCGGTCCAGCGCTCGGCGAGCAGGAGAGCAGTATCCAGAAGGAGTAGCCCGCCGAGGTCGGTGCTGCGCAGGCGGAAGTCGAACTCGATCGGGCTTTCTTCGGCTCCGCTCAGCCTGATCTGCTGAGCGGGACCGCTGAGGTTCGACCCGGTCGCCGTCCAGGCGGCCGACAACATGAGGGCGGCGTCCGGGGGAAGCCCGGACTCGCGGCGTGCCCGATCCTGATCGACGTGGACGGTCCTGCGTACGCGCAGGTTCATCTGGTAGTCCCAGTCCGGCAATGCCTCGGGCAGGGGGACTTCGCCGTCCTCCACGACCAAGCGCCACGGCTCGACCACGAGAACGTCGTCGGTTGGCACACGGTAGGGGAGCACCCGGCGGGTCATGACTCCTCCACCGCCTCGACCTTGATGTCGATCTCAGTCATGGTGTCGGGCGCGGGTTGTACAAGGGCACGCCAGAGAGCATCTCCGCCTTCGACGACGCAGGGGTCCTCGTCATGGAGACGCCCTGTCTCGTCTTCCCAGCCGACGAGTGTCGGCATGCTCGCTCCGATCGGCGGATCCGTCTCACGTCCACCCGCACCGGACAGGGTGACGGCGAGATCGATGCGTACTCGCTGCGTTCCGAGCACGGGCAGCCGAAACTCCTGGACCAGTACGGAGGTTTCCTCGTGCTCGTCGTAGTAGGGATCGCCGACGTACTGCACACGAGGGCGGCGGTTCGGAGATCCGCCCGCTCTACCCGTCATGCCCGCGGGCGCCCGGTCGTCGTCGACGGACGCAGTGCCGAAGCCATGCTTCGACGTACGACGGCTCTTCGCCCCTCGTCGACCGCTGCTTCCCGCCTCGTCGTCGGTCGAGCGGGTGGCAGTGCTGCCCGGCTTGGAGTAGTCGGTCGCGCCACCGATTCCCCATGCTCCCCCGACAAGACCGGAGAAGAACGAACTGGCCGCTCCTAGAGCCACGCTGCTGGCTCCTGGGCGGGTGCCTCCGCCGAGTGACAACAAGCCGTTCAGGGTCTCGTCGATACGGCGGAACGTGGTCCGTACGTAGGTGCTCTCGGGTCGGTCCAGTGAATGAGGATGCCAGGCGTCGTGAGTGGGAGGCTCGGCCTTGGCATAGACATCGTCCATTGCCTCGTCCGCGCGGAAGACACCGGCATAGCCCTGAAGCGCGCTGGATGGCTTGGGCCCCGGCCGGTAGGTGACGACGAGTTCTGCCGGTCGCATCAGGCACACGTGATGAATCAGGTCGTCGATGTTCAGCATCTGCTGTGCGCGGGTCCGTTCCAACTCCGGCATGATGCGTTTGACGAGACCGATGCGGCCCAAGTGTTTTTTGGGACTTCGGCACTCGAGGTCGCGGCCGTTCGGACCCTTCATTTCCTCGAAAGCGGCGACGAACATGTTCAGAGGACGGGTGTCCCGAGGGTTCGGTACCGGGTGTTGAACGCCGTCGCAGGTGACGGAGAAGCGCATCGTGGGGGGCTTGCCGTCCACAGAGATCATTTTGGGCCACAGGTGCCAGGCGATGGTGTCGGCCAGATAATCGGCCGCCTTAGAAGGAGACAGCTCGTCCAGATTGGGGTGGATAACGACTACGGTCGTACCGGTCTCCTCCGGCGCGAACGGTCGGAGGCCGAGGCGCTGGGCCGCCGTGTCGGCCTCCGCCCCCACCAGGGGTTCGACGACGTCACCGGACGGGTCACCCCACCAGTGCCGTCCCGTGTAGCGACGGTTCCTCCCGGTCTCGGGGGTCACGTAGCTCTTCCAGAGAGCGCAACCGATGAGGCGGGTCTCGTAGCCGCCCCCCGGGGTGCGGCACCGGGAGTGCACCAGCACTGTTCCCGGCCGGGAGAGCAAGTAGAAGATGCCCTTGCCGAAGCCGTACGTGCCGCCACCGAGTGATGTGTCCCGAGGCTCGCCGATATTGCGAACGAACGACACGAAATCCCGCTCGTCCCCGATCGCGTCGTTGGCGCGGGTCGGACCTCCGAGGCCGCGAGTACCTCGATCGGAGACGGCCAACACACGAATGACGTCTTCTCTGAGCGTGCCGCGCAGCGGGAAATTCGTGGTGCTCGTGGGAGCACCGGCCCGGAGGAGTGTCCGCCAGGTCCCGGCGTGGGCCGGGCCGACGCCCCACATGTCGATGCTGAAATCGACTGGCTGGGAAGAGCGTCGGTCACGGGCATCCCAGCTGTTCTGGGCGGATTCCCGGACCAGAATCGTGAGAAGATCGAGTTCGGGACGCCCGAGCTGATTACGGATCCCCTCGGCGGCGCTGGCGCCCTCCGGGGGGTAGGGCTGGGAGTACCAGCTCGGCTCCATCACTCCGACTCCTGAACGATGTGCTCGGTCATGTGTGACACCTCGTCGGATGTCAAAAAGGCGAGGCCCCTTCCCGAGAGGTCGATGGTGTACTCGACATCGAGCACGGAAACGGGGAGTCCGACGGCGTCGAGCGCGCTATTCGTAAGCCCGGGAAAGCCCGGCCCCACCGGGAACCAGATCTCCTCACCGATGCCGAATCGGACATCTCGGTATCGATCCACCTCGAAATGTCGGTAGCCGGCTTCGGCGAGAAGGCCGAGTACCGCGCTCTCGTCGTCGCACCGACGCCGGACGCGCTCCACCAAATCCACGAAACCGGTACCGCCTCCGGACGCCGTCACGCGATGCAGGCCGAACCAGACGAGACAGAGACTTCCACCGGCCGGAGGTTCCAGCTGGCCCAGGCCGTGTATGCGGGGCTTGCGGCCGCTCGGGTCGACGGCGGACTTGACCTCGATGGCGTCGACTCCTGTCGAGAAGTCGTGACGGTGGCCCTTTGGGCCGAGCCAAAGACGGTGCGCTCCAGGGTCGTGCCGCAGGAGCTTTTCAAGAACAATCAACTCGCCGAACAGTCCGGCCAGTTGCTCCGGGTCAAGACCGGGGCCATGGGTCAGGAAGAGTGCTTTCCATCGATCGAGGACACGATAGAGGACTTTGATCGGATTGCCGGAAAGTCCTTGAACCGTGGTGAGCACGTCGACACACAACTTCGTGAACAGATCGTTCAGGTCCTCGCGGAGGCACGCTAGATCGGCGTAAGTCTGGTAAGTGTCCTCGTCCTCCAAGGGGCGCTTGCGCAGACGAAGCACCGGGCCGTCCAGCCCGGATCGCAGTCCGAGGCGGGCACTCATGGGAACCAGCAGGTGTCGGTGTCCCTCGTGGTCGACCGCTGCGGCCAAGGCGCCCTCGTCCGTCATCACAGGCAGTTGGGACACACGGAGCCGGTTCTCGCCCGTCGTGGGCCGGGCCTCCAGGGCAGCCCAGTGCTGCTCGACGAGCTGTCGGAAGGCCGGCTCGCTCACGCGTCCTCGCCTTCGAGGAGACTGAGGTCCTCGTCCTCGATGCGGACCCCCGACAAGTCGGCGGAAATGTACTTCTCCACTGTGCTGTCCTGGTTGCGGGGCTCCGGGAAGACCAGCCCGACACCGATGACGTGTTCCTCGACGTTGAGCGGCCTGCGGGTCTTCTTGCTCGGGTTCGGCTCGGACATCTTGTCGATCGGGTACAGCACCAACAGCCCGGTATCGGGGAGTTGGGCCCGCCGCTCCCTCATGATGTCCTTCTCCTCCAACTGCTTCACGTTGCCGGACAGATCGATCGCGGCATCGCGACGGCTCATCAACGTCTTGATGTCGGCGTGCTCGGGCCCCAGGGGGTCGGCGAGACGGGCACGAACGCTGCGTCCGACGGTCACGCCGGGTGTGAACTCGAAGGGCTCCCCGCCGGGGTTTCCGACGATGGCCACGTTCCACCGACGGAGCGACCCCGCTGCCGACACTCGCTTGCGGATGTAGGCGGTGATCAGGTCGGCGTCGTTCTCGGGCGACTTTTCGTGAAACCTGTAGGCGGACAGGAAGTCGGTCACGACGTCGTGCGGAACATTGCGGAAGATGAACCGGCCCTCTGCCGAGCGTTCCTCCACCCGCACGGCGTTCGCCATGGAGGATTCGACAAGGCCCCTGGCGGCATCGATGTTGCCGCGAAGCCATTCGGCGTTGGTCTGGAAGTAGTGGGTCTGCACCCGCCTTCCGCCGTACGACGAGGCGGCTGTGACAGCCGAACGCATCTTGGCCGCAGCCGTGACCCGCAGCGCCGGGTGGGTGCGCAGGCGAACAGCGAAAGTGAGCGGAGTCTCGGCCTCCGTCATGTAGACGTCGATGTCGCGACGCATCTCGGTTTCGACAGTGGCCAGATGACGGAACCACTCGGCCAACTCGTCGGTCATCCAGATCCGGGGAAGATCGGCGTAGCCCTTCCGGAAACCGAACCAGCGCCCCATCTGCAACAGCGTGTCGTACGCGGAAACCGCCCGCACGAAGTAGCTGACCGACAGGCCCTCCAGGGTCAGCCCTCGGGAGAGAGTGTTGCCCCCGACGGCAATGGCGACCACCGGACCGTTCTCGTAGTCGAGGCGATCCTCACTGCTGGAGTTGTCCATGATCACTCGACAGCTCTCCAGTACACCGGGCAGTTGGGCGAGTAAGGAGTCGAACGGTACGGGTGTCTCGCCGAAGTCCTCGGCCGGAACACGAGCGGTCTCCTTCTCCCAGAGCCTTTGGAGGCGACTGACGACCGAGACGTCCGTGAGTGATTGGGCCCTCTTCTTCCGGAGGTGCTCCAGAGGCCGCTCGAAGCTGTTGTGCACGGACGTGTTCACACTTGTGTGAATGAGCATCGTGCTGTGGGGATTGCCCGTACCACGGACACGACGAGCGGCGGTGACCAGCCAGAAGTAGTCGATGGCCCGGAGCAGGGTGCCTGTGATCACGGGCTCGAAGCCCTCGACATCCGCCTTGGTCTCGGGGCGAACGCACGGTACGTCGTCCGTCGGGACCGAGCGGATCATGTCGTAGCCGTCATCGACATCCTCTTGGTCCTCGCCGTCCAGCGCATAGCGACCGAAGAGCACCTCGGTACCGAAGTGGCCGGCGGGTTTGGGCAGGTTGACGACGAAGTCGCGCGGGTAGAGGTCCTGGGCGCTCGGATCGATCAGGAGGTTGGCAAACGGGGACGCGGTGTAGCCGACGTATGCGGAGCGGGGCAGGCTGCTCATGATGCTGAGGATCAGCGGATTGATGGACTTCGTTGCCACCGTGGCCTGGTCGGCCTCGTCGTCGATGATGAGCGCCGGACAGTCCTCCAGGTATTCGGACGCCTGGGCCAGCCACCGTGAGAGCTTGCGAAGAACAGTCGCGTTCTTCTTCACCACGCACAGGACGTGTGTCCTGTTGCTCTTCCCGAAGTAGCCGGCCGGGTTCTCCTGCGGCGTGAAGTCCTTGTCCAGACCGGTCAGCTGAGACCACATCGAGGGATTGGGCTCGACCAACTGCTGCACCAGACGAGTCTGGGTCTGACGCCGGAGCCCGTTGTGGATGCCGGCCAGGACGATGAAGAGCTTGTATCCGCGGTCTGCCGCCTTGGCCATGACGGACGTGAAGTTGGTGGTCTTGCCGGACTGCACGTAGCCGACCACCAGGCCCCGTGTGGAGAACGATTTCTCCTTGGGGTGATTGAGCAGGGAGACGACCCTGGTGGAGGAGTCGTCGAGATCTTGAATGACGGGCTCGGGCCAGTCGTCCTTGCGAAGCAGTTTGGTGATCGCGGGCCAGCACTTGTCCTTGGCCTGAGGGCCCGTGTACCAGGTGTCGCGGTTGCCCATGACCACGGCATGGGGCTCTTCGAGCTCCTTGATGCGGATCATCTGCTCCTCGTGCCGCGCACGGATCTGGTCGATGACGTCCTGCTCGACCCCGAGGAGCTCCAGCCGCTTCACTGCCTCCGAGGGAGGAAACATTTCCAGGAGCGCCTGAAATGTCTCGTACTTCGCGTCAAAGTCTCCGGCCATGAGATCGACCGCCCCCGCTCTTGTTCATCGAGCCGCCAGCTCCCCCATGGGCTCGGCGGCGTGAATCCGCACTCCGTGTTCACGCTGTCTACACACTATGAGTGGTGCTCGTTGTCAAACGGAACGATCCCGTAACTTGTCCTACTGCTCGGCCCCGGCCGGGCAAAAAGGGTGGAAGCGTCCCCACGGGTCCTTGTCCCTGTCTCACGTCTGCTCGGAATCCTCCGGTCGTGGTTTGACAGCGGCCGTGATGCGCAGGGCAATGTCCGTGACGGGTTCGTGCTCCCAGAATCGAAGGACCGTCCAGCCCGCCTGCGTGAGGTGCTCGGTCGTCTCGATGTCCCGCGCCATGTTCTTGTCGAGCTTGGCCCGCCACCACTCGGCGTTGGCCTTCGGGCTGGTCGCATGTCGGGGGCATCCGTGCCAGAAGCAGCCGTCCATGAAGACCGCGACCTTGGCCTTGGGGAAGACGATGTCGATCGTGCGTCGAGACATGCCGGGCACCGGTACGTTCACCCGGTATCGGAGGCCGGCGGCGTGCAGGACCCTCCGCACCGCCACCTCCGGAGCCGTGTCGCGGGAGTTCTGGCGACTCATACGGGCGGAGACGCTGGGCGAGGAGGGGACAGCACCGGACACACCAGCATTCTGCCGGCCGACGGAAGGGTTGGGGGCGATCCGGATTCTTCCGTTGGGCGGTGCTCGGCGAGAGCGGAGAATCTCCTGGTCAGGCGGTTGAACGTGTTCCAAGAGCCCGTCTTCATGGCACGGGATGAGGTTTGCTTGTGGTGCGGGGAAGGGTCAGGAGACGCGACGCCTCCCGGCTGAGGTGCTCAGGATGTGTGGGAACGTCTGCACGGGCTGTGCAGGGCCGAGTCGAAGGGCATCGGCGGGGTCGTGGCCATACGGCATGCCTGCGTGCGGTTGGAACGAAAAGCCTGGAGATCGTCGCAGTGCATGCCCGGCATGTGATCCGGTTCCGGCCGGGCGGTGGAGAGCATGACCCTGGGCCAGGAGTTTCCTCCCATGTATTCGTTCCGACCTGTTGGCCGGCGTGGCGGCGCGCAGTGGTGGCCTCCGAGAGGTCTCGTACCGTTGCCGCGTGAGTGCTGCCGCCCAACGGAGCCACCGCAGGCCGTCCCAATGATCCCGCCGGGTTCCCGCGGCCGCCGCCACGCCGAGAAGCGCCCTCCGGGCCACCGGCTCCTCCGCCATAACCACAGGTCAAACGCCCAGCGCCCGGATCACCTCCGCCGTGCCGGAGGGGACCATGTGGTCCCATGGCAGGGAGGCCCGCCACCGGCGGCGTACCTCCGTCCCGGTGATGAGCTTCGCCGGGCGCTGCCAGAGCACCAGGACGTCGTATCCGGCGGCTTCCACCAGAGCCGGGCGGTCCAGCCGGCCGACCATCGGCTACGACTACGACACCTTCGCCGCCGACCTGAACACGGTCCTGGAGACCCTCGACCTGCGCGACGCCGTCCTCGTCGGGTTCTCCATGGGGACCGGCGAAGTCGGCCGCTACCTGGGTACGTACGGGTCCGCGCGGGTCGCCAAGGCCGCGTTCCTCGCCTCCCTGGAGCCCTTCCTGCTCAAGACCGACGACAACCCCACGGGCGTGGACGGGAGCGTCTTCGAAGGCATCAAGCAGGCCGTCACCGAGGACCGGTACGCCTACTTCAGCGCCTTCTACCAGGACTTCTACAACCTGGACGAGAACCTCGGCACCCGGATCAGCGAGGAGGCCCTGCGCAACAGCTGGAACGTGGCCGCCGGTGCCTCCTGGTACGCCTCGCTGGCCTGCGTGTCGACCTGGACGACCGACTTCCGTACCGACATCGGGAAGGTCGACGTACCGGCGCTGATCCTGCACGGCACCGCCGACCGGATCCTGCCGATCGAGGCCACCGGTGAGCCCTTCCACCAGGCTCTCCCGCAGGCCGAGTACGTCGTCATCGAGGGCGCCCCGCACGGCCTGCTGTGGACCCACGCCCAGGAGGTCACCGACGCCCTGCTCGCCTTCCTGGCCAAGTAGCCGACGGAGGCATCAGCACCCGCGCCCGTCCGCCGGATCCCGGCGGACGGGCGCACTGGTGATCAGCCGGTCGCTCAGTCGGCGCCGTGGCACTCCCCGTACGTCCGTCCCGAACCGCACCAGCACGGTGCCGTCTGCTCCGGCGGCCACGCCACCGCCCGGCCGCGTGCCGCCAGGGTCGTCGCGTACTGGGGGAGCAGGGCCGGGTCGGCGGGTGACGACAGTTCAGAGGCGGCGAAGGCCTCGTACGACGGGACCGTGCCCGTCACGATGCCCAGGTTCCCGGTGCCGGAGGAGGCGAGTTCCCGCAGGTCCGCCTCTATCGCCGCCAGGTGGGCGTCGTTGGACGGGTACTCCTCGGCCAGCGAGGGGTACGCCGCCGTCAGTTCGGCCAGCTCCGTCGCCGGCCAGTGCAGGACCGCGACCGGGAACGGGCGGGACAGCGCCTCGCGGTACGCGCCCAGTTCCGCGCGCAGGCGGACGATCTCCGCCTCCAGCTCCGCCGGGTTCTCCGAGCCGAGGGACCACACGCGCTTGGGGTCGTGGAGTTCGTCCAGGGTGATGGGGAGGGTGTGGACGGTGTCCGCGAGGGCGTCCCACTCGTCGTGCGCCGCGCCGAGCATCCTGCGGACGCGGTGGCGGCCGAAGAGGAGCGGGTGGGTGGAGCGCGGGGGCTTCGGCCCGTCGGCGGCGGGAGAGGTGCCGGGCCCGGGGCCGGTCAGGAGGAGGAGTACCGCCTGGGTGAACGTCTCGTGCGCCTGTTCCAGCTCGTCGTGCGCCTCCAGGGACTCCGCCACGATCACCCAGGGAGCCGGGTCGCGCGGGGCCGCCATGCGGATGCCGGTGATGATCGCGCGGGCCTCCGCCTCATGGCCGTACTCCCAGAGGTTCGAGGCCTTCAGGGCGCGGACCAGGTACGGCTGGTCCAGGGCCGCGTCCGAGGCGAGGAGGCGGTCGTAGAGGGCGGTCGCGGCGGGGCGGTCGCCGGACAGCTCGCGGTGGGCGGCGGCCCGCAGGAGCAGGGCTTCGGCGTCCTCGGGATAGAGGTCGGCGGTCCGCTCCCAGCGGGTGGCCTCAGCGGTGTGGTCGACGTTTTCGGCAGGCGTGTCGGGGCGCATGGGTGACACGGTACTGCCGAGAGGTGACAGGAGGTGAGGGTGCAGGGGGTGGTCGGGGGTGTTCCGGGTTCCCCGCCCGGCCCCTGCGCCCGGCTCCGCATCCGCACCGGATCCCGCGCCCGGCCCCTGCGCCCGGCTCCGCATCCGCACCGG
>NZ_NEUB01000997.1 GCF_002910825.1 Streptomyces sp. SM1 | reverse complement strand
TGGGGCTGCGCCGCCAGCCGAGCAGGTGACGGCGTACCCCGAGGGATGCCAGCAGCGAGTTCGTGGCCCGCTCGCCGAACTCGGCGAGCTCGTCGATGCTCTTCGCACCGCAGACGGCCGCGCAGGCACACATCAGCAAGATGGCCGTCAGCGAGTACCACCGGCCCCGGCGTGAGCGCGGATCCGGAACCGATTCGAGGTAGGGGCCCAGGTCAGCGATCCGGTCCGCGTCCAGCGGCCCCAGCTTCTCCAGCACGGCAGGGATAGGGGAAGATGCAACAGCAGGCACGGGACGTCCTCGTGATCATCTGGCTTCGACACCACAATGATCACGAACCCCCGTGCCTGCTCTGCTATCCGCCTCTACCGGCCTGATCGTCAACCCTCCACGCAAGCACGGAACTTGACGGAGCCCTGGTTCACCATGGCCGAATGGGGCTAGTCCGCATGTGCGTACCCCGCCGCCCGGGGTGCCGGGCGGCGGGGTACGCGGTGGACCGTCAGGCGGGCGAGCCGAGCAGGCGGGTCGGAGTGGCCCGATGCGTCAGGACCGGGAGCAGGTCGGTGACCCGGTGTGCGCGGTGGGCGGCGATGCCGGGCGGTGCCGGGGCGAGCGGTACGAGCAGGTCGGTGGCGGCCGGGTGGCCGGTGGCGCCGTCCGCGCCCGTGTCGCCGTGCAGCCAGAGCGCCAGCATGTAGAGGCCGGGCACGGACAGCAGCCGGGGCTGGTACGGCTGTGCCATGGCCTCGGCCTGGCGCAGCGCCAGCTCGGTGGAGGCGATGTACGGGCCTTCGAAGAAGCGGGAGAAGGTCCAGCCGTCGGCGGTGAGCACGCTGTCCGCGGCGGCCACCGCGCGGTCGCCGGTGCGGATCAGGAAGCGCCAGCCGGCCAGCCGGGTCGCGGTTCCGCCGTCGGCGGTGACCCGGTCCAGGACGTGCACGGGAAGGGGAAGCTCGGGCGAGGCGGGTCCCTGGGCGCCGAGCAGCGAGGGAGTTCGCGCCTCACGGACCGCGGTCGGTGAGGAGAGCGCGGTCAGGACGGAACGCAGTGCGGGCGCGGGAGCCGGGGGGACATGCAGCGGCATGGTGGGTCGCCTCTCATTCGAAGGCACAGTGGCGCGAGGGCGGGGCGTGGCGGGGCGGACGGCGCTGTCAGCTCGCGAAGGTCAGAAAGGCGGGTGCCGGGTCGGGGCGCGAGAGGCGGGGGTGAGGACTGCGGCACGCCGCCTCTCGGCTGGATCGCTCGACCGTGGGCGCCAACCTTCTGCCTTGTGGGCGAAGTTTATACGACGCGTGTTCGGGCTATGTTTCGGCTAGCCGTTTTCGGTCCGGCGAACAAGGGTACTTCTGGCCGGTGAAACGCGAAAATAATCCCGATTCCGGACCGGACGCACGTCGGTGACCTCGGATAATGACCGCGAGGCGGTCGGCCAATTCCTGTCGGCGTTTTTCACGAGTCCGCAACAGGTATGCGACATGCGTTCTGCGCCATGCCCCGTGAATGTGCCACCGGTCACTATCGACCAGACTAGCGGTCGAAGGGCTCGTCCGGGACGTTATCGATCGCATCCGCGGGGCATCCTCCCTTGTGGACCGGGAGCCCGGCGGCCGATCTTCGGTCCGCCCATCCGAGGAGGGACGCTTCGATGGGGGAGAAGGTCGTGGCAGGGCGGTTCGACCTGTCCGATCGCCAGCGCTACCGCGAGAAGCTCCGCAGCTGCCTGACGGGGCTGGAGCGACTCCTGGCGGAGAAGCGGTTCGACCGCCCCAGGAACCTCATGGGGCTGGAGATCGAATTGAATCTCATCGGTGCTGACGGCATGCCGAAAATGTTGAATGCGCAAGTCCTCGAACGGATCGCGAGCCGGGACTTCCAGACAGAACTCGCCATGTTCAATCTGGAAGTGAACATCGCCCCCCATCGATTGGGCGGGCGGGTATTCGACCGACTCGACGAGGAACTGCTCACCTCGCTCGCCTATGCCGACCGGAAAGCCGGTGAGGTGGACGCGGGCATCGTGATGATCGGCATCCTGCCGACGCTGGACCGGGACGACCTGGTCTCCTCGAACCTTTCCGCCGTAGACCGTTACACGTTGCTCAACGACCAGATCGTGGCCGCGCGCGGTGAGGACTTCACCCTCGACATCGACGGCGTGGAACACCTCAGCTGCACCTCGAAGTCCATCGCCCCCGAAGCCGCCTGCACCTCGGTGCAACTGCACCTCCAGGTCACCCCGGAGCGGTTCGCCGGGGTGTGGAACGCGGCGCAGGCCGTCGCCGCCGCGCAGATCGCCGTCGGCGCCAACTCGCCCTTCCTGTTCGGCCGTGAGCTGTGGCGCGAGTCCCGGCCCCCGCTGTTCCAGCAGTCCACCGACACCCGCCCGCCCGAGCTCCAGGCACAGGGAGTGCGGCCGCGCACCTGGTTCGGGGAGCGCTGGGTCACGTCGGCGTTCGACCTCTTCGAGGAGAACCTGCGCTACTACCCGGCGCTGCTGCCCATCTGCGACGAGGAGGACCCGCTCGAGGTGCTGGACCGCGGCGGCGTCCCCTCGCTCGCCGAACTCGTCCTGCACAACGGCACCGTCTACCGCTGGAACCGTCCCGTCTACGGCATCGCCGACGGGGTTCCGCACCTGCGCGTGGAGAACCGCGTGCTGCCCGCCGGGCCCACCGTCACCGACGCCATCGCCAACGCGGCCTTCTACTACGGGGTCGTCCGCGCCCTCGCCGAGGACAGCCGTCCGGTGTGGAGCCGGCTGCCCTTCGAGGCCGCCGCCGCCAACTTCGACGCCGCGTGCAGGCACGGCATCGAGGCCCGGCTCACCTGGCCCCGCCGGGGCCGTCTCGGGGGCCTGGGCGAGGTGGACGCGGTCACCCTCGTACGGGACGAACTGCTGCCGCTCGCCGAGGCCGGACTGGACGCGTGGGGAATCGAGCCCGCCGACCGCGACCTGTATCTCGGTGTGATCGAGGAGCGGTGCCGGCGCCGGGTGAACGGCGCGAGCTGGCAGTCCGCGACCTTTCACCGAGCCCTCGACCTGGGCCTGGGCCGTGAGGCCGCCCTGGCCGCCACCACCCGCCGCTACCGCGAGCTGATGCAGCAGGGGGATCCCGTGCACACCTGGCCGGTGGGACTGCCGGAACCGGTGCCCACGGCCTGACCACCCGCCCGGTCCCGGCCTGACCACCCGCCCGGTCCCGGCCCCGGCCCGGGCCCCGTCAGGCCCCCCCGCCCGGGGCCACAGGCCCCTCCCCTCATACTGATCGGACCGATCGGCGATGTGGAGGCAGGTGTGCAGGCAGAGGCGGGCGCGGGGGCCGATTCCCTTCCCGAGCGGAGGCTGTCGCGGAGGACGCTCCGGAACGAGACGCTGCTGGTGCTCGCGCTGTCGCTCGGCGCGAGCGGACTGTCCGCGCTGATCAGCTTCGTCGGCTCGGTCACCAGGCCGGGCGGGCTCAAGGACCAGGCCGCCACCCTCAACGCCTCGGCCGCGCCGGGCCGCCCCTGGCTGGACCTGGCCTGGCAGCTCTTCGGGATCACCACGGCGCTCGTCCCCGTGGCGCTGGTCGCGCACTTCCTGCTGCGCGAGGGCGTCGGACTGCGCGTCCTCGGCTTCGACCGCACCCGCCCCTGGTCCGACCTCGGCCGCGGGGCAGCGGTCGCGGCGGTCATCGGCAGCACCGGCATCGCGTTCTACCTGGCCGTCCGCGGGCTCGGCTTCAACCTCACCGTGGTGCCGGAGGCGCTGCCCGAGGTGTGGTGGAAGTACCCCGTGCTGATCCTCTCGGCGCTGCAGAACTCGATCGTCGAAGAGGTCATCGTCCTCGCCTATCTGCTGCGCCGCCTGAACCAGCTCGGCTGGTCCCCGGGCGCCGCGATGGCGGGCAGTTCGCTGCTGCGCGGCTCGTACCACCTCTACCAGGGCATCGGCGGCTTCATCGGCAACATGGTCATGGGCGTGGTGTTCGTGTTCCTCTACCGGCGCTGGGGCCGCGTCGGGCCGCTGGTGGCCGCGCACACGCTGCTCGACGTCGGGGCGTTCGTGGGATACGCGCTGCTGGCCGGGAAGGTGGACTGGCTGCCGACGGCGTGAGGCGGCGGAAAGGGGGCGTTCGGCGCGGCCGGACGCCCCCTCTGCCGTACGGGGAACGGCTCCGGGCTCAGACCAGCAGGTCGCCCTCGATGACGGTCACGGCCCGTCCGCTCAGCGGGGTGCGCGCGCCGCGCACCCCGGTCCGGACGCGGCCGGAGCGCGGTGAGGCCTGCAGACCGGTGAGGACGGGACGGCCGAGACGCTGGGACCAGTAGGGGGACAGCGCCGTGTGCGCGCTGCCGGTGACCGGGTCCTCGTCGATGCCGACGTTCGGGAAGAAGCAGCGGGAGACGAAGTCGTAGCCGAGGGCGGGGTTCTCGGCGCGGGCGGTGGCGATGACACCGCGCTCGGAGAAGCCGGCCAGGGCCTTGTGATCGGGCCGCAGGGCGTGCACGGTCCGCTCGTCGTCGACCTCGACCAGCAGGTCCCCGATGTCCGGACCGGTGTCGAACGCCGTCAGCGGCCGGGCGCCGAGCGCTTCCGCGACGCCCTCGGGGACGTCGGCCGCGGTGAGCGGTGCCGTGGGGAAGTCGAGTGTGACGGCGCCGTCCTCGCCGGGCGTGGCGATGAGGACGCCGCTGCGCGTGGCGAACCGCACCGGACCCTTGTGCGCGCCGGTGGTGTGCAGAACGTGGGCGGTGGCCAGGGTCGCGTGGCCGCACATCGCGACCTCGGTGACGGGGGTGAACCAGCGCAGCGCCCAGTCGGCCTCGCCGCCCTCGGGGAGCGGGTGGGCGAAGGCGGTCTCGGCGTGGTTGACCTCCATGGCGATGTTCTGCAACCGGTCGTCGTCCGGGAAGGCGAAGGCGTCCAGGAGGAGTACCCCGGCGGGGTTGCCGGCGAAGGGCCGGTCGGTGAAGGCGTCGACGATTCGTATCCGCATGCCCCGACCGTACGGGCTGCGGGAAACCGCGGGCCAAGGCCACGCGCCGATCACTCGCCCGGACCGGGGCTTGGCACGACCAGGATTTCGATATATCGTTGAAGCATCGCAACAGATCGACGATGGAATGGAGTGGTAGCGATGCGTTCCCATGGACACGAGCACCAGCACGGACGCGGTCCCGGCGGCCCGCGTGGCGGCCGGGGTGACTTCGAGCGGCTCCGCGCGGCCTTCGGTCCTTTCGGGCCGGGCGGTCCCGGCGGTCCCGGCGGCCCCTTCGGGCCCGGATTCGGCCACGGTGGCCCCTGGGGCGGGCGAGGGCGCGGCGGACCGAGGGGAAGGGCGCGGCGCGGTGACGTACGGGCCTCGATCCTGGCCCTGCTGAAGGACCGTCCCATGCACGGATACGAGATGATCCAGGAGATCGCCGAGCGCAGCGGCGGGGCGTGGAAGCCCAGCCCCGGCTCGGTGTACCCCACGCTTCAGCTGCTGGAGGACGAGGGCCTGATCGTCAGCGAGTCCGGGGGTGGCAAGAAGCTGTTCTCCCTCACCGGGGCGGGCCGCACGGCGGCCGGGGAAGGTCCCGAGGCGCCCTGGGAGGAGGCCTCGCGCGGGGTCGACTGGGAGGCGCTGAACGAGATCCGGCAGGCCGGCTTCGGGATGATGGAAGCCTTCGGCCAGGTCTGGAAGACCGGCAGCAAGGAGCAGCGGGAGAAGGCCCTCGCCGTCATCAACGAGACACGCAGGAAGCTGTACCTGATCCTCGCCGACGAGGACTGACGGACCGGGCGGGACCGGGCGGGACCGGGCGGGACCGGGCGAGGGGCGTGCGCGGACCGCCGTACGCCGCTGTGTGAAACGCCCTGATCTCCTTCGCAAGGAGGAGATCGCGACCCGCGGCGTCCACTTCCCGTGGGACGCCAAGATGCTCCCCGCCGGGGATGCCCCGCGGCCGCGCGACTGATGGGGTGGGGGACGTGCAACCCCGTATCCCCCGGCAGCAGGACCACGAGCCGCAGCAGCAGGGCATCCACCGTTCGGACGGCGATGCCGGGCTCGGCGCCGGGCTGGCGGAGGTGGTCGCCGGCGCCCGCCGCAGGGTGGTCCGGGACGGTGACCGGCAGATCGACACCGCCCATCTGCTGCACTCGTTGCTGGAGTCCGACGCCGAGGTGCGGGCCGTGTTCGGCGAGGGGCCACGGATCGCGCGGCTGCTCGGCTACCTCGTCCAGCGGAGCATCGGCTACGGCCTGCGGTGGCAGGGCGCGGTCGAGGACTCCGGGGGCGTGCCCGTCGTGACGGCGGCCGCCGGCTTCTCACCGCTGGCGGCGGGCTGCATGGAGTACGCCCATGAGCGCGCCGCCCGGGCCGGCGAGGGCCCGGCGCGCGGCACGGACCTGCTCGCGGCGATCGTCGCGGACCCCGAGGCGCGCGCCGTGGAGGTGCTCCGGCACGCCGGAATCGATCCCGGCGAACTGCTCACCCGGCTCGAGGCGCCGTCCAGTCGGTGAGACAGGTGTCATAGGGGGTGACGCTCCTGTCCGTGCCTGTCATCATGTGCCGGTGCCTACCTCTGTCAGTACCCGGAGCCACCCGGGAAAGGGCGCCGGGCTCAGTCTCGCGCTGCTGTCCGCCGTGGCCTTCGGGGGATCCGGTGTGGCGGCCAAGCCGCTGATCGAGGCGGGCCTCGACCCGCTCCACGTCGTATGGCTGCGGGTGGCGGGTGCCGCGCTCGTCATGCTGCCGCTGGCGGTGCGTCACCGGGGGCTGATCCGCCGCAGGCCGGGGCTGCTCGCCGGGTTCGGGCTGTTCGCCGTGGCCGGCGTCCAGGCCTGCTACTTCGCCGCCATCTCGCGCATCCCGGTCGGGGTCGCCCTGCTGGTCGAGTATCTGGCGCCCGCGCTCGTGCTCGGCTGGGTGAGGTTCGTGCAGCGGCGGCCGGTGACCCGCGCCGCCGCGGTCGGCGTGGTCCTGGCGGTGGGCGGGCTCGCCTGTGTCGTGGAGGTGTGGTCGGGCCTCGGCTTCGACGTCCTCGGACTGCTGCTGGCGCTCGGCGCCGCCTGCTGCCAGGTCGGCTACTTCGTGCTGTCCGACCAGGGCAGTGACGGCGCGGAGGCACCCGATCCGCTCGGCGTGATCGCCTACGGGCTGCTGATCGGCGCCGCGGTCCTGACCGTCGTCTCCCGTCCCTGGTCCATGGACCGGTCCGTGCTCACCGGCAGTGCGGAGATGGACGGCACCCCGGTCGCCGCCCTCGTCCTGCTGGGCTGGATCGTCCTGGTCGCCACCGTTGCCGCGTACATCACCGGGGTGGTGTCGGTGCGCCGGCTCTCGCCGCAGGTCGCCGGGGTCGTGGCCTGTCTGGAGGCGGTCATCGCCACCGTCCTCGCCTGGGTCCTGCTCGGCGAGCATCTGTCGGCGCCGCAGATCGTGGGCGGCGCGGTCGTGCTCACGGGCGCCTTCATCGCCCAGTCCTCGGCTCCGGCGAAGAATTCCGGGAAGCCGGTGGCCGGCGGTGGGCCCGAACGGGAGTTGTCCACACCCGGAACCACCGCATAAGGTGCTGATCATGCATGCGCGCGCACTCGTTCTTCCGCCTCCGGCCGCCTGAGGCGGGCTCTCCGGTACACCCGCCCGGCCGACCGCCGGGCGTAACGGTGCTGCCCGCAGACGAAGTCCGCGGATCCCGCCGTCCCGGCCCCGGCCGGGGCTGACCGGGATTCCTTCCCGAACTTCCGCGCCCCCGCCGATCCGCGGGGTGCGCGCATCTGCGGAGAGAACACGTGTCGAACGCCGTATCCGGCCTGCCCGTCGGGCGAGGCCTCCTCTATCTGATCGTCGCCGGCGCCGCC
>NZ_NEUB01000996.1 GCF_002910825.1 Streptomyces sp. SM1 | reverse complement strand
CCAGCCTCCGCACACCACCCTCATGCCGTACGCGGACGTACGCCAGGCCCTCGCCGCCGACCGCACCCGCTCGCCCTATCGGCAGAGCCTCGACGGCACCTGGAAGTTCGCCTACGCCGACCGCCCCGGGGACCGGGACCCCGACTTCCACCGCACCGACACCGACGACGGCGACTGGGACACCATCCCGGTCCCCTCCGTCTGGCAGCTGCACGGCCACGACTTCCCCATCTACCTGAACATCACCTATCCGTACTGGGGCCCCAACGGCCGCGGCGAGGACCCGCAGCCGCCCGCCGCCCCGACCCGCTACCACCCGGTCGGCCAGTACCGCCGCACCTTCACCGTCCCGGGTGACTGGACGGGCCGCCGCACGTTCCTGCACTTCGAGGGCGTCAAGTCCGCCCACTACGTGTGGATCAACGGCGAACTCGTCGGCTACGACGAGGACTCCTGCACGCCCTCCGAGTACGACATCACCGGTCATCCGAGGCCCGGCACCAACCAGATCGCCGTCGAGGTGTACCGCTACGCCGACGGCGACTGGCTGGAGGACCAGGACATGATCCGGCTGAGCGGCATCTTCCGCTCGGTCTACCTGTACTCCACCCCGGCCGTGCACCTGCGCGACTTCAAGCTGGACACCCCGCTGAACGACACCTACACGGCCGCCGAGCTGGCGGTCACCGCGAGCGTGCGGGCGTACGGCGCGGGCGCGAGCGGCCGGTACACCGTCGAGACCCAGCTGTACGACGCGCGCGGCCACGCCGTCTGGTCCCGTCCGCCGACCTCAACGCCGCCGGCGCCGGCGAGGACGTCACCGTACGGGCCGCGAAGGCGGTGACGGAGCCCCTGCTGTGGTCGGCCGAGCAGCCGAACCTGTACACGGCCGTCCTCCGGCGGACAACGACCACGGCAACGGCCAGCACCTCCGCAACCGGACCTGGCGCGACGCCGGCGCCCGGCGGAAGGTCACGGACGTCACCGTGCGGGCGCTCGGCGAACGGGCCGTCGGGATCGAGGTCCGCGGCACGCTGCCCACCACCGCGGAGTCCACGTACACCACCACCTACACGGTGTTCGGCAACGGCGAGATCAAGGTCGACAACACCCTGCACCCGGGCGCCGCCGGACTGCCGTACATCCCCGAGGTAGGCACCCTGCTGTTCCTGCCCTGCCGCCTGGACCGCCTGCACTACTACGGCCGCGGCCCCGAGGAGAACCACTGGGACCGCAACACCGGTACCGACGTGGGCCGTTACAGCTCGACCGTGGCCGGCCAGTGGACCTCTTACATCCGCCCCCAGGAGAACGGCAACAAGACCGACGTCCGCTGGGCGGCCCTGACCGACGCCGGCGGGCGCGGTCTGCTGGTCTCGGGCGAACCCCTCCTGGAGATCAACGCCTCGCACTTCACCCCGGAGGACCTGTCGGCCGGAGTCCGCCACGACTACCAGCTGACCCCGCGGGACGCCGTCGTCCTGCGGGTCAACCACCGGCAGACGGGCGTGGGCGGCGACGACAGCTGGGGTGCCCACACCCACGACGAGTTCAAGCTCCTCGCCGACCGCGACTACGCGTACACCTACCGGCTGCGCCCGCTGACCGACGTGAAGGAGGCGACGGCGGCCTCGCGCCGGGCCACGGCGACCGAGTAGGGCCCGTGGGGGACACACCCGTCGGAGCCCGGGGTATCCGGGCTCCCATGGGTGACATTCTGGTAGGGGCCTGTTCCTGGACGGACCGTCAACTCGTCGCCAGCGGCTGGTATCCGCGCGGCCGGCGGGCCGCCGAGGGTCGGCTGCGGCACTACGCCTCCACGCTCCCCGTCGTCGAAGTGGACTCCGGCTACTACGCGTTGCCCCGCCGCCGCAACAGCGAGCTGTGGGTGGAACGCACCCCGGACGGGTTCCGTTTCGACGTCAAGGCGTTCTCGCTGCTGACCGGTCATCCCACGCGTCCGGAGGCGCTGCCCCCCCGACCTGCGGACCCGGACCGTGGACGGCGCGCTGCTGGACGAGGTGTGGGGGCGGTTCGCGGACGCGGTCGAGCCGCTGAGGAAGGCCGGGCGGCTGGGCGCCGTGCTGTTCCAGTTCCCGCCCTGGTTCGCGCCCGGCGCGGCTGCCGAGCGGACCCTCGAGGAGTGCGCGGAGCGCACGGCGGGCTGGCCGCTCGCCGTCGAGTTCCGGCATCCGGCCTGGTGGCGGGCGGACCGGGCCGACGGCACCCACGCGCTGCTGACCGCACTGGGCGCCACCGCCGTCGGTGTGGACATGGCGCAGGGACTCAGCGGCTCCCTGCCGCCCGTCGCGCCCGTCAGCCGGCCCGCCCTGGCCGTCGTGCGGTTCCACGGCCGCAGCAGGGCCTGGGGGAGGGGCAGCAAGGAGGACCGCTTCCGGCACGACTACGACGTCACCGAACTCGCCGCCTGGGTGCCCCGCCTGCGGCGGGCGGCGGAACAGACCGACGAACTGCACGTGCTGTTCAACAACTGCTGCGCGGACGCCGCCGTACGCGCCGCCGAGACCATGCGGGAGCTGCTGGCGTGAGACGGGCAGCCCCAGGACACGCTGACCGGGCAGCCCCAGGACACCTGACGTCCATGTCGGATTTCCGCCGGACCGGGGTGCCGCCCGTGCCCGATCCTTGAGACATGCTGAAGGGGATGCACACCGACACCGAGCGCTGCGTGCGCGCCGTGCGGTCGAAGGACGCCCGGTTCGACGGCTGGTTCTTCACCGCCGTCCTGACCACCGGGATCTACTGCCGGCCCAGCTGCCCCGTGGTCCCGCCCAAGCCCGGGAACATGGTCTTCCACCCGAGCGCGGCGGCCTGCCAGCAGGCCGGGTTCCGGGCCTGCAAACGCTGCCGGCCCGACACCAGCCCCGGCTCCCCCGAGTGGAACCACCGGGCCGATCTCGTGGCGCGCGCCATGCGGCTGATCGCGGACGGCGTCGTGGACCGCGAGGGCGTGCCCGGCCTCGCCGCCCGGCTCGGCTACAGCACCCGGCAGGTCGAACGCCAGCTGCTCGCCGAGCTGGGCGCGGGCCCCCTCGCGCTGGCCCGCGCCCAGCGCGCCCAGACCGCCCGGCTGCTCGTGGAGACCACGGGCCTGCCGATGGCGGAGATCGCCTTCGCCGCCGGATTCGCCTCCGTCCGCGCCTTCAACGACACCGTGCGCGAGGTCTTCGCCCTCTCACCGAGCGACCTGCGCACCCGGGCCGCGCCGAGGAACACCTCAGCCGGCACCGCCCCCGGTGTGCTGTCCCTCCGGCTGCCGTTCCGCGCCCCGCTCAACCCCGACAACCTCTTCGGCCACCTCGCCGCGACCGCCGTACCCGGCGTGGAGGAGTGGCGGGACGGCTCCTACCGGCGCACCCTGCGCCTGCCGTACGGGCACGGCATCGCGGCACTGACCCCGCGCCCCGACCACATCGCCTGCCGCCTCACCCTCGGCGACCCCCGCGACCTCACCGTCGCCATCAGCCGCTGCCGCCGGCTGCTCGACCTGGACGCCGATCCGGTCGCCGTCGACGACCAGCTGCGTACGGACCCGGTGCTCGCGCCCCTGGTCGACAAGGCACCCGGCCGCCGCGTGCCGCGCACCGTCGACGAGGCCGAGTTCGCCGTCCGGGCCGTTCTCGGCCAGCAGGTCTCCACCGCCGCCGCCCGCACCCACGCGGCCCGCCTGGTCACCGCGCACGGCACACCGGTCGACGATCCCGAGGGCGGCCTCACCCACCTCTTCCCGTCCCCCGGGGCACTGGCCGCGCTCGACCCCGAGACCCTCGCCATGCCCCGCACCCGCCGCACCACCTTCACCACCCTCGTTCGCCAACTGGCCGAGGGAGACCTCCACCTGGGGGTGGAGAGCGACTGGCCCGAGGCCCGCGCACGCCTTCTCGAACTCCCGGGCTTCGGCCCCTGGACGGTGGACGTCATCGCCATGCGCGCCCTGGGCGACCCCGACGCCTTCCTCCCCACCGACCTCGGCATCCGCCGCGCCGCCCGGGAACTGGGCCTGCCGTCCACCCCGGCCGCCCTCACCGCCCGCGCGGCGGCCTGGCGGCCCTGGCGGGCGTACGCGGTGCAGTACCTGTGGGCGACCGACAGCCACCCGATCAACTTCCTCCCCGTCTGACCAACCAGGGACGCAGAACCGATGAGACAGCACACGGTGATCGACAGCCCTTACGGCCCACTGACGCTCGTCGCCGACGACGGCGTCCTGTGCGGCCTCTACATGACCGGCCAGCGTCACCGCCCGCCGGAGGAGTCCTTCGGCGCCCCCGACGACACCCCCTTCGCGGGGGCGAAGGAGCAGCTCACGGCGTACTTCGCGGGCGAGTTGAAGGAATTCAGCCTGCAACTGCGCCTGCACGGGACCCCGTTCCAGCGCCGGGTCTGGGAGCAGCTGACCCATGTCCCCTACGGCGAGACCCGCACCTACGGCCAACTCGCCGACGCCCTCGGCAATCCCAAGGCCTCCCGCGCCGTCGGCCTCGCCAACGGCCGCAACCCGGTCGGCATCATCGTCCCCTGCCACCGGGTGATCGGCGCGGGCGGCGGCCTCACCGGCTACGGCGGCGGCCTGGAGCGGAAGCAGCGGCTGCTGGACCTCGAACGCGGAGCCGCCCTGTTCTAGGCGGCGATCCGGTGCAGCAGCCCGGGCAGCGAGGTGCCGATCGGCTCGCGGATCACCTCGTCGGCGAGGTCGTCGTACGGGGTGGGCTCCGCGTTGACGATGATCAGGCGGGCCCCGTGGCCGGCGGCCACCTCCGCGAGGCCGGCGGCGGGGTGGACCTGGAGACTGGTGCCCACGGCGATGAACACGGTGCACGCCTTGCTGATCGCCGCCGCCTCGGCGAGCACCACGGGATCGAGGTGCTCGCCGAACATCACCGTCGCCGGCTTGAGGATGCCGCCGCAGTCGGTGCACGGCGGATCGTCCTCGCCGGCCTCGACCCGGGCGAGCGCGTCCTCCATCGCACCGCGCGCGTGGCACTCGGTGCACACCACGCTCCGTACCGTGCCGTGCAGTTCGAGCACCTTGCGGTCCGGCATTCCGGCGAGCTGGTGCAGCCCGTCCACGTTCTGGGTGATCGCCCGCACCGGCATCCCGGAGCGCTCCAGCCCGGTCACGGCACGGTGCGCGGCGTTGGGCTCGACGGCGAGCGCGAAGTTCTCGCGCCGCATCCGCCACGACCGGCGGCGGATCTCCGGGTCGCCCATGTAGTACTCGTACGTCACGAGCTTCTCGGCGTCGGGATCGCGGCGCCACAGTCCGTTCGGCCCGCGGTAGTCGGGGATGCCGGAGTCCGTGCTGATGCCGGCGCCGGTGAGAAGGGCGACGAGGGGCTTGCTCATGGGGCCGAGGGTAGGTCGCGGTGCGCCGGCGCGGCGAGCGGAATACGGCGGGTGCGGACCCGGGGTCAGTGCACCCGGTGCCCGTCCTCGAGTTCCGCCGTGCCCGAGCCCTCGGCGAGGACGTCCAGCGCGGCCAGTACCCGGCGTCCCAGGGAGCCGCGGAGGTACGAGGTCACTTCCCCGCGCGGGACGAGCCGCCAGGACACCAGCTCCGACTCCTGCAGCCGGATCGCCCCGAGCTCCTGCGCACCGAGCACACCGCCGTCGTACAGATACGCCACCACCGGCGGCCGGTCCGGACCCTTCACCCAGTCCACCGCGAGCAGCCGTCCCAGCCGCCGGTCGAGACCGATCTCCTCGGCCGTCTCCCGCCGCGCCCCCTCGCGCGGGCTCTCCCCCTCGTCCGACTCGACCGTCCCGCCGGGCAGCGCCCACCCCTCCCGGTAGTTCGGCTCGACGAGCAGCACCCGCCCCTCCTCGTCCCGGAAGAGAGCGGCCGCGCCGGCGAGGACACGGGGGAGGGAGGCGATGTACGCGGCGAAGTCCCGGGCGGGCTGAGCGGTGGTCATGGCCGGAAGGGTAGCCGTGGCGCAGGGCACCGCCGCGGGGACGGAGCCGGGCCCGCGGGGCGCACGGCAGCACACGCCGGTCCCGTGATCGACACGGGAGGCGCGTGCGCCGGGGCACATGAACATTGGTGCCGAACCCTCGCGGAGCCGGCCGCAGCGGCGAGCCCGGCCGGCGCCCGTCGGCCGCCTCCGCGCCGGGACTCGCGCGGGTGAACCCGTTCCGGCGGAGCCGGCGTCTCGAGCGGTGACGGTTGATCCACCCGCCGCACCCGCCTCCCGCCGAGATCCACCACCCACCGCACCCCGTCCGCCATGCCGGGGCCTACGACAGCGGCACGCCCGGGTACGGCTGCCCGCCGTGCGCCAGCCGCAGCGTCCGTTCCGCCAGTTCGCTGATCCGTACCCCGTCGAAGCCGAAGACGGCGCTGCGTACCGTGTCCTGGAGGGGGTCCTTCCACTGGGCCGGGACGGCCGGGGCGCCGCACAGCACACCGGCCACCGAACCCGCCGTCGCGCCGTTGGAGTCGGTGTCCAGGCCGCCGCGCACCGTCAGCGCGATGGTGCGGGTGAAGTCGCCGTCGCCGTACAGCAGGCCCGCGGTGAGCACGGCCGCGTTCGGGACCGTGTGGATCCAGCCGAGGCCCGCCGTCTCCTCCGCGAGTGTCGTGAGCGTGTCCTCCCAGGCCAGCCCGGCCTCGTGCAGGGAGGCCACCCGGCGCACGGTGCGGGCGAGACGGCTGCTCACCGGGATCACCGTCAGCGCCTCGTCCACCGCCTGCCGCACGGTGGGCGCCGTGAACGCCGCCGAGACCAGCGCCGCCGCCCACATCGCGCCGTACACCCCGTTTCCCGTGTGGGACAGCACCGCGTCCCTGCGGGCCAGTGAGGCGGCGCGGCGCGGGGCGCCCGGCGAGGTCCAGCCGTGGATGTCGGCGCGGATCAGGGCGCCGATCCACTCCTGGTACGGGTTGTCGTACGTGGCCGTGAGCGGGGGTTTCAGACCGTTCGCGAGATTGCGGTACGCCGCCCGCTCCGCCGTGAAGGTCTGGAGGTACGGCAGCCGCAGCAGCCACAGGTCGCCGACCTGCTCGGTGGTGAAGGCGAAGCCGTGGGTCTCCAGCAGGTGCAGGCCGAGGATCGCGTAGTCGACGTCGTCGTCGCGGCAGCTGCCGTGGACGCGGCCGCGGACGCAGTACCGCCACTCCGGGCGCAGGTCGAGCGCCTTGCTCTCGGTCGGCGGTGCGGGGAGGTAGTCGGTGAGGGGGAGGGCGTCCGTCCGCCGCAGGTAGCGGTCGATGCGGGCCCGTGTCCACACCTCTCCCTGCTCGACCGGCTTGCCGAGCATGTTGCCCGCGATCCGGCCGAGCCACCCTCCGAGGATGCGGTCGGCGAGTCCTGGCTCCGTGTCCACAGCGGTCGTCGCGGTCATGGGAACGGTCTACCCGATCGCGGGCCGTTCCACGGGCTGGGCGGGGCATGGCGGCGTTGGTGTCCGCCGGTTAGTGTCACAGCGGCGCGACTGGCCCCGCACGCGTGCGGGGCCCGGAGATCGAGGGGAATGCACGTGGCGGACGCTGCAGGAAGCGGCACTCGTACGACGCGGTCGGCACAGCGGGTGCTGGTCGCCGTGGACAAGTTCAAGGGGTCGCTCACGGCCGTCGAGGTCGCCGAACGGGTGACGGCCGGGCTGCGCCGGGTCGTCCCGGACCTGGTGGTCGAGGCGCTTCCGGTGGCCGACGGCGGCGACGGCACGGTGGCCGCGGCGGTGGCGGCCGGGTTCGAACGGCGGGAGGTACGGGTCACCGGGCCCCTCGGCGACCCGGTGACCGCGGCGTTCGCGCTGCGCGACGGTACCGCCGTCGTGGAGATGGCCGAGGCCAGCGGGTTGCAGCGGCTGCCCGAGGGGGTCTTCGCACCGCTCACGGCGTCGACGTACGGCTCCGGGGAGCTGCTGCGGGCCGCGCTGGACGCGGGGGCGCGGAGCATCGTGTTCGGGGTGGGCGGCAGCGCCACCACCGATGGCGGTGCGGGCATGCTGTCCGCCCTGGGCGCCCGCCTCCTGACGGCCGGCGGTGAGCCGGTGGCGCCCGGTGGCGCGGGGCTCGCCGAGCTGGCCTCGGCCGACCTGTCCGGTCTCGACCCCCGCCTCGCCTCGGCCGGGATCGTGCTCGCCAGCGACGTCGACAACCCGCTGACCGGTCCGAAGGGGGCGCCGGCGGTCTACGGACCGCAGAAGGGTGCCTCGCCGGAGGACGTGGGGCCACTGGACGCGGCGCTGGCGCACTTCGCGAAGGTGCTGGAGGAGACCGCGGGCGCGCGGGCCGCCGAGTACGCGGCCTCCCCGGGCGCGGG
>NZ_NEUB01000995.1 GCF_002910825.1 Streptomyces sp. SM1 | reverse complement strand
GGCCAGCCGTCCGGGGCGGCGATGACCTGCACGTTTCCTCCGTGGTGCTTGTGCTTGCCCGACCACCACAGGTCCGCGCCGTTGGGGCCGGCGGCAGCCACGCGGTCGGTGCGGATGACCGTGCCGTCCAGATTGAGGTGGGTGTACCCGGCCGCCGCCGCCCTCTCCAGCGCGCTGGACAGATCGGGCGCGTGGCCGGCGAGCACCGTCAGCCCTTCGTGCAGGTAGCGGTAGGCGGTCGGTACCGAGATGCCGTTGTCCCGGGCGAGTTGGACCAGCCGGGTACCGTCGACGAACCAGCGCAGCACGAGTACCGCCTGTTTGAAGACGCCCAGCGCGCGAGTGCCCTTGCGGGTCCCGAGCTGCTCGCGGTGCCCGCGCAGCAGCTTCGCGAGATGCTCGGCGGTCGCCCTGCGGACATCGAGCACGGCGGTGTAGGTGATAATGGACGCCACGTGGAGCCTCTGGTTGTACGGAACGTGATCTTCGCAGACCCGTTCCTACCAGGGGCTTCACTCATGTCTGACACCGAGTCACCATCCCGCCGTCCGGCATCATCACACACCGCAACCGTCACGTTGCTGAGAAGACTTCAGTGTCCAAGGTGTCCACGCCCAGAGGGAAAGGCCCGAGTTCGCCCCTTTGCCGCGGGCCCCGGTCCGAGCGGTGTAAACGACCAAAGCCGCAGGGTGGCGGCAAGCGCTGGTGACTTCGGGGTTATCTGGGAGCCAGCTGAACGATCATGAGATTAGCGGGGGCTGGCTGATCTTCTCGTTGGATACGGGGCCGACGCTTGTTCGAACAGGCCGTCGACGAATGCGCGGAGTCCTTGGCGGTAGGTGTCTCGTGCGGCAAGTGCTGCCCATCGGCTGCCGATGGCGGCCAGGCATGGCACCTGGGACGCATCGAGGCTGCTGAAGGAGGTCTCGCGGGCGAGGGCCCGCTCATCACCGTCCTGCCGGTCGTCGGAGTGGGCGCGGACGAGGATTTCTCCGACGGTGTAATACCAGATGCTGCGGAAGACCTCCACGCCCTGCTCGGGCGTGCATCCGCGGTCGGCGGCTCCGGACAGGATGGCTTCGACCATCCACAGCGCGGTTTCGTCGAGGAGGCCGACGAACCCGTCGACGGTGAGGATCTCCGCCGCCCACGGCCAGCCCGCGAGGGCGTCGTGCATCGCCGTGGCGGCCGTGACGATGCGCTCCTGCGGGTCGCTCGGCAGGTCCGGGCGCTCGAGCTGGTCGATGTAGTGGTTGAGCAGGAGGACCAAGAGGTCCTCCTTGTTCTGGATGTGGTGGTACAGCGTCGTCGCGCCGATGCCCAACTCGGCGGCGAGGCGGCGGATGGTCAGCTTCTCCCAGCCGTCTCGGTCGATGAGTCGGCGGGCCGCCGACAGGATCTGCGTGCGGGAGGTCACCGGCGGCCGGCCGGTGCGGCCGTGCGACGCGAGAGGGGCGGACGGTCCGGGCATCCCCCCATCATGCCGGGTGGCTGTGCGGGGCGGTGAAACCGGTCGGCCTTCGGCTTTCGAGTTCACACAGGGGCTCCTCGGTGCTACTTTCGGAACGTGTTCCTAAAATAGCAGCCCTCTCCAGGGGAAGGGAGTCCACGAGGATGAACGGGACGAACGAGAACGCGACGGGAAGTCCCGTCGCCCGTCCAGGGCTCACGCTCGCCGCGGTGGCCGTCGTGCAGTTCATGGTGTCGCTGGACCTGTCGGTCGTGAACGTCGGTCTCCCCGAGATCGCCGCCGGCCTCGGCTTCAGTGCCGTCGGTCTGACCTGGGTGATCCATGCCTACGCGCTCACCTTCGGCGGGCTGCTGCTGCTGGGAGGCAAGGCTGCCGACCGCTACGGCCGCAAGCGGGTCCTGCTGTTCGGGCTGGGCCTGTTCGGGCTCGCCTCGCTGCTCGGCGGCTTCGCCCAGGCGCCCGGCCAGCTGGTCGGCGCCCGCGCCGCGCAGGGCATCGGGGCCGCCGCGCTCGCCCCGGCCGCGCTGGCACTGCTGACCGCGACGTTCCCGACGGGCAAGGCCCGGGTGAAGGCGTTCGGGGTGTGGAGCGCGATGAACGCCGCCGGTGGCGCCCTGGGCGTCCTGGCCGGTGGTCTGCTAACCGAGTACGCCGGCTGGCGCTGGGTGATGTTCGTCAACGTACCGATGGCCACCGTGGCCCTGGCCATGGCCTGGCGCGGCATCGTCGACGCCAGGCCGACCGGGCGCGCCGGACGTCCCGACGTGCTCGGCGCCGTCCTGGCGACCGGTGGCCTGGGCCTGCTGGTCTTCGGTGTCGTGCGCACCGACCAGCACGGCTGGACCTCGACGATCACCCTGAGCACCCTGGCGGTCTCCGTGGTGCTGCTCGCCGCCTTCGTCTGGGTCGAGCGGACCACCGCTCGCGAACCGCTGGTCCGGCTCGGCCTGTTCGCCAACCGGTCGGTGGCGGGCGCCAACAGCTACAACCTGCTGGTCGGCGCGGCGATGGCCTCGGCGTTCTACTTCATGTCGCTCTACCTGCAGCGGGTCCTCGGCAAGGGGGCCGCCGAAACCGGACTGATGTTCCTGCCGTTCGCCCTCGGTGTGGTCGTCGGTTCCGTGCTCGCGATCAAGCTCGGCTACAAGGTAGCCCCCCGCACCCTGATGGTCCTCGGCGGCCTGCTCACCGCGCTCGGGTTCGCCTGGTTCGGCCTCATCAGCCCTGACGGCGGCTTCCTCACCGACGTCCTTGGGCCGTCGATCGCCGCAAGCGTGGGCTTCGGCCTCTGCCTCGGACCGCTCGTGTCCACCGCCACCGTCGGCGTCGCGCCCGCGGAGACCGGCACCGCCTCCGGCCTGCTCAACAGCTCCCGGCAGATCGGTGCCTCGCTGGGGCTCGCCGCCCTCGGCACCGCGGCCGAGCACCGCTCCGGCCACTCCGTCACGCCGCAGGCCCTCAACGACGGGTACGCCCTCGGTCTGAACCTGAGTGCGGCGCTGCTGGTCGTCGGCGTGATCATCGCGCTCGCCGTCCTGCGGCGACCCGAGGAGCCGGTCGGGGTGCCGGAGAGCGTGCCCGAGCCGGCCGCGGGCTGAATCGGGGCATTTTCTGGTTGGCCGGGGCCCGGTCCGCCCGATCGGCCCGCTATGGCGGAAAATTCTCCACCGAATTCGGTGCGGCCGTGAATTATGCATTTCCATGGATGCAGGATTCATCTAGGCCGCACCATGGAAAGTCGGTATCGTAATTCACGTCAGCGACCGACCGATGAGAGGAAATTCAATGATTTCCACCGTCAAGGCCAACGTCATCTGCGCCGTCGTGCACAACCGCGCCGTCGTCCACAATCGCGCCGTGGTGCACAACCGAGCTGTCGTCCACAACCGCTCGGTGGCCAAGTGACTTTGACCTGCTAGGTCAACCTGCCACGGCCCCGGGTGGCATCCGGGGCCGTGGCCTTTTGCAGTATCGATTCCGGCGACGAGGACTGATATGTCAGCGGACGGCGTCACCTTGCGACTCGTGGACGTGGAGATCTACGACATCGAGCGGGACCTGTGCTTTCTCACGACCGCGAACGGCGGGCAGTTCTATATAGCCGCTCCCACTTCCGAGTTCCGTGCCTGGGTGGCCCGCTGTGACGGGACCGGGACGCGGTCCGAACTGCTTTCCGGAATGGCGCCGGAATACGCCGAGGTGGTCGACGTCCTGCTCCACGACGGATCCCTGCGCCCGGCCCGGGCCACCGAGGACGCCGACCGGGCGGCCGGACTCGCCCGCACCACCGTCCTGCTCACCGGCACCCCCGAGCTCACCACCCCGATCGCCCACGCGCTCGAACCGGTCGGCTACGCGCGCGTCGAGCCCGCCCCCCGGGACCTCACCGGCGTCGACACCCGCGACACCGTGCTCGTCGCCGCCTTCGCCTACCCCGCCCACAAGGAACTTGCCCGCCTCGACGAGCTCTGCGCCGGTCTCGGACTGCGCTGGCTGCCGCTGCGCCGGGAACGCGGCCGTGCGCTCCTCGGACCGGCGGTCACACCCGGCGTGACCGCCGACTTCACGGACGTACTGGAGCGTCGGCTCGCCGCCGCGCCCGATCCGCGGGTGGTGACGGCCGTGCGGGACGCGGACGAACCGGCCGGCGGTCCGCCGAGCGGCGGTGAAGCCCGCTGGGTGGCCGCACAGCTCGGCGCGTATCTGGAGCGCTGGGTCGCGGAGGGCACGGGCGTGGACGAGGTCGAGCTCGACGCGCGCGGCTTCGGGCGGATTCACCGCACCGTGCTGCCGGTACCGACCCGGCCCCGGCCCGTGACACGGGGCGACGCCGAGGCGGACCTGCTCGTGGACGACCAGGTGGGCGTCGTCACCGGTGTCCAGGAGCTGGCCCCGCTGCCCGGCATGCCGGCCCGGCTGCGCGCGTGCGCGGTCGACGTCGCCGACATGCGGCGGGTCGCCGACTGGCCCAACGACCGGCAGGCGTTCGGCACCTCATGGTCCGGCTTCGACGGCGCCCGCCGCAGCACCGTGGGCGAGGCGGTCGAACGCTACTGCGGCAGCCGGCTGTCGCAGGACCGGCTCCGCGTCGGCAGCTACACCGCGCTGCGCAGGGCCGGGGTGCCCGCGCTCGACCCGCGCCGACTGCACCTGTACTCGCGGCGGCAGTACCTCAGCGACGGCTTTCCCTTCGCTCCGCTGACCACCGACTCGGAGTGCGCCTGGGTCGAGGGCCGGTCATGGACCACGGGGGAGCCGGTGTGGGTGCCGGCCTTCCTGGTCGCCCACGGGGAGCACGACCCGGTCGCTTACTCCGACCCCCTGGTGGCCGGGGTGGCGGCCGGGGTGACGGAGGAGCAGGCCGTCACCTCGGGACTGGAGGAGGTGATCGAGCGGGACACCACCATGCTGTGGTGGGCCAACACGCCCCGCCTGCCCCGGCTTCCGATGCCCGACCGGATCCGTGAGCTGGTTTACGACAGCCTGGACGCCTACGACATCACCCTGATCCACCTGGACAACGAGTTCGACGTCCCGGTGCTGGCCGCGGCCGTGTCCGACCGGGCGAACCGCCGGCTGGCCATCGGGTTCGCCGCCCGGCCCGACGCGCTGCAAGCGGCCGAGAAGGCGCTCGCCGAAGGGTTCACCCTGCACCACACATGCCACTACCTCGACAACGACAAGGCACTGGCGGAGGGCCAGCCGTTCCGGGACGTCTACCACCGGGTCTACCGGGAGCCGCCGTACGACGAGGACGCGGCGGCGGCGGAGGCGTTCGCCGCGCAGCTCGCCGAACACGCGCGCCTGCCCGGCTTCGCGGTGACGACCGTGCTGGACGGTGGCGCGCTGGGCGGCTTCGCCTACGGGGTGCGCCGGGAGGCGGACTGGTGGCACCCGCGGGCCGTCGCGCCCGCCCCGCGGTGGCTGCGTCGGCCGCTGTTCTACGTCTACGAGCTGGCCGTCGTACGGGAGTTGCGGGGCCGTGGGCACGGGCGGGTGCTGCTGGCCGACCGCACCGAGCGGTACGCCGTGTTGGCCGCGTCGACCCGGGCGCCGGCCCACGAGCTGTACCGGCGGTGGGGCTGGACCAAGGCCGGTGAACTCGCCGGGCCGCCGCACGGCGTCGAACTCCTCGCCCGCCCTCTGCCGCTGCCCTGAGCGGCGGCCAGCGCCACGGCGCCGGCCGCTCGGCTCCGTGCGACGCGGGGCCGTCCCGTGCCCCCGTACGCCCTGGTCACAGCCCTTGGCCACGACTTCTGAAGAACGCGTACAGAAAGTCGCCAGACCCCCGGTGTCAGGCTGCTCTGCCGCAGGTCCTTGGGACCCCGACGGACAGAGGGAGGCGCGGCGACATGCGGGTGGAGAAGCACGTGGGCGGGGCGCACCATGCTTGAGGGCTGCGTGCCGTGGCCCGAGCCGTACGCCGAGGACTACCGGGCCAGGGGATACTGGAACGACGAGATTCTCGGCAGCCTGCCCATGTCCGCGCCGGACGCGCGGGACCGGCCGGCGGTCGTCACCGCCACCCGCACCCTGACCTACGGCGGGATGGACCGGGCGGCGGACCGGCTCGCCGCCGGACTGCGCGGCCTCGGTCTCGGCGCCGGTGACCGCGTCGTCGTCCAACTGCCCAACGACGTGGAGCTGTTGGTGCTGTGCATTGCCCTCTTCCGGCTGGGGGCGCTGCCGGTGTTCGCCTATCCCGCGCACCGGACGGCGGAGATCGTCCACCTCGTCAACAGTGCGGAAGCGGTGATGTACGTCTGCGCGGACGAGGCGCTCGACTGCGACTACCGGATCATCGCCAAGGACGTGCTGGCGGGCGCGGGCACGCTGCGGCACGTGCTCGTGGCCGGCGACCCGGGCCCCTTCGCGGCGCTCGCGGAGGTCGACGGGGACCCGGTGGACCTGCCGGTGCCCGACGCGCGGGAGGTGGCCTTCTTCCTGCTCTCCGGGGGCACCTCCGGGCCGCCGAAGCTCGTCCCGCGCACACACGCCGACTACGCGTACCAGTTGCGCCAGAGCTCACGGCTGTGCGGGTTCAGGAGGGACACCCGCTATCTGTGCGCGCTGCCCATGGGCCACAACTTCGCCCTGGGGTGCCCCGGTGTGCTGGGCACGTTGCGCATGGGCGGCACCGTGGTGCCGGCCATGGCACCCACCCCCGAACTGTGCTTCCCCCTGATCGAGAGCGCCGGGGTGACGGTCACCTCGCTGTCGCCGCCGCTGGTGTCGCTGTGGCTCGACGCCGCCGAGCGGACCGCGCACCACCTGGGGTCGCTCGAACTGCTCCAGGTCGGCGAGGCCAGGCTCTCCCCCGCGACGGCGCGCAGGGTGTCCGGGGCATTCGGCTGTGTCCTGCAGCAGGTGTACGGCATGGCAGAGGGCCTGCTCAACTACACACGGTTGGACGACCCCGAGAACGTCGTCCTCCATACGCAGGGCCGCCCCCTGGCACCGGCCGACGAGATACGGGTGATCCGCGAGGACGGCCAGGAGGCGGGGCCGGGTGAGGAAGGGGAACTGCTGACCCGCGGCCCCTACACGGTGCGCGGCTATTACCGGGCCGAGGAGAGCGACCGCGCTCAGTTCACCGGCGACGGCTTCTTCCGCACCGGCGACGTGGTCCGGCGGACGGCCGCGGGCTACTTCGAGGTGGTGGGGCGCACCAACGACGTCGTCAACCGGGGCGGGGAGAAGGTGCCGGCCAGGGAGGTCGAGCAGCATCTGCTCGGCGACCCTCGCATCGCCCTGGCCGCCGTGATCGGTGTGCCGCACGCGGAGCTCGGCGAGCAGACCTGCGTGTGCGTGGTCCCACGGGAGGCGGAGCACCCCCCGACGCTGTCGGAGGTGCGGGACGGGCTCAGGGACCGCGGCATCGCGCCGTACAAGCTCCCCGACCGGCTGGTGGTGCTCGACCAGATGCCGCTGACGGCCGTCGGAAAGATCGACAAGAACGCGCTCAGGGCCCGGCTCAAGGACTGATGGGCCATGCGCGAGAAATCTTCTTCCTCGCGCTCCCGGACAGCAGAAAGGCCGATTTCCGTACGCGTAGGTGAGTGTTATGCGATACGAACCGATCGGAGGAGTCGAGTGGGCATCGACGTAATGGTTTTCGACGAGCTGCATCTGTCCAGGTCCGCACTGACGGCTTTACTGGAACAGCGTGCGGAGATCAAAGTGGCGGGGTCGGTGGACAGCAAGCTGGCGGCGCTGGAGTTCGCCGAGCTGCACCGGCCCGACGTCGTGGTCATCAGCTTCGACGGCAGAGACGCCGAAACGATTGACCTCGCCGAGAAGATCGCGATCCTTCCCGAATGCCGGACGCTGCTGGTCGCCACCGTATGCATCCGGTCGGTCGTCCGCAGGGCCTTCACCGGGGAGATCGACGGAATGGTCCGCAGAAGCGCCCCGCCCCGCCGGTTCTTCGAGGCCGTCCACCTGGTGCACCAGGGCGAGCGCGCCTTCGACGCCGAGCTGACGGTGGCGGCCGTGGCGGGCGGGGACTGTCCGCTGACCCTGCGCCAGTTGTCCGTGCTGGAGCACCTGGACCGCGGCGACACCATGGAGGAGATCGCCGATCGGCTGTGTCTGTCCGAGGGGACGGTGCGCAACTACATTTCGTCCGTGGTCGCGAAGATAGGTGCGCGCAACCGTATTGACGCGCTGCGCATTGCCCGTGATCTGCAGTGGATCTGAGGCGTCCGGGCGCGCGGACCGCTCCCGGCGCGCCCCGCCGCCGGTTCCGGGAGTCACCTGTGTGATGTGCGGTTTGCCCCGCATCACATTCCACAACTTCGTGATGCCACTCGGCGATATTTTTTTTCCATTCGTCGCCATGCAAAACGCACGGCGACGAATGTGAAGTGAATCTGTCGCGGTGTGATTGTCGGCTGCTAGGTTCGTGGCACTGGTTGCAATACGGCCAGTAATTGCTGACTGGGGAGGTAGGTAGTGTCGCACCAAGCCGCCGTCTCGCAGGTGTCCTGGGAGAAAGTGGCGGATTCCATCGAATTCATTCCCGACCAGTATTCCGACAGAACCCAGTCGGAATCCGTGGCGCGGGAAATGCTCGGCTGCGACGCGGCGGACATCGACGCTCTGGTCGAGGGAGGTCTGCCATTCGAGGACCGCGCCGGGGTGCGTTGCTTCGACGCCAACGACCTCTACAACCTCGGCATGTACTCGGGCAAGTCGACGACGCAGCCGGAGCTCGCCTTCCGCATGCTGTTCCGGTTCGCCGGTCGGCCCGTCGACGATCTCCTGCGCCCGAAGTCCTGGACCTTCCGGGTCCGCATGGAGTGTGTCGACTGCGCCGGCGTGGCGCCCTGGCATCTCGAAGCGCCGGACGTCCGGCGCTTCGGCGGGCGCGTCGAGGAGGTGACGGCGCCGACGGCGAGCGCGGGATCGGCCGAGTACACGGCGACGGTCACCACGACCGGTGCGCGCACCCCCCTGGTCTCACCGGTGCTTCGGCAGCTGGTCCACGACTACCTGGACGCCGGCTACCGCTGGCAGATGATCCCCGTCCCCATGCAGGCGGACTACCGGCTGGTGCACTCTCTCGGCGCCACGAGCTGCATCGCGGCGAGCCTGTTCCTGGCCGAGAGGTTCCGCGCGGCCGGATACCGGGCCGAGGCGAAGCGGGGCTGGTTCTGCGGCGTGCTCGGCGGGGCTCTCGATCTGCCGCACGCCTGTGTCGAGGTCGAGGACGAGGACGGTGCGCTCAGGACCGTCGACATCGCCAAGGCGCAGCTGGCCGCGCGGCTCTCGGCGGACACCGGGGCCTTCCAGGAACTGTGCCTCGGGTCGATCTACAACAAGGTGATCCCTTCCACCGCGTCCTGCAACGCGGCCCTCGGCCATCACGAATGCGGTTCGCAGCTGCCGATCCAGGTGCGCGCGGACATTCGTCCGGTTCGTTGAATCCAATCTTCGGCCACTGCGTCGGGAAAGACGAGTGCAAAATGGCGGTACGCGAAATCGAGCCGATTGTCCTTGACCTGGGTCGGCTGGAGAACCTGGCCGAATCCGGCTACTACAACCCCTACACGATGTTCGACTGGCCCGAGGCCATCGAGCCCGACCAGCCGTGGATGAGCGAGAGCCTGACCACGTTGGCCGGCACACCGATGTGGGACGAGCTGACCCGCGAGCAGCAGATCGCGCTCACCAGGTTCGAGGCGATCAATTTCTTCAGTCTCAACATCCACGGCATCCGCGAGCTGATGAGCGAAGTCGTGATGCGCATCCATGAGCGCCCGTACGCCGATGTGTCGGAATTCCTGCACCACTTCATCGGTGAGGAAAACGAGCACATGTGGTTCTTCGCGCAGTTCTGCCTGCGCTACGGCGGCAAGCTCTACCCGGCGCAGCCGACGTTGAAGGCGGACTCCGTCGAACACCTCTCCTCGGTGGCCCGCGAGCTGATCGTGTTCGCGCGCATCCTGATCTTCGAGGAGATCGTCGACTACTACAACGCGCACATGGCGACCGACCAGTCGCTGCCGCCCATCGCCCGTGAGATCAACCGGGTCCACCACCAGGACGAGAGCCGGCATGTCGCGTTCGGACGGATGATCTTCACCCATCTGCTCGGCCAGGTGGCCAGGCGTGACCCGGACGAGGTGCCGCTGGTCGCCGAGTACCTGGAGAACTACCTGCAGTACAGCATCGCCACGCTCTACAACCCGGCGGCCTACCGCGATGCCGGCATCCCGGACGCCCTGGCGCTGCGGCGGCGCGCGCTGGAGCACCCCGCCCGGTTGAAGGCGCACGACGACGTGCTCAAGCGGACAAGGAAGTTCCTCACCAAGTCAGGCGTCGGCAGGGAAATCATCAAATGACCAATCCCGTACAGACGGTCCGGGAATTCATCCTCGGACGCAATCCCCAGCTCGGCCAGGTACCCGACGATCTGGACCTCATCGACAGCCGGGCCATCAACTCGCTGGCATTCGTCGAGTTCATCTTCTTGCTGGAGGAGATCACCGGCGAGGCCATCGACCCGGAAGACGTGAATCTGGACGACTTCCGCACCGTCAAGGCGATCGAGGCGCGTTTCTTCGAGCAGAAAGCAGCGCGATGACCACAGTGACCGACAACGGCCTGAGCACCCTCGACGGTGGCCAACTGCGTTTGCTGCGGGCCGTCGACTCGGTGTTCCGACGCCTGGCCGACGGCTGGGACGCCCCGGAGTTCCGGTACCCGTTCCTGATGCGGTGCCAGGACCTCGACCGGTTCGACTACTACGACAACTTCCCGCACCTCGGCCTTACCGCCACCCGGCTCGACCCCGAGCGCGTCGGCCCCATGCTGGCCGAGTCGTCCCGCCCGGTGGGCCGGATACCGACCGACGTGATGGAGCCGAGCGGCTTCGCGCTGCCGTCGGCGGCCTGTTATGCGATCTACGTCGACCTGGCGGGTACGGCCGTCCCCGGCGAGGGCACCACGCGGACCACCGTCGGCACCTGCTTCCGCAACGAGAACCACTACGACGGCCTGCAACGGCTGCTCGGCTTCTCGATGCGCGAGATCGTCTTCGTCGGCCCCGAGGACGGCGCGAAGAACCACCTTCAGCGCGCCAAGGACGCCGTGCTCGCCCTCTGCGCCGAGCTGGGCCTCGACGTCCGGGTGGAGGTGGCCACCGACCCCTTCTTCGACAAGAACAGTGGCAAGGCGAAGATGCAGCGGCTGTTCCCGGTGAAGGAGGAGTTCGTCGTCGAGGGCCTGGCGATCGGGTCGGTGAACTACCACCGGAACTTCTTCGGCGAGCGATGCGCCATCCAGGCCGGCGACGCCACGGCGCACACCAGCTGCCTGGCCTTCGGCCTGGAGCGCTGGGTGCACACGCTGACCCAGCGGTTCGGCGGCGTCGCCGCCGCGGTGTCGGCAGTCGAGGGCCTGGGCTGATGCGTCGTTCCCTGGCGGAGGCGCTCGGCGTCGAGGTGAGCCTGCTGCAGTCGGGCATGGGCGGCGTCGCCGGGACGGAGCTCGCCTGCGCGGTGTCCGATGCGGGCGCCGCAGGCTGCGCCGGCGGCTACAAGCTGGTCGGTGACGCGCTGTCGGCCATGCTCGCCCGGCTCACCGAGGGGACCGGCCGGCCCGTCGGGGTGAACCTGATCCCGGAGGTGGTCGGGCCGCGGGAACTCGACCGGCAGGTGGCGCAGGTGCTCGACGAGACCCCGGAACGCGTGCACCTGTCGTTCTTCGGCCTGCCCGAGGACGCCGTGTTCGAGCGGGCCGCCGCGGCGGGACGGCCCGTCGTGGTCCAGGTCGGGACCGTCGCCGACGGGGTCTGCGCGTCCGAGCAGGGCGCCGTGGTGGTGGCCCAGGGCGTCGAGGCCGGCGGTCATCTGCTCGGCACGGCCCGGCGCGACGAGCTGGTCGGCGCGCTGCGCGCACGGATGCCCGACGCCTGCCTCGTCGCCTCGGGCGGGATCGGCTCGCCCGAGGAGGCCGGCCGGGCCGTTGCCGCCGGCGCCGACGGCGTACTGCTGGGCACCGCCTTCGTCGTCGCCACCGAGTCCCGGGCGCACCCCTACTTCAAGGGGGCGGTGACCGCCGCCAAGGGCAGCGACACCGTGGTCACGGATGTCTACGAGATCGGCTGGCCGGGTCGACGGCACCGGGTGCTGGCGACCTCCGCGACCGCCGACCCGGGGCAGGCCAAGAAGTTCATCGGCCGCACGGTGGTCGAAGGAAAGCCCTACCTGGTGCCGCGGTTCAGTTCCGCGGTGCCGACCGAAGCGACCACCGGCCGGATCGATGAGATGGCGATGTACTGCGGCCTGTCCTGCGGTGCCGTCTCCTACGAGGTCCCCGCGGCCGCCGTCGTCGCCGAGTTCGCGCGCGTCCTCCCGGGCGCGGAAGCCAGAAATCAGACAAGGGTGGAGAGCAATGCCAGTCGATGAAGAGACGCAGCAGGACCTGTCGTACCACCAGGACGCGCCGCGCGCCCGCACCAGGGACGGGGTCGAGCTCTACTACGAGTCCGTCGGTGAGGGCACGGCTCTCACCTTCCTCAACAACTTCTTCCTGAGCGCGCCGTTCTGGCGGGAGTGCACCGGGGAGCTGTCCCGGCGCCACCGCGTGGTGACGTACGACTTCTGCAACCACGGTGCGTCGACGCGGCTGTCCCAGGAGCCGACCTGGGAGGAGCACGCGGCCGACGTGATCGGCTTGCTCGACGCCCTGGAGATCGAGTCGACGTACCTGGTCGGCACCTCGGCCTCCACCCAGCTTGCCCGGGACGTGGCGCTGGAGTACCCGGACCGGGTCCGGGGGCTGGTGCTGGCGGGCCCGGTGTTCGGTCTGCGCGGGATGCGGCGGCACCGGCAGCTCAACCGGGCCTGGCTGCTGACCCTGAAGAACGAGGGCATCGCCGCGCTGTACAACCACATGTACCCCGAGGTGATCGCCGGCGAGATGAACGAGGAGGGCGGTACGCCGGGCTTCCTGGGGCTGCGGGAGAGCTTCATGGCGATGAACACCCCCGAGGAGCTCATCAACGGCCTGACCCTGGCCCAGCAGGGCGACACCAGCCCCGAGCTGCTGTCCCGCGTCGTCGCGCCGACCCTGATCGTCCTCGGCGACGACGACATCCTGCTCAGCCCGGGACGCGGCCGCGATCTGGCCGCGCTGTTCCCCAAGGGCCACTGCGAGATCATGCCGAACGCCGGTCACGTGCCCTACCTCGATGACCCCGAGACCTTCCAGACGCTGGTCCTGAAGTTCGTCGAAGAAGCGGAAGCACATGTCTGACCAGGAAGTCGAGGCCGCCCGGCAGCGCATTCGCGGGCTGCTGACCGGCCTGTTCGGGAACGACCGCTTCGTCAGCGGCGTGCCGGACGACATGTCGTTGCGCGAGGCGGGCGTGTCCTCCACCGGGCTGGTCAGCCTGCTGGTGGCCATGGAGGACGCGTTCGGCTTCGAATGGGACGACGAAGTGCACCCGGAGGTACTGCGCTCCATCGACTCGCTGGCCGGCCACGTCGTCGCCCTGCGCGGCTGAGGGGCCCGCGGTGACCGTCGAGCTGGAGCTCCCCAGGGGCGTCGCGGCGGAGACGGCACTGGGCTTCCACCCGGTGCCGTGGCCCCACGGGCCGGCCGAGCAGTTCGCGGCGGGG